>DASXKV010000033.1 GCA_036496605.1 Gemmatimonadaceae bacterium | reverse complement strand
CCGCGCCCGTGAGATTCTGGCCCAGGCGACTCAGCTACGTCGACGTAATTCGACGTTCCCGTTCACCGTCGAAAGCCGAATTCGGCGACCTCCCTGTCCAAGGCGCGCACGAAGATGTCGTGGATCCAAGCGACCGTTGATCGTGACCGGATAGTCCGTTTGAAAGCGTCCGTTCACCGTGCTCAGCTCGACGTCGGCATCCAGCTCACCGGTAAACTCCGCGATCACAGAGCCATTTACCGTCGAGAAGTTTAGATCTTCATCATTGTCGAACCGGCCCATGCGGGCAGTGACGCTGCCATTCACCGTCGACGCGTTGACGGGTCCGCCGGATGACGTGGCCTCTACCTCTCCGTTCACCGTCGATGCTTCCACTTCGGACGTGGCGCCCTCGACACTCACGGCGCCGTTCACGGTCGAGACACCGACCTTCACGCCGCGCGGCACCATCACGCGAAACTGTACGCTCACGTCGTTGTTGCGCACGTTGTGCGAGTCGCTTCCCCGTTCGTCGCAATCGGTGCGGTCGTTCCAGATCGCGCAGATGACGACGTCCTCATCGTTGCCGCCGTACTTGCGCACCTCGATACGCACGGACTGCGGATCGCTGCGACGCCACTGTTTCGTCGCCGTGACTTCGACGCGATCGCTGTTGGACGAGGTGACGTTGATCTCACCATTCAGATTCCGCACGCGAATCCAGTGTCCGGCTGGAATGCGGCCCGACCAGGTGAACGCATTCTGCTCCGTTTGGCGCTGCCCGCTGAGCGGAGCGGCGCCAATTACGGAAACACTCAAAAGGGCGAGTACGCTGCGTCGCATTCGAATGCCTCGTCGTGTGCTTAGTCTCGTGTCATTCGCAGCCGGACATCACCGCTCACGGTCGTGAGATCCAAATCCCGCCCGCCTCGTCCGATTCGCGCTTCGATCCGCCGCCGGCTCGAGCGGCTGCCGCCGCCGAGCGTCATCTGGAAATCTGAGTCGAGTTGCCCGCTCACGCTGCTCATCGAGAGGTCGGCGTCGAGACTGCGTGGAAATTCCAGCTTCACGTCGCCGCTCACCGATTTGAATGATAATGGTCCGCTGCCCGACAGCGACTCGATGGAGGCGTTGATTCCTCCACTCACCGAGCGCGCCTCGACGGACGTCGCGCGCAGCCGCTCGAGCCGGATATCACCACTCACGGCCTCGGCGCGAACATCACCCTGCGCGCCGACGACGTCGACATTGCCACTGACCGATTTCGCGTCGATCTGAACGCTCGAGGGCAGTCGGACTTCGAGATTCAGGCTCGCGTTCCCCCAGTTATCGTCATCGTCGTCGTTGTGACGATGGTAGCCGCGGCCATCACACTCGTCATCGGAATTCAGCCGCACGACACAAACCATGAGCCCGTCCGACGTCTCCGTCACCTGGGCGTTCAGCCGGTCCGCCGAACGGCCGCTGCCGCGGCGAATCCCGACGATCTCGACTCGACCTGACGACGACGGAGTGACGCTGATATCGCCGTTGATGTTGCGAACGTGAACCGTCTGACCTGAGGAGAGCCGTCTCTCCCAATGCAAGTCACCGTCACGATCTTGCGCGCCCGCAACGAGCGGAGCGCAGAGCAGCGTCAGAACGAGCGCGGGAGCGTAGCGCATGATTCGTAAGCGTTGGGTTGACGAGAATCGTGGAATGAGGGACAAGATGTCATTGCTCACGGCGCGCCGATCCCCGTGAGCCAATCGTGATGTCGCCAGAGAACGTCTCCGCCGAGATTCGAGCAGCGCCGTTCCCGATGTCGAAGGTGAATCGTTTTGCCTGACCGCTACCGATACCGTGCTCGCCCGGTCGCAGCGTGATGGGGAAGTCGCTATCGAGCGTTCCACTCCAGGTCGATACCGAGAGCTGTGCGCTCGTGTTCGACGGAATGTTCAGTCGGATATCGCCGGAGTGCGCGCTCAGCTCGTACCGGCCGGAGGGATCGATAGTACCGTCGTAGACGAGATCTCCGCTGGTCGTGTGCGATCGCACATCATGCGCAGTTCCGTTGTGCAGCTCGATGCTTCCGCTTACGGTCTCTCCCTCGAAGTCACCTTTGAAGTCCGTGACACGAATATCACCGCTGACCGATTTGATTTGTATGTCTCCGTTCACGCCGCGCGCTTCGATGTCGCCGGAGAGTGTGCCGATATCTAGCCGGCTCGCGACATCGCCGATCTTGATGTCGCCGCTCTGCGAACGCGCGTCGACTTCTCCCTGAGTTCCCGAGATCGCGATATCGCCCGATTGCGCCCGCGCCACGATGCGCACGCCGACGGGGACGGTAACCTCGAACCGCGAGTCGCCTCCCTGGCCATACCGATTCGAAAGCTCGAGGCTGACGCGCGATGAGCTCGCATCGAGACGGACGCCGCCGCTCTCGCTCGTCGCATGAATGCGAATTTGATCGCGAGACCACGCCGTCACGATGATGTCGCCGCTGCCGAGCGTGAGCGAGACGAGCCCACGACGATCGAAGTCGAAGCTGGTGTCGACGTTCGATCGGTAGTCTCGGTCGTAGTCGCGCCGGCGCTGCGCACCGGCGACCGTCGCCGAGAGCGCGAGAACGAACAGCGCCGAATGGAGGCTCGACCCGAACGTCGAGCGGGGACAGAAGTTTATCATTGTCTCAAGTCAACTGCGGGCCGGTAACATTGTCGCCGTTCGCAGCAGCTCGACCTTGGTCTCGAGTGCGTTATTGAGTGATTCCATCAGGAAGCGACTGGCTGGATCCTTGCCCAGTGCCAGCCGGCACTGAGCGATCGCGTCATCGATGACCTTGAGGTTCCGCTCGATCACGCTGATCGTGACCGGATCGAGCTGTGACCGACGTTTCGCGACGATCGTGCGCAGGCGCGCGATCTCGCTCGAGTACACTTGCTCGGCGCTCGGCTTGTTCTTCGCAAATCGCACCGGCGTGCCGCCGGCCGTGGCAGGCTCGGTCGGTGTCGCCGACGTCTGGCCACTGTCGGGCCTCGTCGCGACGGCAACGACAGGATGCTGACCTTCCGCCCGCGCGGGCGACTCCGTCGAATCGAGATTTCGGCCCGCGACACGCGCTGGGCTTCCCGTCGATGCAGTCGATGCTTGGCGAACGGTCACGAGATAAGTCGCCGTCGAAGTCAGCGCGATCAACAAGATCGCCGCTGCCGCCATCGAGGCCCAGCGCGGCCAACGTGTCGGGCGGCGCGAGCGATCGGCGGCGTCCCCGCGCAATGGAATGATGGGCGCGTCGATTCGCTGCGAGATGTCCTCCCACAGATCGCGGGTCGGACTCAGCACGGGAAGACTCGACGCATCGATACGAAGCTTCCGCAGGTCCGCCAGCAGCGGACCACAGTCGCTGCACGCGAGCGCATGCGACTCCAACGACGCGCGCGTCGTCTCATCGACGTCTCGCTCCAACAAATCAGCGAGACGCTCGACGAACTCTCCGCAATGTACGTTGTTCGTCATCGATTCAGCGCCTCCCGCAATAGAAGCCGAGCGCGGTGGAGTTGTGCTTTCGTCGCTCCGGTCGTCACGCCCAACATCTCGGCAATTTCCTCGTGTTTATAACCTTCTACATCGTGCAGCACGAACACCCGTCGCGCGCCAGGGGGTAGCCGTCCGATGGCGTCCTCGAGATCGAGCAGATCTCCGGGTGGGAGCGGCATCCCGACCGTTCCCGAAGTACTGCTCGACGCGACCGAGTCCACACCGCCACTCTCTTCATCGGAGTCCTCGAATCGCGACTGTCGCCGTCCTTCACTCTTCCGCGCGTTGAGCACGACATTGACTGTCATTCGATGCAACCACGTGCCAAACGAGCTCTCCCCGCGGAATAGGTGCAGCTTTTCCCAGGCCCGGACGAAGACATCCTGTGTCAGCTCTTCGGCGCGCAGCCGATCTGCTACCATGCGCGCGCAGAGCGAGAACACGCGATTGACGTGCTGACGATAGAGGCGCTCGAAAGCTTGCCGATTCCCCGAAGCGGCTAGAGCTACGTCAGAATCGCCGTCGTTCTTCGCCGCTGTCGATGCTTCGATGATTGCCACTGCCGTCATGGATCGTGGGGTCTCCATCCAGGCACTGGATGAGATACCACGATGCGGGGAAAGGTTTGAATCCGGCCTGGAGCGCCGAGCTTCGCTCAACTCAGCGTCCTACCAACACTTGCGGAAGCTCTGTGACCCGCTCGAGGTACGCGTCGGGTGAGGCGACCGCCAGCTGCTCCCGCGTAAATGGACCCCACAGAGCGGCGACGGTCAGCACACCCGCCGCATTGCCAGCTTCAACGTCATGCACTGAATCGCCGACAAAAGCGGCTTCATCGGGCTGATAGCCGAGGCGCTCCAGCGCGGTCAGTACGGGTTCGGGATGCGGTTTGTGTCTCGAACATGAGTCGCAGCCAATGACGGTATCGAAGTAGCCGGCGAGGCCGACGTGCTTGAGGCCGCGGCCCGCGAGCGCTTCCGTCTTGCTCGTCACGACGGCGAGGCGATTTCCCGCGGCCGCGAGGGCCGCGACCGTAGCCGGGACTGCATCGTAGCACCTGACGAGATCGTCGTGATTTGCGAATTGGTGCTCTCGATATGCGGCGATGAAACGGTCGATCTCGGCGTCGTCCGACGCGTACTGCTGGAACATCGTTCGTAACGGTGTGCCCACACCGGTCAACCATTCCGCGTCGGTCGGTTGCGGTGCGCGACATTTTGCGAATGCGTATCTCATCGAAGCGAGAATCAGCTCGATCGAATCGATGAGCGTCCCGTCGAGATCGAACAACACAGCCATGGGGCGCGAACGAGGGACCTTTTGTGGTGCGCTATGCATTACAGAAGGTACCTTGGCAACGCGCGGGCGTTGCGACCTGGCGCTGGAGCGGGAAGACAAGTCGACGGGAGGGCTGGACTGGCCGTGATGCGGAGTACAGATTCTGCGAACGCGAAACGCAGTACTCGGATCAACCGTCTTTCAACGGCCGGAGCATCCCGCCCGCTGCTGAGCCGGAGCCGACGGCGCATGTCGCAAGCGTTGCTCTCGTTATGACCCTCCTGCTTCTCGCGGGCGCTGCTGCGCTCGCCCTATCTCATGGCCCCGACAGCACTCGCCTCGCGCCGAACGCGGCGACGCGATCTGGCGCGCCCGTAGCGGCCGACAGTCTCGTGCTGAACAAGAGCCGGCGCGAGCTGGTCGTGTATTATCGCGGCTATCCGGTGCACGTCTACTACGTCGCTCTCGGCCGAAACCCCGTCGGCGATAAAGAGCGGATTGGCGATAACCGAACGCCTGAGGGCCTGTTTTATATCGAGGGGCGAAATCCGAACAGCAAGTATCACCTATCGCTGCGGATCTCCTATCCAGACGCGGTACATCGGGCGCGTGCGGCGAGGCTGCGTGTCGAGCCTGGCGGAGACATCATGATCCACGGCTTGCCAGAGGAGCAGGCGGCCTTTGGCCCAGCGCATCGCGACTACGACTGGACGAATGGGTGTATCGCCGTGACGAACAAGGAAATCGAAGAGCTGTGGCGAGTCATTCGAGACGGCACTCCCATTCAGATCAAGCCCTGATCGATTCCCGCGACGCACTTAGCTGGCGCTACAACTCCAGCTCGTCGATCGGCCCGGCGCTGCATTCGCGTAGCCGATCCTCGGAAGGACCTGCGCAGCGCCAAGCATAAGACCCCACAGAACGATGAGCACCGCTGTAACATGGCGCCGAGGCATCCGGTGCGTGAACGTGGCGGTCATTGTCCAGATCCCGGTCACGACGAGTAGTGCGATCGCGGACATGTAGCCGGATAGCATGGCTCCGCACGTGATGTCGTATGGCCAGCAGGCCAGTGAAATGGCAAGACACAGAACAAGTGTCAGCCGGAAATACACTCCGAACGACGCAGCCGCAGCGTCCTGTCGTTCGCGTTCGCGCCTCTGGCCATCGCGTTGCTGACGCAGGTCATTGGCGGTCGGCTCAGGGGGGAGACCATCGAACTCTCGCTCGATCTTCCGCAGCTCGACCGCCCAATTGATTTCGCTCAGCGGTGCCTCCTGCCTTTCGGGGCTGAGATAGATCGCCCACCGTTTTTCGAGTGCTGCGATCGATACGCGGCAACGGATGAAGTCCGTTCGGGGCCAGCGAATCGGTGCGGCGACGATCGGAGGGAAGGGGAAGGGACGCGGCAGCGCGCCTGATCGTACGCTTACGGAACAACCGAAAGACGATCGAGCGCCGTGTCAGGGATCACTCGCAGCACCCGCTCTCAATACAGCCAGCCCTGTTTACCGATGCGCGGGAATGCCCGTTCTAGAGCTGAACGATGCGTGTGAGCCGGTTCGGATGACTCACGCAACCTCGTGCCCATATAGTCGTCATTGGCTTGATGCCCACTGCCGCCTCCGCATTTCCGACTCTCGCGCACGGCCTCGCGACGTTGGATTCTTTTCCAATCGCCGGTGCGCTTCAAATCGCTCCCGATCAGCCGGGCGTCGATTTCGATGCCCTCGAGCGGGCGCGGGCGGTTCTCGTGCAAGCCTGGCGAAACGATCTCACCCCTGACGAGATCACCGTCACGCCGCAGGGCGGACTGACGTTGGTGTGGCGGAAAGCGGGCTGGGCGCTCGAGCTCATCGTCGATCCATTTGCTCTGAGCGCGTTCCGACTGGACTCGCCGTCGAAGATGGTCGAGTGGACGCGAGCGGGATCTGAAGCAACCGTTGCCGACGCGAAGGCTGCTTTGTCGGCGATGGCGGGCGACAACGCGAAGGCTCGTCCTCAGGCAGCGGCGTCCTAAGCTCCACTCCTCGCGACAACGGGAATTGATTCCGGCAGCGAACCGGGCGACGATTAGCAATCGTCGCCGCCCCGAACCCGCGGAGGATCGCTGAAGGAAATCGTCGAACGGATTCTTGCCCCCCTGGTCGGTCTTCGAGTATGGGGTGTCGCTCGTGACAGCGATGTACTCTCGCTACAGTTCGGTGAGGGACGCGATGTCGAGGGCCATAAGCTGGGAGCGTACACACTGATCGTTGCTTGCGCTTGGCGAATGGCCAATTCAGCGACGATCCTCGTCGGCTCTGGGGACTTGTTTACGCCGGCGCAGCCGGACGCGGACCTCGAGACCTTCGACTGGGACGTGCGCGGCGCGAGCTGGTGGGACGTGCGTATGGACGAGATCGCGAAGCTGCTCGAGAGCGGAGTTGTCGTTTCGACGTTTCTGGCCGACTCCTATGGCGGAGTCCGTCTGGTGTGCACGAGTGGTATCGAAGTGGAGCTCTTTCCGAATAGCTCGCCAGCGCCGCATGTGGAAACAGAGTTCTGGAGACTGGTCCGCTCCGGTCAAGCTGAAGATTGCGTTCTCGTCGGGACCGCTGGGATCGAGCTCAATCAGCCGACGTGATGGCTGGACGTGATGGCTGGAATAGAACTTCCGCTTACTGATGACCGTAGTGACCGCGCGACTTTTCAGGAGACAATCATGGCAAAGCGTACACGACGCTCCCTCGACACCGCGCTTGAACGGGTCATCGGTCATCTTCCCACCGAGAAACCTCGGGAGCAGAAGAAGAGTGAGAACCCAAAGGAAGAGATCATCAGCCGACGCGACGAGCGCGGCTTGCCATACCCGGGCGACTTTCCGAATCCTGCGAGCGACCGCATCCGCGGCTGTTTCTAACTTCACGCGAGGCGACCTTAGCAGCGATGGATAGATACACGATGATCGTTGCCCTCTCGGGGCAGATTTGCGGAACGCTTCTCATCATCAGTCTTATCGCGGCGTTCGTCAGTCGTCGAAAGGCGGCTCCGCTGCCAAGCGATGTCATGCAACGCATCGATCACCGGCTATCCGAGATGCAGCAGTCGATCGATACCGTTGCCGTCGAAGTTGAGCGCATTTCGGAGGGTCAACGCTTCACGACGAAGCTTCTCGCCGACCGCGGGATCGGCTCCGGCAATGAGCTGAACGCCGTCCGCGATGCCCGCGGCACCAAGGTCACCTGACGTAATGAACGACGTACCTCGGAAGTGGGTGCGGGGCGATTTCGTGATCTCGACGGATCGCAAGCGGCTCGATATCGATGTGGTTCACGATTATCTGTCGAGCTCGTACTGGGCGGCTGGTATGCCGCGGGCCGTGCTCGAGCGTGGAATTGAGAATTCGGTCGCTTTCGGGACCTACCATCGCGATCGACAAGTGGGCTTCGCGCGGGTGATCACCGATCTCGCGACATACGCGTATCTCTCGGACGTGTTCGTACTCGAATCCCATCGCGGCCAGGGTCTCTCGAAATGGCTCATGGAGTGCGTTCTTGCGCATCCCGAGCTCCAGGGCCTGCGTCGCTTGGCACTCTTTACGCGCGATGCCCAAGGTCTGTACGCGCGCTATGGCTTCGGACCCGCGCGTGGGACCTCGACGTATCTCGAGCGGTCGACGCCTAACGTTTACGCCGGGCCGACACGATGACTGGGATAGAGGTTCCGGCGAGGCGAATCGCCGGCTTCCATGCTGACGAGGAGCAGCACTGGGTCGCTGAGCTCGAGTGCGGTCACTCCATTCACATGCGCCACGATCCTCCGTGGCAGAACCGGCCGTGGGTGCTCACGGCTGATGGCCGAGCTCGGATGGTTGGCGCCACCGTCGCCTGCAAACAGTGCGCGCAATCGTAATTCACAGCCTCGGCGAGTTCGTCGACCGAGTTACGCCGTCAGAGCCTGACTCTGTCACGGGCCGCCGTCGCGACGCCGGCGTCTACCGCGGCAGCTCGGATGCGGAAAGCGCGCTCTTCACGAGCCTCGATCGCTTGGGGAGCATGCGCCAGCCGCACTCGAAATCGGATCTCGAGGAGCACATTCTCCGAAACTACATCCGCTACTCGCGCCCACACGTCGGAACGGATCCGATCAACGATTGGGAACAGCTCGTGTCCGCCCAGCATCACGGCGTGCCGACCCGGCTACTCGACTGGACATACTCGCCACTCGTCGCTGCCTTTTTCGCGACGCGCGCTAAAGACGATGGCCCCGAACGAGATCGCGCTGTGTGGCGACTCGACTCGAAGCTCCTCCACGAGAAATTCGAGTTTCCCACTTTCTCACTGTTGATCAAGGACCTCGATGAGCTGTTCGGAAAGGACGGCCATTTCACGCCCTGGAAGCTCATGCGTCGCGGCGCCCAACGAGATTTTGCGTGTCTGCTCGAGCCACCCTCGCTCGACCAACGGATTGTCGCGCAGGCGGCAGTGTTTACGCTCTGCTCCGACAAGTCGCGATCGTTCGATGCGTTCCTCGACGCGCACGACCTCGGCGGCGCGCTGACCAAGTACATCATTCCGGCTGGCGAGGTCGGCCGGCTGCGTGACCAACTCGATCTCGTTGGCGTCGATGAGCGTCGGCTCTTTCCCGACCTCGACGGAGTTGCTGCGGCCATTCGGCGATACTACGAGTAAATCGAACCTCTCCCGCCACAGCAGTCGCACTCGGTATTTTCGATCACGCGTCGGTGCTCCTGCCGCGCGGTGAGGATCGTCACCGGTCGCCGAATCCACGCCCCATGGGATTGTTCAAGAAGGAGCGCGTTGCGCCTCCGCGCGCCACACGGCCCCCACTCGAGCGCCTCGACGTCCAACTGCTGCAGAGCAGCGCCGTGACGCTGTACCACAAACACAGTTTGTTGACGCAGGATGTCGCCTGTCTTCAGCAATTCGGATATCGGGTGTACGCGCTCGACACGGCGGCCTGGAAGACCGTCGCCGATTTTCACGCGGACGCGAAACGAGTATTCGCATTCCCCGAGCATTACTCGGCGAACCTTGCGTCGTGGATCGATTGTCTGGGCGACCTTGATGTCCCGGACGATGGCGGCGTCGTCATTCAGTTCCGGCACTTCGATGCGTTTGCGCGCCTCGAGCCGCAATTCGCGCATACGCTGCTCGATAGCATCGAGTCAGCCTCGCGGCGATTCTTGCTGGGTGGTCATCGGCTCCTCGCGCTCGTTCAATCGGACGATCCGCGCATTCGATTCGAGCGGATTGGAGCCGTACCGGTCAACTGGAACCCACGGGAGTGGCTCGATGCCGATCGCGGGCTTCGTCCCGCTTCATGACGGACACGAGCGACGCCGTCGTAGGAGGAGGAGCAGAATGATTCCGAATCAGGAGCATCGCGAGGAGCCAGGCGCGAACGAGCCGCGCAAGGGCGATCAGCCGAAAGAGCCTCCACGCAGGCCGCAAGAGGACGACACATCGACGCCGGACCGCGTCGAGGAGGCGGACGAGGAGAGCTTCCCCGCGAGCGACCCGCCCTCCTGGACGCCACTATCCCCGGGGCATCCACGAGGCTCGTGAGGCAGCCTAACGGCTGCCTGGTACCTCAGGATCCCGGCGGGATCACCAGAACCACCGTGTCGCCAGGCGTCACGAGAATCGACTGCGACACAGGTCCGCGCGTCGTCGCGATGGGAAGTGCCTGGAAGCGGAGCTCCTTTATGCTGCGGATCAAATAGTCCGGCAGCGTGAAGTACGCGTTGCTCGTCCCGGTCACCATACCGAGCCGTACGCGATTGCTCGTCTCGGCGACGACGAAGATATTCATGTCCGGAAAGCCCTGATTCTCGACCTTCAATACGGTCCGTTCGGGGGCCTCTTCGGGCACGTGACTGCTGCGGGCGCATGCGGCAGTGAGCGATGTGCCGATCGCTATGGCGAGAGCGGAGACGAGGCGTGACATAGCTGAAGCTCCTTGCAACACACGTGGTGGACGGCGCTTCCCGGAGCGCAAGCTGTTCCGCACGCCGCCCTTCTTTGCTACCATATTCATTCCGCTCGACCGCTGGAATTGTTCCAATGCCTCGCGCAAGCGCCGTACGCGCGCGCGGCGCCCGAAGCGAACCATAACCGGAGAGCACGCATGCAGCACGGGCTGATGTATCAGGGAAGCTTCGAGAAGAACTACTCGGGACTGGCGTCGGGAGCGAGCGCGTTTCGAGGCACGGACGACGTCGAGCACGAGATTCCAGAGTGGCCGGACGACATCAACGGAGTGAAAATCGGCTACATGGAAAAGTCGGGGAAGAAATTTTATGCCGTCCGCGTCCAGTTCGAGGGTCATGACATCATCCTCAAGAATCCTGTGCTCCTCGACCAAATGCGTCACCTCGGCAACAGGCGCTTTGCTCCCGAGCCAACCGCGATCACGGATCCGATCGCCGAGACGCTGCTCGATGATATGATCGAACGGAATCCGGAGCAGCAGGAAGAGCTCGCGCTGTTGATCAATCGCGTAAACCAGGTTCGCCGCGCATCTCGCTGAGTGCCTAACAGCGCTCGCCGCTCACGCGAGCGCGCGCAGCGCCTGCTTCGCAGCGCGGCGGCCGGTTGCGATGGCGCCGTGCACCGTGCCGGTCCGCCCTTCCGCGTTGCTCGCCTCCCCGGCGAAGAACAGCGTCCCTCGCAGAGGCCGTGCGAGCTTCGCCGGCGCGTCGTTCCCGCCCACGAGAACGTAGCTGTAGACGCCTCGAGCGTACGGGTCATCCACCCAATTGTGCGTCCATGCGGCGACGAGCATCGCTCGGGCCTCGCGTCGCGTTAGGTGGAACTGTCGACCGAGTGCCGCGATGGCGTGATCGATCGCTTCGTCTTCGCCCAGTGACGCGAGCTCTCGAGCACGTGGGCCGCCTGTCCACGCCACCAACGTTGGCGCCGACACTGGATACGAGGTCCACCAGGTCGGGAAATCGGGATCGGCGCTCTGGAGGAAGGCCATACGATCGAGGTCTTGGCTCTTCGCACGTCGCATGAAGCGCTCGCTCGTCCAGAAGGCCTCGCGGAGCTGCATCGTGATGCGCGTGACGGTTCCCATCTCCATTCCACGAACGGCCTCCGCTTTGGTTCGCTCCCGTTCGATCGATGGCTCGAACGCGATTGCGCCCGGCTCGCCGGTTGTCGCCTGGAGCACGCCAAGCGGCACCGTGACGATGGCCGCACGACCATTGATGGCGTGCGCCTCGTTGTCGGACCGGCGCATGTCGACTCGGACGCTGCCCGGTTCCCAACGGATACTGCTCACGACCGCGCCGAAGCTGATGCGGCTTCCGACGTCGCGGCCGAGCCATACGGGAATTGCGTTGTAGCCCCCGAGGATACGGCCAATGCGCCGCTCGCGGACGCCACCGGGACTGCCACCCTCGGCGAGCGCGCGCTCGCTCACTCGGGTCGGGTCCGCAGCGTGGAACCCTTCCACAAATTGCAGCGCCAACGCGCGAGCACGCGCGAGCCGGGCACCACCCGGTCGAGTATTTAGAAATTGTTCAAATGATCGGTCGGGTTGGCGATGCTCGTCCAGACGGCTCATCACCTCTTCGAGGAGAGGCCAGAAGTCGTCGAGCTGCCGAAGGCCGCGGCCATTGGATTGCCATCGCTGTCCTCCGATATCGATGATCGCGAGTCCAGCGTCGCGCGCGATCTCCCGCAGCTCGGGGGCAACGCCGTGCACGAACTCAGCGCCAAGCTCGATCGGAACGGGCATGGACGAATCGTGCCGGGTGAAGATCCGGCCGCCGATGCGCTCGCGTGCCTCGAGAACGGAGAATTCGATGCCCGCTTCGTGCAGCACGCGAGCCGCAGCGAGGCCGGAGACGCCTGCGCCGACGATGACCACATCTACCGATGAGTGCTCCACGGGATTGGTTATTCGGAGTCTCGTGCGACCTCGTGCGGAATGGAATCTGCTCGAAGGTCCGCAGTGTTTCACGTCACATGCCGTACTGCCTCCTCACTCGAGCCACATCCATTACCTAACGACATGCCTGCCAATCGGCCGCGAGTGGTACGTCAGGTATCCGCCGGCGGCGTCGTCTACAGACGCGCCGCCATCGGTGGTCTGACGGAGGTCGCGCTGATTCGGGTTGGCCCGAAGGCCCGATGGCAGCTGCCGAAGGGCGTCATCGACGACGGTGAGTCGCCGGAGCTCACAGCGGTTCGCGAGGTTCGCGAGGAAGCCGGCGTCGATGCCCGTCTCATCGCGCCCCTCGACGTCATCGAGTACTGGTACGTCGGTAACGATCAAGCCGGCCAGCGAGCTCGCTTTCACAAATTCGTGCATCTTTTCCTACTGGAATACGAGAGCGGCGACGTCACCGAGCACGACGATGAAGTCGACGAGGCCCGATGGGTGCAACTCGGCGAGGCTGAGAGAATGCTGGCCTTCGCGAGCGAGCAAAATGCGATGGCTCGGGCGCGCACGCTACTCGAGGAGCCACCCTCCTCAATTCGCTAAGACGGTTTCGCCTTGGCCACGGTCGCACCATAATAATCCGGCGCATCGCCGACCTGTCTCTCGACGGGCCAATTCAACGCTCTCTCGGAGGCGCGGATGACAGGGACACACCCACAGACCGTTGATCGGAATATCGAAGCCGCGGGTCGATTCCTCGATCGCGTTTCGGCGCTTTCGGCAGCCGATCGGGAGCGAATTTCCAAGGACAACTTTGGCAGCTCGGCGCACACGTCGGCAATGATGATGGTGGCGGATGAGGTGACATCCATGAAGAACAAGGACCGACCGGGACGCGTCAGCGCATTTCTCGTCGATCTCGAGCGGCGAGTGGATGGAATGGGCTTACAACAGGAGCTTGGCGACCTGGTGAAAAGCGCGGCCAGAGCGATCCTGGTCCAGAATGCAGCTGGTCTGGAGCTGGCAAGCCGGCAATTGCTGTCGCCGTTCGAGGCGGTGATTCCGCCAAGAGCTGACTGAAGCCAACGGCGTAGCCGGCGCCCTAATTCGCCTCTGTCCGAAAGCGCGTTCTTGACTAGATTTAGGCGTTCCCGGTCGAGATCGTCGAACCCCTCCACACCTTGACAATGGATGCGACGACTGCGCTAGCGATATATCGGGCTGAGAAAGATAAGGCGCTTCGTGAGCGCCGCGTTTCGCACGTCCAATTGATGGCAGAGGCGCAAGAAGCATTTCGTAAGATGCTTGCTGACGCGCAGTTAGCCAGAAAAGGCGGACGGCCCAAGGGAAGCACAAATGCCGTTGCGTCCGCTCCACCTGCGGCTCCAGCAGTACCGGCGGTAGCGCCCGGAAAGTTGGTTCTGAAGTCAACGAAGGCGTTACCGGCTAAGGGCGTGGAAAAGGTTACCACGGCTCCGAGTGCACCGGCCAAACCGCAACGAACGGCAAAGGCTCCGAGCGCTCGGACCGCAGCACGCCCGGCGCCGAAGGGTGGTGCCGAGAAGAAGAGCGCCGCGCCTAAGACTGCTGCGGCTCCCAAGGCCACCCGGCGTGCCGCGGCCCCTGCGGCTCGAAAAGGATCGGCCAAGAAGCCGAAGGCTCCGAGAAAACAGGCTGCCGCGCGAGAGCGCAAGGCCAAGGGCAGGAAACGCTAGAACCCCGCATCTCAGCTCGTGCCTGACGAGCCCCGAGCGACCGTCGCTCGGGGCTCTGTCGTATCCAGGACCCTGGCGACGCGACGTCGCAGTCACGTATGATCCGACCGCATTCCTGGTTTGCGCTCATGGACAGCACATCGGCAAGCCGCTCGACCTCGCTGATCTACGTCGTCTTCGCGTCAAGTGGCCTGATTCTCCTCGCTTGTAGTGGCGGGAAGAACCAAAGGCCAGCTGACACGCATTCTACTGCTGCGCCCTCCATCGCTACCGCTCAGACGTTACCGCCGGCGCAAGGAAAGACCCCCTGCGCTGCCACCGGGCAGTGGTCTGACTGCACTGTGTTTCAGGCACTGGATCGGGCCGGGTTGGCTCCTCGACGGGACTCGGTCGCCGGAGCGATCGCGTTGGCTCCTCTGACGCAATCTGGCACTCGACTGCTGCTCGGCAACTCCGAGATCGACGTGTTTGTCTATACTGACGCCGCAGCGCGGGAGCGCGATGAAGCTCGTCTCGACAGGACAAAGTTCATCGAAGCGACTGATGAACCGACGCTGCGCGGTGAGCCGACGCTGATTCGCAACGTGAACCTCTTAGCCGTTCTGCGCAGTCGGAGCGATCATCAGCGCGAGCGGGTTTCCGACGCCCTCTCTGCCGGTCCACCACAGCACGGTGGGGCATCCTCTCTTCCTCAAACGAAAGTCCCGAGATGAGTAGTTTCTTATCCCAACGCGGGGCGGGCGCCGCGGCCACCGTTGTCCTCTCCATTCTCGTTGGCTGCGCCCGACACGAAGGCCCGCTGCTTGCGCCGAATGAAGCCGAGCTGGCGCAACCGGCGCCGGACAGCTTTCGCGTCGATATGGAGACATCGCGCGGGAAGATGACGGTAATGGCGCGTCGCGCGTGGGCGCCGCACGGCGTCGATCGCTTCTACTACCTAACGAAGCACCACTACTACGACAGCACGTACTTTTTCCGCGTTGTCGAGAACTTCGTTGCCCAGTTCGGAATTTCCGGGCAGCCCACGGTGAACACCGGCTGGGAGGCGCGGCGGATTCCCGACGATCCCGTGCGACACCCGAATACGCGCGGAACGATCGCGTTCGCGAGCGAGGGACCGAACACTCGCACGGTACAACTCTTCATCAATCTGCGCGACAACCCCAAGCTCGATAGCTACGGCGGGGGCTTTCCACCGATCGCCGAAGTGATCGATGGATTGAACGTGGCTGAATCACTGTACGACGGTTATGGCGAGGGTGCACCGGCCGGACTCGGTCCACGTCAGGAACTGATCATGAATCAGGGCAACGATTATCTGCGGCACTTCTTTCCTCGTCTCGATCTGATTCAGCGCGCAACGATCGCCCAGGAATGGCGATGACGCTCGATGTACGACCGGACGGGCACCAGCTCGCGCCCGCGTCATCGAACGCGCCAGCGGTAGAGGCGGCTCGCGTCGAGCAACGCAGCGCGCAATTCAAGAAAGAGCTGGGACTCGTCGATCTGGTTTTGCAGCAGATCGTTTATGTCGTTGGCATCGTGTGGGTGGGGGCCGCGGCAAAGCTCGGGCAATCGCACATCGTGTTCTGGCTCGCGGCGATGTTGCTCTTCTATCTGCCGCAAGCTGCCGTCGTCATACACCTCAGCCGTGCGCTGCCGCTCGAGGGTGGCCTCTATCAATGGACCAAGCTTGGGTTTGGCGAGGCCGCGGCGTACATGGTCGCGTGGAACCTCTGGATGTATGCGGTGGTGCTCATTGGAAGCATCGGTCTCGTGATCTCCACCAATCTTTCCTATGCGTTCGCGTTGCCTTGGATGGCAACGAGTAAGGTGTTCATCACCGCCGTGAGCTGCACGTTGATGGCAGCGCTCGTCGTGCTGGGCGTCCTCGGGCTGGGCGTCAGTAAATGGCTCCATAACGCGGGAAGCGTCATGCTTCTCGTCGCATTCGTTGTGCTCATCGGGTTGCCGTTTGTGCAGGTTGCCCGCGGAGCATTGCCGGCCTATCACCCGTTTGCGCTGGCGATGCCGGCACTCAGCCTTCTGAGCTTGAACATCTTCGGAAAGCTCGCCGTAGGAGCGCTGAGTGGGTTCGAGTACGTCGCCGTGCTGGCGGGAGAGTGCCGCAATCCCGAGCGAACGATTGGCCGGGCAACGCTGATTGCCGCCCCGATCATCGCCGTGATGTTCATTCTTGGAACGAGCGCGGTGCTGGCGTTCAGTACGCCCGCGCAGGTCGATCTCATTGCTCCAATTCCGCAAACGATCACTCGGGGATTTGGCTCGTTAGGTATCGCCTCGCTCGTGGCGCCGCTCGCGATCCTCATGCTCACCTCGCGTCTCGTCGCGAATTCGAGCATCGTTTTCACCGGCAACACGCGCATGCCGATGGTTGCCGGATGGGACCGCCTTCTCCCAGCATGGTTCACGAGACTGCATCCGCGATTTCGCACGCCGGTGAACTCGATTCTATTCGTGGGCGCGGTTTCGTTCGCGTTCGGCATTGTCGGCATTATCGGTGTCGGCGAACAGGAGGCCTTTCAGCTCCTCGACAATGCGGCGGGAATTCTCTATGGCCTTACCTATCTGGTGCTCTTTGCGCTTCCGTTATTCGCGCTGCGGTCCTCGGAGAGTGTGCTCCCGCGAGCGTCCCTCGGCCTCAAGACCGCTGCCGCCGCAGGTTTTCTGACGACGCTGCTATACGTCGCACTTTCGGTCTTTCCAATCATCGACGTGCCAAGCTGGCATGCATTCGCGGCAAAGATCTCGAGCGTCGTCGTCGGCCTGAACGTGCTGGGCCTTCTCATCTATGCGGCGGGCGGGCGTCGGCGCGTGCGTTCCTGGAACCAGGAAGGGGAGCTGGCGTGAGGAAGTTTTTATCACTGGGTCGCTATGCCGCGACGACACCTATCGTGCTTCTGCTCGCTGCCCGAGTTGGAGCTCAACAGCCGAGCGCACCCAACGACCCCTGTGACTCGGTGCTTCGTGCGGCTCGCGTCGATTCAGTCGCCGTCACGGCGAGAGCGTACCTGATTCGCCGCGATGGCGAAACGATGCCGCCGCGGGCGCGGACACTTCTCCTCGAATCGATTCTCGCGCACTTCACAGCGCCGCAGCCGCTGCAGCTCCCCGTCTTCGCTCCTGGTCCGGCGCCGATGCGCATGCTGCGACCGGAGCAACTTTCCGGTGACACAGTGTCGATGCGGGAGCCGGTGCTCTACGGCGTCTACGATTTCTCTATTCTGCGGAGCGGCGCGGTCACGAGAGTGATCAGCTCCATTCCCTCACTCGCTCCCGGATTCGACGATCGCATCGTCGCGGCCATCAACGCGTCTGTGGCTGACAGCACTCCAGCGATCGTCACGCGGGCACTCGATGCCGATGCGGTTGCGCTCGAGCTTAGGGTCACCACTGGTGCCGAAGACATCCGATTTCGCGTCGCGCCAGCGACGATTTTCAAGGCTAACTTCCCGCGTCTACGACTCACCGATGCGGCGGCGACCGGTGTGAAGCCGCTTCCCGAATACCCGGAAGATGAGCGGGACGATGGGCGCGACGGCGAGGTTTTGCTCCGGGTCGTTGTCGATGCGACCGGCGCTGCGTTGATACCGACTATGGAAGTGCTGCACGCGACGTCGCCCGCCTTCGCTCTGGCGGCGGCGCGGACACTTGCGCG
Organism: Gemmatimonadaceae bacterium; assembly: GCA_036496605.1. NCBI lineage: Bacteria > Pseudomonadati > Gemmatimonadota > Gemmatimonadia > Gemmatimonadales > Gemmatimonadaceae > Gemmatimonadaceae bacterium. The sequence goes on along the minus strand of DASXKV010000033.1, from coordinate 329,091 downwards.
ATACCATTTCGCGCCAGCACGCGTCGCGTCGTGCCCGGTGCCTCAGGTGATCGAATTACCCTTCTGGTTTTCACTCCGGCCCTGAACGGAAGCGCCGGCGCCTAACGACTCAGCCTCAGCGAATGATGGCCGAGCTCTGCCGGAGCACGGCCGCGATCGTGAACTCGATCGTCTGCCCGGGAGCCACCGTGAGCGCGCCACTCGTTGCGCGACCATTTCCCCCGACGGGCGTCGCAACGATGCGCAGCTCATTCGATGGAAAGAAGGACGGGTCGAGCGTGAACTGCGCCGTCGAATTGCCGGTGACGTCGCCTACGCGCGTCGCGAGTCCTTCGCTCACGACATACAGGTCCATGTCGTAGAAGTTCTGATTCTTGACGACGAGTCCGACCGCGCCTCTCGTGCCTTCCGGAGCGTTGGTGAAGCCGCCGCGGTGACAACCTGCGCTGACGGTCGAGACGAGCAGCCATGCGATGGCAACACTCCTTGCGTACATGTGCGTTCTCCACGAGTTCGACCGGACGATGCCCTCCGCACATCGTGCGCTCCCCATGTCGCCGGTTTGCGGGTGCAGAAGAGCAGGTGTCGGGCCGCGCTCGGTCGATCACGCCGACCGCCTGTGGCGGCATTGACACTGTGCTGACATCTGCATCACTTACGCGCACCTTGAGCCAAGACAGGAGGGCTGACGGAGATGGCCCATGCACCGCTGCCGCTGTATCGACGAGGCTTCGGCGAAACGATGCGCCGGGACGCCTGGTGGATTCAGCCCCTCGTGGTGTTCACGCTGCTCACCAGTTTCATCGTATACGCGACGTGGGCAGCCTTCCAGAACGCGAATTACTGGTACGGTCCGTACCTCTCGCCCTTTTACTCCCCGGAGATTTTCGGCAACTCTCCTCACGCGCTGTTTGGTTCAAAGCCGGCGTGGTGGCCTGGGTGGCTCACGTTCTCGCCCGCGTTGATCATTCTGCCGTTTCCGGGATTATTCCGAGTCACCTGCTACTACTATCGCGGCGCGTACTACAAGGCATTCTGGGCCGACCCGCCAAACTGCGCGGTGGGTGAGCCGAGAAAGTCGTATCTCGGCGAGCGCTACTTTCCGCTCATCATCCAGAATATCCACCGGTATGTCCTCTATATCGCGCTGCTGTTTCTGTTGATTTTGGCGTCGGATGTATGGAAGGCCCTCTGGTTTCCGATGGCGGGCGGTGGACGCCAGTTTGGGATTGGCGTCGGCACACTCGTGCTCGCCGCGAACGTTGTGTTCTTGAGCTGCTATACGCTCGGCTGCCACTCCTTCCGTCATATCGTCGGTGGCTTTCACGACGAAATCTCGAAGCACCGTGGCCAGCAAGTCGCCTATGATTGCGCAAGTTGCCTGAACCGATGGCATATGCGCTGGGCCTGGACGAGTCTGGTGGCGGTTGCGTTCGCCGACTTCTACATCCGTCTGTGCGCGATGGGCGTCTGGCACGACTGGCGGATCTTGTGAGGGCCTAGGGGCTACGGTACTTGGGGCTAGGGATTGATGAGCGAATACGAAACTATAGATCACGACGTTCTCGTCATTGGCGCTGGCGGTGCGGGCTTGCGCGCCGCGATCGAGGCGGCGGCGCACGGCGTCAGAGTGGGCCTCGTGTGCAAGTCGCTGCTCGGCAAGGCGCACACGGTGATGGCGGAGGGTGGCGCCGCTGCCGCGCTGGGCAACGTGGACGATCGTGACAGCTGGCGCGTGCACTTCGCCGACACGATGCGTGGCGGTCAGTACGTCAACAACTGGCGGATGGCGGAACTGCACGCGAAAGAAGCGCCGGATCGCATCCGCGAGCTCGAGGCGTGGGGCGCGCTATTCGATCGCACGCCCGACGGTCGCATTCTGCAGCGCAACTTCGGCGGGCATCGATATCCGCGGTTGGCGCATGTCGGCGACCGCACCGGCCTCGAGATGATCCGCACGCTACAAGATCACGGCATTCATCGCGGGATCGACGTGCACATGGAATGCACCGTGATCACGCTGCTCAGGGACGGTGATCGGGTCTCGGGTGCGTTTGGTTATGACCGGGAGCGCGGACGCTTCCGCCTCTTCCGCGCGCGGGCGGTCGTTCTGGCGACCGGCGGCGTGGGACGCGCCTTCAAAATTACGTCGAACAGCTGGGAGTATACGGGCGACGGTCACGCGCTGGCCTATCGCGCCGGTGCGGCGCTGCAGGACATGGAGTTCGTGCAATTCCATCCGACGGGCATGATCTGGCCGCCGAGCGTCCGAGGCATTCTCGTGACGGAAGGCGTGCGTGGCGAAGGCGGTGTGCTACGCAATCGCGATGGCAAGCGCTTCATGTTCGAGAACATACCGGAAAACTATCGGTCACAGACAGCGGACAACCCGGAAGAGGGCTGGCGGTACACGCAAGGTGACAAGAACGCGCGCCGACCGCCCGAATTGCTGACACGCGACCACGTCGCGCGAATGATCGTGCGCGAGGTGAAGGAAGGTCGCGGCTCACTGCACGGCGGCGTGATCCTCGACATCTCGTGGATCAAGGAGAAATTGCCTAACGCGGCGGAGCACATCAAGAAGAAGCTGCCGAGCATGTATCATCAGTTCATGCAGCTCGCGGGCATCGACATCACGAAAGAACCGATGGAGATTGGTCCAACGACGCACTACATCATGGGTGGCGTGCGCGTCGAGGGTGACACGCAGATGTCCACGGTGCCCGGATTGTTCGCCTGCGGTGAGTGCGCCGCGGGGCTGCACGGCGCAAACCGGCTTGGCGGCAACTCACTCTCCGATCTACTCGTGTTCGGCAAACGCGCGGGCGAGTACGCAGCGCGATTCGCGGGCGAACACGGTGCCGCCAAGGTGAATGGCGCGGAGGTGGACGCAGCCGTGCGCGCCGCGCTCGCACCATTCGACCGCACAGGCTCGGCTGACGGACCGTACCAGGTTCAGGAGACGCTGCAGGAGAACATGCAGGACCTCGTCGGCATCGTCCGCACCCAGCAGGAGATGGAGCAGGCGCTCGCGTGCATCGAATCGCTGAAGCGCCGCGCGGCGGATGTCGCCGTGCGCGGCAACCGCGAATACAACCCTGGTTGGCACACCGCATTGGATCTCGACAACCTACTCGTCGTTTCCGAAGCCATCGCGCGCTCGGCGCTGGCTCGGCAAGAAAGCCGGGGCGGTCACTTCCGAGACGATTTCCCGGACAAGGATCCCTCGTTCGGGACATTCAACCTCGTTGTGCACCGCGAGCGGAACGGAGAGATGCGTCTCTCGCGCGAGACGATTCCGCCGATGCCGCAGGAGCTCAAAGCCGTGATCGAGGAAATGAAATGACGGATGGCAGAACCGTTTCGCGCGCGAGTGCGGCGCCAGCGGCGACGGCGCCCGTATCACACGCGGTGGATGCGTACACGGCGGCGCAAGCTGCACAAGACGCCGCGGCGGCGCACAGCACGCGCACCTTCAAGATCTGGCGCGGCGACAACGGGAAAGGCGAGTTCGTCGAATTCACGACGGACGTCGTCGAGGGAATGGTCGTTCTCGACGCGGTCCATGAGATTCAGGCGAAGCAGGTGAACGACCTCGCCGTGCGATGGAACTGCAAGGCGGGAAAGTGCGGCTCCTGCTCCGCCGAGATCAATGGATCGCCAAAGCTGATGTGCATGACGCGGCTCGATCAATTGCCGGCAGAGGGGCCGATCACCATCGAGCCTATGCGCGCATTCCCGCACGTGCGGGATCTGGTCACCGACGTCTCATGGAATTTTCGCGTCAAGAAGAAGATCGCGCCGTTCGCGCCACGGAAGCCCGACGCACCGGATGGCACGTGGCGGATGTACCAGCGCGACGTCGATCGCGTTCAGGAATTCCGTAAATGCATCGAGTGCTTTTTGTGCCAGGACGTCTGTCACGTCCTGCGCGATCATCACAAGCACGAGGAATTCATCGGGCCGCGATTTCTGGTGCACGTGGCGGCGCTCGAGATGCATCCCCTCGACACGGCGGACCGCGTGTCGGCGCTTCGGAAGGAGGATGGCATCGGCTACTGCAACATCACCAAGTGTTGTTCGAAGGTGTGTCCGGAGCACATCACGATCACGGACAACGCGATCATCCCACTCAAGGAGCGAGTGGTCGACGAGTTCTTCGACCCGATCGGAAAGCTGGTGAAGATCTATTCCAGGCGAAGGAAGACGTAACGCTTCGCATCACGGAGCGTGCGCGGGAGGTGCGCGATGCAACTGAAGCCAATCACGCGAGAGGGCGTTCCGGCAGCGCTGCAGAAGGCGGAACGCTATCGTCTGCTGAACGATTCCTCGGCCGCCGAGAGCATTTGCCTCGACATTCTCGAGGTCGACGCCGAAAACCAGGGCGCGCTCATCACGCTGCTCCTCTCGATCACCGATCAATTCGGCGAGGAGCAATCGGATGGCGTGCACCGGGCCCGCGAGGTGTTGCCGCGGCTCAAGGACGATTATAAGCGGGCCTACTACGCGGGAATCATCTGTGAGCGGCGCGCGAAGGCGCAGCTGCATCGTTCCGCGTTAGGCGCTGCCGATGTGGCCGCGGAGTGGTTCCACGAGGCGATGAGCTGGTACGAGCGCGCCGAGGCCTTGCGGCCCGCCGGGAACGATGAGGCGATCCTTCGCTGGAATACCTGCGTGCGTCTCCTTGGCCGGCATGAGCCGACTGGGCGGTCCGGTCCACGCGAGTACGAGCCGGCGCTGGAAGAGTAGCGAGACGCGCGCGGCTCGACATTTTGCACGCCTAACGAGTTAACGATGCCTCGCGCGTCGTTGCCGGTGCCGCCCCCGTCGGCGCAACGAGCACCGTGAGCTGGCTCGTGCAATGCGGACACCTCGTCGCGCGCGCGTCGATTGTCTGACGGCAGAATGGGCATTCGCGCGTCGCCGGCTTCGCTTCGGCCTTGGGCGGCCTGATGAGGGCAATCGTCAGGCGCCAGCAGACGAAGCCCACGATCACGAATTTCAGCAAGACGCTGAGGAAATGACCGTACGTGAACTGCACTGGTCCGCTCTGCGGAAATCGAAGATCGATCCAGGCTTTCGTCGGCGACACGGCATTGACAACCGGCATGATGAAGTCATTCACCAAACCCTGCACGACATCGTTCGTCGCCGCGCCTATGACCACGGCAATCGCCAGGGCAAGCATGTTTTGCTTGATGAGAAATGCCTTGAACTCGTTCCACATGGTTCGCTCCGCCGGCACGGCGATCGGTGACTCGAGGGAAACTCCCGGCAATCTCCGTAGCGGCTTGATACTAGCACGCGGCCGTCGGTCGCGCTCGTATACGCTTGCGTATCTGCAGATCCGAAGCGACGTTGCCGTTTGCATCGTCACTGAAAGGGTTCGATGACGGCACCCAACGTCGGACACGTAGGGCCGGAGTGATGGGAACCGGGCCGTTCCGGATCTCCTTAGCGAGACAACTGTCGCTGCTCACGGGCGCCGTCATCACGGCGTCTCTCCTCATCGTGCTCGCTGTCGCCTATGAGGCGCTCACGCGGTCTGCGCTCTCCGGTGCATCGCAGACACTGATTCGATCAACGCGCCAGCTGGCAAGTCTCGGCGAGACGGGAATCCGGCAAACGCGGACTCGATTTGCGACGGCGGCTCGAGATCCTGCTATTCGACGCGCCTTGGCTGCCGCGAACGCCGATTTCGCGCCGCTGACGCGCTCTTCGTCACTTGACGTGGAAGCGGCGCGGAAGGCGCTCTCCGAGCTTTCTTCTCCGACGGATTCGGGGTTACCGATCGAACTGTGGAGCGCGAACGGACGCCGGATTGCATACCTCGGAAACGACGAGCCGGAAGTTTTGGAGTCTTCGACCAATGGACGTAACCTTGGTCCGCCACGTGTGCCGCGAGGCGGCATCAACGACGTGAAGCCCACGGACTCGCTCCAGTTTGGCCGTCTCTACGCCTCGGGCGGCCGCGTGTATTTCTGGCTGGTGCAGCCAGTGCTCGATGAGGCGAATCCGATCGGCTATGTCGCGCAGCAGCGGCGGATTGCGGCCAACCCACAGGCGGATCGCAGCATTCGCGCGCTGGCTGGCGACGGAATCAGCACGTTCTACCGCAACGCCGATGGCAGCGTCTGGACGACCGTGACCGGCATGCCGTCGTCACCGTCCCGTCGTGAGCCCAACGATTCGGCGCGCGCGACGCGTGGGTCCGCGGAGCAACTCCTCATCGCAGAGACACCCATCGCCGGCACGCCGCTCCTGGTGACGATGGAATCGCGCATTCGCGACGTACTCGCTCCGGCGCGCGCGACGCTGCGTCAACTGCTCTTCGTCGGCCTCGTTCTCCTGATCGCCGGCATGGCAGCAGCGCTCCTCATTGGCCAGCGCGTGGCCAAACCGATCGTCGCCATCGCCGACGGCGCGGAGGCAATCGCGCGAGGTCAGTTCGACACGCGAGTGCCGAGTTCGGGCCATGCGGAGATTGCACGACTCGCTGACAGCTTCAATCACATGGTGAACGAGGTGGCGGTGGCTCAGCGCGCCCTTGAGCAGAAATCAAAGGATGCTCACGCAGCGAACCGGGCCAAGTCGGACTTTCTCGCGACGATGAGTCACGAATTGCGAACGCCGCTCAATGCGATTGCCGGATACACCGAGCTCCTCGAGATGGGACTGCGTGGTCCGCTCACGGACGCACAGCGGCGCGACCTCGGTCGAATTCGCGCGAGCGGACAACATCTGCTGGGACTCATCAGCGGCGTGCTCGATCTCAGTCGGATCGAACGGGGGCAGGTGACTTACGTGCTCGCCCCGGTGCGCATCGATCCCTTTCTCGCCGATCTCGACGCGCTCGTGTCACCGCAAGCTGCGGCGAAGTCGCTGACGCTGGAATACGTCCCATCGGAACCCGATCTCACCGTCATCGCGGATCGCGAAAAGCTTCGTCAGGTCGTGCTGAACCTCCTGTCGAATGCGATTCGATTCACGCCAGCCGGAGGCAAGATTACGCTGTCGGCCACGGCTGCACGCGACTCGCGAGTCGCCGTGTGTGTTCAAGACACCGGACCAGGAATACCGGACTCCCGGCGGGAGCAAGTGTTCGAGCCGTTCGTACAGCTCGACCGATCACTAACGCAGCCGCAGGAGGGTTTGGGGCTCGGTCTCGCAATCAGTCGCGATCTCGCACGTGGGATGAAAGGTGATCTGGTGCTCGAGACCACCCCGACTCGAGGCGCGACGTTCGCCCTGACCCTTCCGCGCGGCCCGGTCGACGAGAGAATCAGCCTCATGCAAAGCGGGGAGTCACCGGCTCTCGCTTCGGCCCGACGAGTCGCGCCGAGCGCTGCGCACGATGTTTAGCATCTGTTGCGCCGATGCAACACCGTGTGGTGCGATATTGATGCTCGGACGACTCATTGCCCCGTGCGCCAACAACATCAGTTCCCGTGTCCTCATCGATTGAAGTGCGTTAGGTCATTGTAACAACGTGAATTGGCCTGCGAGTGCACGTGGACACGCGGGACTCGCAAGACGGGCATGCGTTGCGCAATCAGATCCGCCATCTCCCCATTGGAGTTGGTGTGCCCGACGCTCAGGAATCGAATCACGCGCTCGCGCTCCGCGCCGGAGCGCTGCTCGCTGATCGCTTTCGCGTCGTTCGTTCCTCTCGAGGAACGAGCCCCTTCGCGTTCAGCTATCAGGCCGAAGATCTCCTGAATGGCGACGCCGTCGTCATCAAGGAATTCTTTCCACGGAGTCTCGTCTCGCGCGGCGCGGATGGCGTTTCCGTCCGCCCGCATTCGCCGGATTGCGAGCGTGACTTCCTGCGGGCCTTGCACCGCTTTGCTCTGGAGGGCGCGGTCCTCGCCGAGATCGCGCACCCGCACGTTGTGCGCGTGCGTACGGTGGTCGACGCGAACCAGACGGTCTATCAGGTCATGGACCGTCACGAAACCCAGTCACTTGCCGACTTCCTGCAGTCATCGCAGGGCAGGGTGCCGCCTGCCGACGCCAAACGAATTATCCAACAGCTGCTTTCAGCGCTCGAGTTGCTGCACGCCGAAAGCATCATCCATCGCGATCTTTCGCCGCGAACGGTGCACGTGACCGACGCCGGAGCGGCAATCCTGCTCGAATTCAGTGCTCGCAGGCATCTTCCTGTGCACACGGCGGATCTTGCATCAGGATTCGCCGCATTCGAGCAGTACGGAACGAAGGACATCGGGCCGTGGACTGACGTCTATGCCACCTCGGCCTTGCTTTACTTTCTGCTCACGGGAACGACTCCGCCGTCGGCGCTCGAGCGAGCGGCAGGCGAAGCCGTCGCGTCGCCGTTGACGACGGTGTCGGGTCTCGCCCCTGGACTCGCCGGACTGGTCATGCGTGGTATGGCGCTGCTTCCGCAACAGCGGCCGCATGCGGTGTCCGAATTCCGTCGCCAGCTCGAGAGCGCGCTCGTCGAGGGACGATCTGCTCCCGCTCGTGCGCAGCACACAACCTCGTCACCGGAGATCGCGTCTCGGTTCGATGAAGGACACCCAGACGTTGACGCTGGCGCTGGGTTGCGCCTCGCGGCCGGAGGAATCGTCGTTCCCGGCGAGGAGCGTGGCTCCGCGAGGCTCTTCCGTAAGTTGAAGAGTGCGGCAGCACGATTCGGTGGCAACTCGCTGCCACCCGATCTGCCTCTCGAAACGGATCCGTTCGAGGCGTTTGCTCGCTCGGCGGCAGCATCCGTGGCCATGCCAGCTCCGCCGCGACCAACGATTGTCGAAGAGCGGCCGCTGGCGCCGACGCCAACGAGCACGCCGATTGTCACCGCATTCGGAGCGGCGCTTCCCGTGCCGGCAGCGGCGACGCGGCGTTTCGATCTCGTCGCTGAGACTCTGACTCCCGAAGATGAGTTCACTGACATGGCGGCGCCGAGTCGCCGACGTCGGTATAGCCTCGCCGCTGGTGCTCTGCTCGTAGTTGGGATTGGCAGCTCACTGATTCTGCTCGCGCGGAGCGGACGAGCAAGCGGCGTTCGTGCGCCCTCGGGCACGCCCGCTGGCGCTAGCACACCATCCGCCAGCGCGTCGGCGCCGGCCCACCAAGTCGTCGAAGGCGGAGCAGTGTTGCAGAGCGTCTCGCATTCATCGTCGGCCGCAGATCCAGCTGTCGATTCGCCAGCGTCAGTCGCAAAGCGGTCGAATGCACCGGAGCGGACCGCCGCGCCTGCCGCGTCGCGATCGCCAGACCCAACGCCGGTGATAGTGCCTGCGGGTCGAATGCCAAGCGTGAAGATCGCAGTGCCAGGGAGCGCCCAGGAGCTCAAGATCGTTCCGCCGGAGGTGCTCGTCGATGCCAGGACTCGCCTAACGAATGGACAGGATCAGGCAGATCAAGGCGACTACGTGATCGCGCGCCGAACGTTCCGCACGGCGATCGCGCAGGTGGACAGCATCGTCAACCGGTATCCGGATTCACAAGCGATAAAGAATTTGCGGCGTGACATCGAGCAAGCGGACGGGCGCGCGCTGCAGGCATGTACGGCGGAGAATGAGATGCACAAACGTCGCGGCGAGGAAGCGAGGGCATGCCAATGACGGCATACCTGGCGTCACCACTACGTGTGGCGCGGCGTTGCGCGATGTTTGGCGCGATGGCCCTCCTTCTCGCCGCCACGCCGCTTCGCGCTCAGGGCTCCAGCAAGGCATTGTCGCTTGCCGAAGTGATGGATCTCCGCCAGCACGGCGTTTCGTCGCGACAGATTCTGCGCAGCGCGCAGACGTATTGCATCGCGTTTTTCGTGGACGATAGCGTCCGTCGCCAGCTCAGCATTTCGGGCAGCGACACGCTGCTACTCGGTGGTCTGAGTAGTGTTTGTACGACGGCCAAGCCGCCGGAGAAGCCGCCGCTCCCGCCGATCATCGACGACGAGTTCGCGCAGTCGAACACGTCGCAGGGTTTCACCTGGTCGAACCCAAGGTGCCGCGCGCGATTCGAGGACCAGGGGGTCCGGATGGAGAACACGTCGACGGACGCAATGTGCCTGGTGCGTTATCCTTCGCTCGATCTGCCGGCGGACGTTCAGCTCGACCTCGAGGTGTCGCAACTGGGGTCGACAAAGCACGGCGCGGTGATCCTCGGATTCGGCCGGCAGGACCGCTCGGGCAAATACTACTCGCTCAGCGTGTCCGCCGATCGCAGCGTGGAGCTATGCTGGAATAGCGACCGTCAGTGCAATTCCCTTGTGAAGCTATCCGAAGTGGCGGCGGTCCAGACCGACACGGGTGCAATCAACCATGTCTCAGTCGAAGTCCGTGGCCAGGACATCGCTCTCCTGGTCAACGGCAAGCGCATCGGACAGTACACGGCGGATGCGCTCGTTGGCGGACGGTTGATGGTCGGCGTTGGTCCACAGAGCAGCGTCGTGCTCGTTCGCCTTCGCGCCACGCCGCTGCGCTGAGCGCTACGGGCGTCGCCCTTCAGCTCGAGTGACGCAACAACACGATCAGCAGGATTCGCAGGTCCTGGGGCGTTCGTCGCGCCGGTCGGCCATCCCCGAGTGCGGCGATCGCACCTAGCCATTCGGCATCCCGACGAGCAGCGCTCTCGAGCGCGACGAGCTTCCGTTCGGCGCCAGCGCCTAACGATATACTCAGCGCTTGCTGCGCGCGCGACGCCAGCGGCGTGAGAGCGGGCCGCTCATGACGCGGCGCCTCGGCCAGAACGGACCGGATTCGGGCGGCGACATGAGCGCGGAGGCGCGCACCGGCGGGACTGCACACGGCGAGCTGGCCTCGGGCGGACCAATCCTTCCACCAACTGTGGATGGCCTCCGTCGCGAGCACAATTTCGGCCGCATGGGTCGCGCGCGCGGAGCCCAGGCACAGAGTGAGGGCGCGGCCGACGACGGCCGGGTCGAGTGACGGCCCGCCGCCGTCGACGGCAGCGACAAGCAGCCGTTCGGTGCCTGCCGCGAGCAGCGCGAGGAATCCGTCGTTATCTGCGGTCACGCCGGCGTGGATCGGAGAGATCGTCGGCGAACCCGCCGCCAGCGCCGGCTCGCGCCACGACTGGAGCAGCGCGTGTGTCTCGCTCGCCAGCTCGGGTGGAGCGGTCTCGTCGAACCGGAGCGCGCCGGGCATGACCGCTGAGTCCAGCCCGACGGTGCGGCCCGCGAGGCCGAGCTTCTTCTCGAGTCTCTCAATGACCCGAAGCATGCGCTCGGAGTCGATTGGTGGAGCAAGCGCGTAAACAAAGACGGCGTCATGTAACGAGCCAAGGCGTCGAACTCGACCGACCCGTTGCTCGAGACGAGCCGGGTTCCATGGGAGATCGAGGTGTACGACGACCGAGGCACGTTGGAGGTCGAGGCCCTCGCTCACTACGTCCGTGGTCACCAGAAGATCGATTCGCTCCGCGGCACCGACGTCCGAGCCACCGGCGCGTGGCGCGAATTGCGTCAGTACGTCGCGACGCAGGATGCGGCCCCCGGCGACCCGCCCTCCACGCGCCGTGAGCGCGGCAACGCCGGGCAGTCGTGGCATGAGTAAACGCGAAAGGGCGCTCACGGTCTCCGCGTACTGGGTGAAGGCGATGATGCGTGTCCCGCGATGTGCCGTGCAAATATCGATCAACGCCGACGCGCGCTCGGGATCCGGATCTGGAATGTCTCGCAGCCGAATGAGGAGGTCGCGCAAGGCATCCGCGTGATGGCGCACAGCCTCCAGCATCGTCGATAAATCCGACTGGTCGGCGCCTAACGCCGTCACCATTTCTGGAAAGGCCAGCTGCACTGCTTGCTCCGCGTACGACCATGCCGCCAATTGATGTCGGCTGGGCCACCGCCCCGCTTCGAGAGACGTCATCAGTGCAACCGCTCGCGCAACACGCCGTCGCAGCGCAGCGACCAGTGCCGCGCGGCTCGATGACCACTGCCGCACGAGTGAGTATCGCACCAGCGCACCGGCTGTCCCTTCGTCGGCGCCCGGTACCGGCGGAGGCAATGCGAGAAGATCATCGAGCAGCTCATCGGCGATTGGCAACGCGATCCATCGCGGTCCGTGAACGGAGGGAAGGCGGAGCGCTCGGTCCTCGGCGCGTCGACGTACGATGAACCGCGACAGCTCGGCGTCCGTTGCCGTCACCGCGGCGTCGCCGAGAAAGACGGCGAGCTGCGCGACGAGATCGTCGCGACGATTCTGGAGCGGTGTCGCGCTCATCAACAGCACGCGGGACCGAGCGCAGAGGGCGGCGATGGCGTCGTAGCATTTCGTTCGCGGATTCCGAAGATGATGCGCCTCGTCGACGATCATGAGATCGGCGGTCTCGAGCGGCGAGTGTGCGCCGCGACTCAGAGCCTCGAGCGAGACAAAGGACGCGGTGACCCGCGTCCGTGCGATCGCCTGGCGCCACGACTCGCGAAGTGCGGCGGGCGCGATGATGAGTACTCGCTCAAATCCGTGCGCCAGTGCGAGCGCGACGAAGGTCTTGCCCAGCCCGGTCGAATCGGCGAGAAGCGCCCCGCTCGCGGTGCGCAGCAACGCGCGGATCCGCACCACAGCCTCGCGTTGATGCGCGTGGAGCGTGACGTCGCCGATTGTCGCTGGCGACGTTTCCGACTCCAGCAGTTCGCGCGCGAGCAGCGTTCTTGCCACGGCGAGTGCCTTTTCGCCGGCGACGTGATCGGCAACAGAGGCGTTCACCCGCTGAACCAGGTGAGGAGGGGCGCTATCTCATCGTGTCGCAGGCGATAGGTCGCGAGCGTTTCGTGGAGCAGCTCTTCCCGAAGTGAGTACGGATCCTCGCCCGCCATCGCTCGCTCGGCGATGGGTGCGAGGGCGACGCGAGCGCGATCCCAATCTGCTGGAAGCGGAAAGAGAGACATCGTCCAGCCGAGGAACCGGCGATATCCACCGCGCGCGGGCTCGGCGAGTGCGGCGAGCCAGGATTCCGCGATTGGCGAGTTGAGAATTGCCGCGAGCGCCAGCGCGTCGGCGTCATCGCGGCAGAGCGCGACGTAACAACTGTTGAGGGGAACGAAGCGATTGTGCGCGTAGAGGACGGTGGCGCGCGGGCTGCGACCGAGGTCGGCCCAGACCACGCGCGGTCGATCCGACCTCGCTGCTTCCACCCGAAAGAGCGACCACCAACAGCCATTGCGCGCATCGGCTCGGCCGGCGAGTTGGCGGCGCCACGGCGTGAGCCAGCGCGCGGCGTGCGGCGGCAACCGATCGAGGACGCGACCGGCCTCGTTGTGCGTCCACATGAGATGCTCGTCGAGTGATTTGACTTGCCAGCGCTCGATGTCCTCGCCACGAAGCACCGGACGGAGCAGGGCATGTTCGACGAAACCACGACGACCGTTCGCCGCGACGACCGACGCGACGTCGTCGGGGACACCCTCGACCCTAACGACGAAGGCGAGATTGAATCCCGACTTGACACCGAGATGTGGTCGCCCGATGGTGCTCTCGGCGAGCGCGACACCGCACGCGCGAAGCCGATCGAATGCAATCCGGACCTCGGGCGGAAGGATGAGCCATGGGCTACCGGGCGAATCATCGAACGACAGCGTGCGCCGCGGCAGTCGCCAGCGGAGCGCGCCACAGCCACGGTGGTGCGTCGCGGCGAGAATCTCGCCGGTTGTGTCATCTGCTCCGCTCCATCGCTCGGCAACGAGCACCGATGGATAGACTGCTGCGTCGAAGGTGGACGGAGCCTCACTGAGATCCTCCAGCTCGACGACGCGCGTTTCCTCGACGAGCAGCCGGCGCACGCCGCCACCGGCTAGGGATCGCCAGAGCTTCATCGGAACCAGCAGTGCGAGCACGGCTCCGGGCCGGAGCAATCGAATGGATCGCTCGATGAAGAGTGCTGCGAGATCGACCTGACTTGCAAAGCCGCGACCCACGCACGCACGCGCTGCGCCGCTTTCCCAGCCTCCGGCGCGGAACACGCGATATTGTGCTCGCAACAACTCGCGCTCGCGTGGAGGCACGCGCTGCAATCGGACCCATGGCGGATTCCCGAGTACGACGTCGAAGCCCCCGCGCGCGGCGACGTCAGCGAAATGGACCAGGAACGAAAACGGAAGCGCACCACCGGTCATGAGACGTCGCGATTCGGCGCGGAGCGCCGCGGCGCGAGCGCGTAATGTGGTTGCCTGCGCGCGCACATCGGCGTCGGGAACAGTTCGCTCCCCGAATAGGTTGCGGCCGCGAATGGCCACGATGAGGTCTCGACGTACGGCGGCGATCGACACGAGCTCGTGCTCGATGCCGGCAAGAGCAACGCGGCGCTCCTCACGGTCGAGCAGCCTAACGAGTGACGCCTTTCGCTGGCCAACCGCGCGCGCATACCGCTCGCGCAGCGCGCGGAGTCGCGCGCCAGTGAACGCCGAAGGTGACGCGTCGCTGTCGGCGCCGGCGACGAGCGAATCGCCGACACGGATGTTGCGATCCAGATTCGGCAGCGGCCGCACCTCGAGTGGATCGTCCACTTGCGAGTCGATCACAACCGACAACCACAGGCGCAGCTCGCAGAGCCATACGGCGGTCGGATTCTTGTCGACGCCGAAAATCGAGCGCATGAGCACGTCGCGACGGATATCGGAGATCGCGCGCTCGTCGCCGGCGGCTCGCCGCAAATCGGCGAGACGCTCGAGCGCGTACACCAGAAATGCTCCGGATCCGCACGCCGGGTCGAGAATCGTGAGGTCCCGCAGCCGCCGGCTCACCGATCGGCGTGTGACCTCGCACCACTCGGCAATGCTCGCGGCATGACACGTCTCGGGTGAGACGGCGAGCGCTCGGGCGAGTGCCGCGTCCGCAACGCGAGCGACGAGCGCGTGCGGTGTGTAGAACGAGCCGCTTCCTTTCCGATCCCTGCTCGACATGAGCGACTCGAATGCCTTGCCAAGCATCTCCGGATCAACGGCCAGCTCGACCAGCTCAGTACTCTCCTCCCGCGCCGTAAATCGATAGCGATCAAAGAGGTCGCTGAACAGTCGTCCCATCTCGTCGTCGGGAAAGTACGTTTCGCGAAGCCGGCGCTCGCTCGGCGAGCGCGCGAAGAGTCCGCCATTGAGAAACGGAATGCGGCCGAGCCGTCGCGCCGCCGGGGCGCGGCGCGCATAACGAGTATTCAGCGTCCCGAAGAAGAGCGGGAGCAGAACGCGGCGATGGAAGTGGCCGCCACGCTCCATGCAGCTGTCGAATGCGCGCACCAGAAACCCACGATCCGAATCCAGCCAGCCCTTCGCCTCGAGAAAACAGAGAAAGAGCAGTCGCGAACTGTAGAGGATGGCCAGCTCGCGACGGTCGTCTGCCGAGCCGCGAGCCAATGATGCGCCGAGCGCGGCGACGCGAACTTCCAGCGTTCGATAGAAGCGGCGTGTGAGTGCGTCGCGGCCAAGCACCTCGACCCAACGTGCGTGCGTCAGGACGTCAGCGTCGGGCCGCGGGTCGATCGCGGCACACAGGGACGCCAGCGTTTCGGCATCGCTATCGACGACGCGAGCGCGATCTACGACGAGCGCCGTAACGCGCGGCGCCCGGCGCCTGGCGCTCCACGCCGCGATCGCGACCTCTGACGTCGCCGGCTGCGTCGCGACGACGAGCCACAGCACATGAGGTGTGCGGGTCGCAAGTCGCGCCGCAAGATGCGTCAACGAATCGCGAAGGGACACGCGTTCATCGAGCTCCGCGAGGAGGGCGCGGAGCGCGCCGGGTCCGTCCACCATCGAGGCCGCGCGGGCCGCCTCGATGCCGAGATCTCGCAGCAGTGACTCGTTAAGCGCTGTCGGAGCGCCCGCACAGCCAGCCGCGGACGCAATCGGGATGAGTGTATCGACAGTGGAGGCCCCCGCGAGGAGTTGCGCGGCGGCGCGAAGGGTGCGCACGGCGGCACGATGCCGTCGCGCGCGGCGTGAGCCGTTACCGCGCCGTTGCCGGTCGCGCCAAAGTCACGCGGCGGTCACCGCGCCACGTACTCGCGTCCCTTCCATCCGACGCGGCGTCCCCGCGCGATCGCGCGAACCACAATGAAAAGCACGATCGTTGCGCCGAGGGGAGCGAGGAGCGCGTACCAGAGACGCTGATGGAAGCCACGATAGATGAGCGCCCACCAGAGCAAATTGGCGGCGGTGCAGATTGCGGCCCACACACTCCACGCGAAAGGGATCATTCCGGCAAGTGCGAAGGCGAAGACAACTACCGGAACGAGCGCCACCAACGGAGCGATTGGGAGTACGAACGGGAAAAGCAGTCGTCCCGCAGCGCCGCCGGGCATCGCATCGATCCCGCCGGCGAAAACATTCTTGCCCCATCCGGCGATGAGCTCCGGAAGCGAGCCATACATGTGCGTCGACAGCTGATCGTCGCCGCGCACGAGCCGAACGCGCCGGCCGTGCCGATGGAAACGCTGCGCCAGGGCGAGGTCTTCGGCGACCTTGTCGCGCACGGCTTCGTGTCCGCCCACCGCATCGTACGCATCGCGTCGGACGAGAAGGAATTGACCATTGGCAATGACATCTTCCGCGTGCCTCGCGTTGCTCACGCTCTCCGTGCCGCCATAACGAGTAATCAGAATCCAGAAAACCTGGGGTTGCAGAAGCCGCTCCCAGAACGTGTGCATCTCCTGGCGGCCCACGACGGAGAGCAGTTCGTCCTGATCGTGAAGAAGCAGATTGACCGCCCGCGGCAGCAAATCCGGCGCGTGGGCCGTATCGGCGTCCGTAAAGAGGAGCATCCTGCCCGATGCGGCGCTGGCTCCTGTCGCACACGCCCACTGCTTGCCAAACCAACCGTTAGGCAGGTCTGGGCTACTGAGGAGCCGGAAGCGACCGTCGCCGCTGGCTGCGCGAATGGCGATGTCGGCCGTGTCGTCGGTCGAATGATCGTTGACGACGATGAGCTCCATTGGCCCATAGCGCGTCGATAGAATGGAGCGCACACAGCGCTCGATGTTCCGCGCCTCGTTCCGCGCCGGGACGATCACCGAGACGAGTGCCGCGCTCGATGGCGGGACGTCGTCGACATCGGAGAGGGATCGCGATCGCGCGACACGCAGCATCGCGAGCGGCGGCACAACGACCCACGGCGCCGCCGCGACGAGCGCCACGACGAGCGACGTCACGCGTGCGGGCGCTCGGCGATCACGGCGGCGGCCATTTGCCCAGTGACGTTCGCGGTCGTCCGGAACGCGTCGGGAATCGTGTCGACCCCGAGCAGCACGCCAATGCCGTCCGCGGGAAGTCCGACGCTCGACAGGATTGGCACCATCGCGATAATGGAACCGCCTGGAATGCCGGGAATGCTGAAGCTCGTCAGTACCGCGGTGAGTGCCGCGGTGGCGACTTGCGCACTCGTTAGGTCCCGTCCATACAGATGGGCGACGAAAACGGTGCCGACCGTAAGCCCGATCGGAGCGCCGATGCGGAAGAGCGCCGACGCGAGCGGGAAGAGGAAGCCGCTCGATTCGGCCGTCATTCCAAGCCGACGCTCGGCGCCCTCGATGAGCGCGGGCAGCGCGGCGAGCGAGGTGCGCGAGGCAAAGGCAACGGCCTGGGCGGGAAACACCGCGCGCGCGAAACCCTGAACGGTCACGCGTCCAAGGATCACGGCCGCGGGATATACGACCAGGAGCACCAGGAGGCTCGTGCCCGCGACGATGAGCAGTACGTACGAGGCTAGTGCACCAACTGCAGCAAGGCCGAGACGCGCGACGAGTGGAAGCGTGAGCGCAAAAACGCCTAACGGCGCCAGGGCAAGGATCCAGCGCACGAGCCGCAGCATGGCATCGGCGACGCCCCTGAAGAATCGAACAACCGGATCACGGTGCTCCGCCGCAACCGTGAGCAGCGCGAGGCCGAATGCGACGGCGAAGACAACCAGCGGCAACATGGCGCCGTCCGCCGCGGCACGTACGGGGTTGGCGGGCACGAGATCGACGAGCCATTGCAGCGCGTCTGGTACGTGGCGCGAGGTGTCGATGGGTGCCGCCAGCGGGGCGGCGTGAGCCCGAAGTGCCGTGATCGAGTTTGAATCGATCGCAAGGCGTGCAAACACCGGGGGCGCGATGAGGGCGCCGACCAATCCGGACAAGCAAAGAAATGCGAGAGCGACGAGGAGAGCGCGGCCACCGACCCGCGCGACACGCGTTGCATCAGCACCAGCGATCCCCACGACCACGAGCGAGACGACGAGTGGGATCACCGTCATTCGGATCGCGTTGACGAACAACGTGCCGAATGGCTCGATGTAGCCGACGATGCGCTCGATCGTCGCGGCATTGGCGCGACTCAAGAGAAGGCCGGACGCGAGTCCGGCAATGAGCGCGATAAGAACGCGCGTGCTGAGCGAAGGACGCGGCACGCGCCAAAGCTACGTGGGTCGCACCGCTGAGCAAGCCGAAAAACGTGAAGAGGGCATCCCAGACAGGATGCCCTCTTCGCTGCTGCACGGTGACGTGAATCAGCGATTGGAACTACCGCTCGATCCGCTCGATCCGCTCGATCCGCTCGATCCACTCGAACCACTCGAACCACTCGAACCACTCGAACCACTCGAGCCACTCGAGCCGCCCGAGCGTCCGCTCTGGCCGGACGAACTCCCGCTGGAGCCGCTCATTCCGCCCGACGAGCCACTCGAACCACCCGTGCCGCCCGACTTGGACGAGCCGCTCGATCCATAGTTCGACGAGCCACCGCCGAAGGAGCCCGAGCTGCCTGACGAGCCGCTTCCACTGCGATTACTCGACTGCTCGTCGTCGAGATCCGGATCGGTCATGTCGCCGTCCGATTGGCGTCCACGCGTCGCCGAGCTGCCAATGCCCTCATCACCCTGATTGCCACGATCGGTGCGGCTCTGCGAGCTGCTGCCCGACTGCTGCCAGGAGTTCCCGGAGCTCGAGTCCGAGCTTCCCGAGCTTGCGCTCTTGCCGGACGAGCCACCGCCGGACAGCGAGTCGCTGCCCGAGCTGCCTGACGAGCCACTCGAACCTTTGTTGAGATTGTCCTTTTGGTCGGCCATCGTGTGCATCCTCCGAGTGTGTGAACGACCGGCGCTGGTACAGCGACATCGAGCGCGCCGGACTGGGGCTGTGCTTGCGCAGGACCGATGCCATCTGAGTTCGTCGATCGCGAGTTGACCATGTTGTGGATACGGCCTACGTTGCGTCGCGTGACGCGAGCACGACCATTGACATCGATCGCGCCGACGTCGTGCCGGCGCACCGGCCTCGACTGATGCGCCGACCACCTGCACCTTGCGCTGGTGCGCGTGTCGCGCTCGTCGCGCCCGCGGGTCCATTGCGTGGCGAAGCAGATCTCGAGCGCGCACAGAATAATGCGCGCGCATTCGGCTGGGTTCCGGTTGTCGGCGCGCACGTGCTGGCGCGTGATGGTTATCTCGCCGGTGCGGACGCGGATCGGCTCGCGGATCTCAACACGGCGCTCACCGACGACGCGATCGACGCCGTGTGGTGTGTGCGCGGCGGCTACGGCGCGATGCGCATTCTCGATCACGTCGATTATGCGGCGATGCGCCGTCGTCCGAAGCCGATCGTTGGCTACTCCGATGTCACCGCGCTCCACTCGGCGATGTCGACGCGGTGCGAGGTCGTCACATTCCACGGACCAACCGCGCGTGCGTCGCTCACGACATTCTCGCGCGCCTCGCTCGAGCAGGCGCTGTCCGGCAACGATTCGTGCGGCGTCGCGACGAATGCGACGACGTTGCACGAGGGACGTACGCGCGGTCGTCTGGTCGGAGGCAACCTCGCGCTTCTCTGCGCACTGTCGGGAACCTCGTACGCTCCCGATTATCGCGATGCGATCCTCGTCGTCGAAGACGTGAACGAGGCGGTGTATCGCATCGATAGAATGCTGACGCAACTGCGACTTGGCGGACATCTCGCTGGATGTCGTGGCCTGGTATTCGGCCAGTTCACCGATATTCCGACCGATTCGCCAGAAGAGAATCTCGGTGCGCGTACCCTCGACAATGTGCTCGGTGAGATCGCGACGCAGTTGAAGGTGCCGTGCATCTCGGGCGCTCCCGTCGGACACGTCGCGGATCAGTGGACCATTCCGCTTGGTGCGGAGGCAGAGCTCGACGCGAACGAGCGGACGCTGCGTATCTTGCAGTGAGTTCTTCACGCACCGAACGAATGCCAACGTACAAGAGCGGCCAGCAACTACTCGACGAGGCGCGCGCGCGCGTCACAGAGATTTCGGCGCGCGACGCGATCGCACTGCGCACCGCGAATCCCGACGTGGTGTTTCTCGACATCCGCGAACAGCCCGAGGTAAATCTCGGAACGATACCGGGCGCCGTGCATCTACCTCGCGGATCGATGGAGACGAAAGTCGAAGGGCTCGTGCCGCGCGAGAAGCGAGTGGTTGTTTACTGCGCGAATGGCAATCGCTCGGCGTTCGCCGCGGATACGCTGCAGCAGATGGGGTATCGCGACGTCGAGTCAATGGCGGGCGGCTTCCGCGATTGGGTCTCGCTCGGCGGCGACGTCGAGGGTTGAGTAGTCTCTCATCAGCGGTAACGGCGTGACGTCGATCGACGCGGTGCTGGAGCTGCCCGATGTACGCCGACTGCGGGCGGCGCTCGCGGCACGGCCCGGCGTGCCGATCAACGCGGAAGACGGCTTACGCCGACTCGCGGCGATCGCGCTCGTGCTCCGGCCGGGTGAAGGAACGGACGCCGATCCCGAGCTTC
This sequence comes from Gemmatimonadaceae bacterium, assembly GCA_036496605.1. NCBI lineage: Bacteria > Pseudomonadati > Gemmatimonadota > Gemmatimonadia > Gemmatimonadales > Gemmatimonadaceae > Gemmatimonadaceae bacterium. Next base: position 308,374 of record DASXKV010000033.1, on the reverse strand, counting down.
TGATGATCAAGCGCGCCGAAGCGGAGGGTGACCCCTGGAGCGGTCACGTGGCGTGTCCCGGTGGCCGCATGGAGCCGGGAGATCATGATCTCGAGCAAACGGCGGTCCGAGAGACGTGGGAGGAGACCGGTGTCGATCTTGCTCGCGATGGCCACGTGCTCGGCGCGCTCGACGACATCAGTCCACGTTCGCCGACGCTGCCGCCGATCATCGTTAGGCCCTTCGTCGCCGTCGTGAAGCCGGAGCTGGAGATTGTACAGAGCTCGGAGGTTGCCGAGTCGTTCTGGGTCCCCCTCGCCGCGCTCCGCGAACGTGCCGCGTGGGGAACCGCGATGATCGCCATCCGCGGTCATAGTGAGCGAGAGGTGACCGTGTTCCGCCACGGAGCGTATACGGTTTGGGGCCTCACCGAGCGGGTGCTGCGGCAGTTTCTGGAGTATCTGGATAGAGGAGCTTAGGGGCTAGGGGCTAGGGGCTAGGGGCTAGCGCGTCGGCCTCCGACGCCAGCCCCTCTTCTCTAGCCCTATCCCTCTTGCCGTTAGGCTTTCGAGACTTCCGCCATCAGCGCGAATACGTTCTGATCCTGATCGCGGAAGAAGCACATCCACAGGTCGTGATCGGGCATGCGCGCGACGACATGAGGCTCATCCTCGAACGCGACATTGCGGTCGCGCAGCGTTCGATACGCCGTCTGAATGTCGGCGACACGGAAATACAGAATCGAGCTCGGGTGGTCGAACTCCGGCTTCTCCGGTCGGCTGAGCATGATTCGCACGCCGTCGCAATCGAAGAAGGCCAATCCCGGGAACGCGAAGAGGAATCGCATGCCGAGCGCGTCCCGATAGAACGCCGTGGCGCGCTCCACGTCTTTCACGACGATCGCGATCTGACCGATGCGCGAGAGCGAAAGTGGTGTTTCGGCAGAAGCGGGGGCGGACGCAGGCGCAGGCGAAATCGCGGGCATATCTCCCTCCAGCGGCGTGAAAGTACTTAGCTGAGCTAATCAATTATTTCGCTCTTGAGGCCGATCGCGCAAGATCCGCCCTTGCATTGTGTGAGCCTCAAGAAAATATTAGGCAAGCCTAATTTTTCTCATGTCACTTCCCGAGCCACTTCCCAAGACCAAGCCGAGCGCGGCAACGCCGGAGCACGGCTGGCGCCGCGCTCGTATTGCACCGAGTCTCGCCGAGGTCTACCGGAGTGTGCCGGTAAGCGACGGCGCATGGTGGAGGAAGATTCTGGCATTCGCAGGCCCGGGTTACCTCGTTGCGGTCGGTTATATGGATCCGGGCAATTGGGCGACCGATCTCGCCGGCGGCTCCGCGTTCGGATACACCCTGCTGAGCGTGATTCTGCTCTCGAACCTCATGGCGGTCCTCCTACAAGGGCTCGCCTCGAAGCTCGGAATCGTCACCGGACGCGACTTGGCGCAGGCCTGCCGAGATCACTATTCCCGTGGCACCAACATCGCGCTCTGGTTGCTATGCGAGATCGCAATCGCAGCTTGCGATCTCGCCGAGGTCATTGGTGCGGCGATCGCGCTCAATCTCCTGTTCGGGCTTCCGTTGACCTGGGGAGTGGTTCTTACGGCGCTCGACGTGATGCTCGTGCTCTTCCTGCAGAACAAGGGATTCCGTCTACTCGAGGCACTCGTCGTCGCGTTGGTTGCGACGATCGGTCTCTGCTTCCTGTTCGAGATGCTTCGCGCGAAGCCAGACCTGGCCGGTGTTGCCACTGGCTTCATTCCGCGGCTCGACATTGTGCGCAATCGCAGCATGCTCTACATCGCGATCGGCATTCTCGGCGCGACGGTGATGCCACACAATCTCTACCTCCATTCTTCGATCGTGCAGACGCGCCGCTACGCCGAGACGAGCGCTGGCCGTCGTGAGGCGGTACGCTACGCGTTCGTGGATTCGACGATCGCGTTGTCGTTCGCGCTCTTCATCAATGCGGCGATTCTCATCGTCTCGGCGGCGGCATTTCAAACACGCGGACATACGGGCGTGGCGGAGATTCAGGACGCCTACAAGCTCTTGACCCCTCTCCTCGGCGCCGGCGCGAGCGCGGTGTTCGCGCTTGCACTCCTTGCCTCGGGACTCAATTCGACGCTCACGGGAACGCTGGCTGGTCAGATCGTGATGGAAGGGTTCCTGCACATACGACTACGGCCGTGGGTTCGGCGGCTCATTACGCGTGCGATCGCGATTGTTCCGGCAGTGCTGACTGCTATCTTGTACGGCGAAAGTGGGACGGCGAAGCTGCTGGTGTTCAGTCAGGTTGTTTTGAGCTTGCAACTGTCGTTCGCGGTCTTTCCGCTGGTGCGCTTCACATCGGAACGAGCGAAGATGGGCGAGTTCGTGAACCGAGGGTGGTTGAAGTTCCTCGCGTATACGGTCGCGGTGGTGATCGCCGCGCTGAATGCATGGTTACTCATGCTGACGATCCGCGGGTTCGGCGGCTAACGCCTAACGAGGAGGAGCGCATCCCATGTACAAGCGCATTCTCGTTCCGCTGGAGCACTCGCCGTACGACGAGTCGATTCTGACTCACGTGCGCAGGCTCGCGCGCCACTGCGGCGCGTCGCTCGTCCTCATTCACGTGGCCGACGGGTGGGCCGCTCGCAACGTGCGCCAGCTGCACCTGCGCGAATCCGAAGAAATGCGCGAGGACCGGGAGTATCTCGAGGAGGTGGCGGCGTCGCTCGAGGCCGAGGGTATCGAAGCAGAGTGCGTCCTCGCTGCCGGCAGTCCGGGCGGCGAGATTGCCGACGCGGCGTTGCGCGAAGGGTGCGATCTGATCGCCATGTCGACCCATGGCCATCGCTTCCTGCAGGACTTGCTGTACGGAAGTGTCGCGAACGAAGTGCGACATATCTCGCGCGTACCCGTCTTGCTCGTTCGCGGCGAGCGACGGCTATCCGGACCCAGGGCCGAGGTGTCGGCAACGCACGAAAGCGGCGGCCGCCCAACGCCGCCCGGAGCTGGCTCATGAGCGCCGTGAAGGCACTTCACGCGCTGACGGCACCTGTTGAGGATTATCTAAAGGCGATCTTCGAGATCGAAGGTGCCGACTCGACCGGATCTCTGGATCACAGCGGCGTCGCCGGCACCAACGACATTGCGCAAGCGCTGGGGATTGCTCCGGCATCGGTCACTGGCATGTTGCGTCGGCTCGCCGAGCAAGGACTGATCAGCTACGAGCGATATCGCGGCGTGCGACTCACGGAAGCTGGCCGGCGCGCCGCGCTCCGCACCATTCGGCGGCATCGCGTCATCGAAGCGTACCTCACGAAGGCGCTCGGCTATCCGTGGGATTGCGTCCATGACGAGGCGGAGCGGCTCGAGCACGCCGCGTCGGACGAGCTCATCGATCGGATGGCTGCAGCGATTGGCGAGCCGACGACCGACCCCCACGGTGCACCGATTCCGACGCGCGAGGGGACCTTGGAGGCGCGTGACCTCGTTGCGCTCGCGGATATCGCCGTCGGCGAGGTCGTGAGAGTGCGTCAGGTGGGAGATCGCGATCCGGAACGTCTGCGCTATCTCGCGGAGCTCGGCGTCACGCCGGGTGCGGATGTCCGTGTCGTTGGACGGGCGCCATTCGGGGGTCCGATCACGCTCCACATCGTCCGCAAGGGGAACGAGCGAGCACGCGCAGCGATGAGAGGGATGCGCGCGGAACGAGAGCGTGCGATCGGACCGGCGCTGGCCGCGCAGATCTTCGTCGAGACTCGTCGAAAGCGCGAGGCGTAGCTCGAGTGGGTTGGCGCTTCCTGCCTTCAGGGAACGAAGCTTGCCCGACTTGCACCCCGAATCCATTAACGGAGTCAGCGCGTGGCTATCGAGCGAATTGCGATCGACCCCGACGCAGGGATTCCGCATCTGGTGCGTCAGCTGGGTGAAGACTCGAAGCGGCTCGTCGCCGATGAGGTTCGGCTTGCCAAGCTCGAGATGACGGAGAGCGTGCATCGCGCGGGCCGGGGTGCGGTGCAACTAGCGGTGGCCTTTGGGATCGGCATCGTGATGCTCGTGGCGCTCACCATTTTTCTCGTGACACTGATCGGGCGGCTCGCCGCGGGTCACATGTGGGTGGGTGCAATCGTCACCGGTCTTCTGGAGCTGGCGGCTTCCGTTGTGCTCCTTCGCCGGGGTCTCGGTGTGATTCGTCAGCCATCGTACTCGCTCGAGGAAACGCGCGCCGCACTCAAGGACAGCGCGGCCTGGGCGCGCAGTCCTCGCGACGCGACAGGCTCGGCGCGATAGAATCGACGCTGTCCGCCGATCATCTTTCAGTGGCGACCCGGGGGGCGCGCGAGCGCCCCTCACTTTGCTCGTTAGGCCACCGGACCGTCGATCGTGCTGATCCCACTATTCTCCGTGCTCCTCGCTACACAATCAATCGACTCGTTACCGCCGCGGCACAGACCGCGGACCGTCGCCGTCGACGAACGGCTCGCGCACGACGCGGGCATTCGCGTCGGCGATAGACTGGTCCTCGCGGCCACGCCGGGCCATGCGGGCGACACCGTAATCGTGTCGGCGCTCATGAAGCGGTCGAGCGATCCGTCGGAAGTGGCGCGCGGTGCGTATCGCATTCGGGTGCATCTCGACGAGCTGCAGCAGCTAGTCGGCTACGGTGAGCGCGTCGAGCGGTTCGCGGTCGCGACACGAGGGCGCGCGGGCGTCGACAGCGCTCTTCGAGCGATCGACGCCGCGGCGTTCGGCTTTCGCGCGTATCCATCGCGGCAAATAGCCGTCGAGAGCTCGACCACGTTCCTGGTCGTGAGCCGGTTTCACCGCGCGATCGGCATGATCACCATCGTCGCGAGCGCCGTCTTTCTTCTCTGCATCATGCTGTTGAAAGTGGACGAGCGGCGACGCGACGTCGCGGCTCTGCGCTTGATGGGCATCTCGGCGCGAACGATCGTACGCAGCGTCGTGCTCGAATCCGCGCTCATTGCGACATGCGGGAGTATCGCTGGTGTCGGCATCGGCAGCATCGTGTCGGCCTATGTGAACTGGCACTATCGCCGCGTCTACCGCACGCCGTTGACCTTCTCGCTCGTGACCGCTGAGATTGTCGCCATTGCCGTGGCGCTCTCGTTAGCGCTCGGCGTCGGCGCCGGTTGGTTGGCAGCGCAACGGCTCGTTCGCCGGCCGCCTCTCTCCCTCTTCGGCCGTTGAGATCGCAGTGATCCTCGCACTGGCGCGTGCGTCACTCCTGCGGCATCGGGCGCGCACACTCCTCGCCGTCAGCGGTGTCGCAATCTCCGCCGCCATGCTGCTCGACATGGTCATGCTCGCATCGGGGATGCGCGCTTCCTTCAGCTCACTATTGCTCGCGCAGGGATTTCAGATTCGTCTGGCGCCGCGCGGAACGTTGCCATTCGATACGGACGCGACGATCCCCGGTGCCGCGTCGATTATCGCGCAGCTTTCCGCTCGTCGTGATGTCGTCGCTGTGAGTCCGGTGCTCGGCGCGCAACTGCACGTGGAGCGCGGCACGACATCGGTGAGCGCGGCGGCATTGGGCACCCTCGCGGCGGTTCAGGGTGACTACAAGGTGCAGAGCGGGCGCGCACCGGTCGCGGAAAGCGAAGTTGCCGCGAACGATGCATTGCTCACGGCAGTCAGTGCGCGCGTTGGCGACACAATCCGCGTTGCGGCGGGATTCGATCCGCAGCTCCGCAGCTTCACCGGACAGCGCGCGCTGCGGATCGTCGGACGCGTCCATTTCATTTATCTCGCCGCGGGTGAGCGGGCGATTGCATTGCCACTCGCGTCGTTGCAAGCGATGGAGGGTTCGTCCAACACTGACCGTGCCTCCCTCATCATGGTTCGACTGCGAGAAGGCGCGGACGTCGAAGCGACTCGTCGAGCGATCGATCGTGAGATCCCTACCGTGAGCGCGATCTCGACGGCCACGGCGATCGAGCAGGTCGAGCAGCGCCTCAGCTATTTCAGGCAGCTGGCATTCATTCTCGGGACGGTAAGTCTGGCGGTGGGGTTCCTGCTCGTGACGACCCTCGTCACGGTGTCAGTGAACGAGCGGCTCGGTGAGATTGCCGTGATGCGAGCGATCGGCATGCGGCGTTTTCGCATCGTTGAGCAGATACTCATCGAAGGCACTGTCATCATGATCGTGGGGGCGGTTGTCGGACTGGGTCTTGGTCTCCTCACCGCCCGGTACCTCAACTCGATCCTCTCCGCCTTTCCTGGCCTCCCCGAAGCGATCGACTTTTTCCTCTTTCAGCCGCGCGACGCCTGGATCGCGCTCGGATTGCTCGCTGGGTGCGGCATTCTCGCGGGCGTGTACCCAGCGTGGCGTGGCGCATCGCTGCCGATAGCAGGCACGCTGCGAGAGGAGGCGGTCGCGTGAGCGACGACGGCGTACTCGTTTCCGCGCGCGAGCTCCATCGCGACTACACGATGTCCGCCGGGGTCGTCCACGCCGTGCGTGGTGTGTCGCTGGATGTTCGGTCCGGAGAGTACGTGGCAATCGTTGGGCCGTCCGGGTGCGGCAAGTCGACGCTGCTCAACCTGCTCGGCGCGATCGACGAGCCATCGTCAGGCACGTTGTCCATTGGTGGACAGCTGGTAAGCGGTCTGTCCGATCGCGAAGCGACTCTCTTTCGGCTACGCAACATCGGATTCGTGTTCCAGCGCTTCTACCTCATGCCAGTTCTCACCGCGATCGAAAACGTGGAGTTTCCGATGGCTGAAGCCGGAGCCGGGAGGACAGAGCGGCACGCGCGCGCACGCGAGCTGCTTGCGTACGTCGGTCTCGGTGAGCGAGTCGACCATCGTCCGACGGAGCTCTCAGGAGGAGAGCAACAACGCGTCGCCATTGCTCGGGCTTTGGCGAATCGGCCAGCGCTGGTGCTCGCCGACGAACCGACTGGAGAGCTCGACGCGCACACTGGCGCCGAGGTGATCGCACTTTTCGAGCGGCTGAATCGCGACGGAACGACGATTGTCGTCGTGACGCACGACGAGGATCTCGCAAACGCGGCGCATCGCGTCATTCACATGCGTGATGGCGTGATCATCGACGAGAGGCATCGATGATCACGCTGTTGGCGCTTCGTAACTTCTTACTTCGCCCCTGGCGATCGGTTTTTCTCTTGCTCGGCTACAGCCTCGGCGTCGGAGTGATGATCGTTCTCCTGTCGATCGGTGAAGCCTTGCTCTCGCAAGCGCGGCAGGAACGGCTCGTCGGCGGGGGACAGATCACGATATTGCCGGAAGGGATCGACGTCGAAGTGTTGAAGACCGGTGGCCTGGGCGGGATGTTCTTCTCGATCGATCACGCTCGATTCATCTATCGGCAATTGCTCGCCGCTCCGCGACTTGCTCCGTGGATCGCGGCCACGGCGCCAGAGATCGACTCCAAACTCGTCTATGTGCGTCTGCCTAACGGTCGGGAGATCGCAGTCGAGGCCAATGGGGAGATTCCTTCGCTCAGTCGGGCCGTGGGTGCCGGGCCGGACGTCGCCCAGGGCACCTGGGCGGACGACGACCTCGATCGACGCTGGCGCGATCCAACGTTGCCGGAGTTGCGCGACGACATCGATCGGTTTCATCTGCCACCGCCGAGCGCGCGCGCTGATTCGACGTGGGGCGAATGGCACTATTTCAACGTGCTGTCGAGCGATCATCGCCGATGGGCGTACGTGTCGCTCATTGTTGGAGGCCGCGTGCCCGAAGGTCCCTGGGGCGGCCAGGTACTCGTAACGCTTCACGAGCAGGGAGGTCGGTCGCGCCGGTTCGTCGCGGCGGTCCCCGCGACGGGCGTGCGGTTCTCGACGATGCACGCCGACCTGACGATGGGGACGTCATCGGTGCATGTGCTACCAGACGGACGATACGTCGTGCACGCGCGCGCACGCGAGGAGAACGGCTCCGACAGCGTCGACGTACGCCTAACGGTCACGCCGAGCCCCGGCGCGTATTTTCCCGGTGCGGCGCTCTCGAGCGGAGAGGTCGTGTCCGGATACGTCGTCCCGGCGCTGCGCGCCGACGCCGATGGGACAATCTGCATCGCCAGGCGAGGCTCGCCGTTAGGCTGCGAGCAGTTGCGCGGCGTGCAGGCGTATCACGACCACAACTGGGGTGTCTGGCGCGGCGTGAGTTGGGAATGGGGCGCGGCGCGAGCAGGTTCGTTCGCGATCCTGTACGGCCGCGTCGAGCCGCCGGACAGCGTCGTCGCCAGTGAGCCGTTGTTTGTGTACGTGGTCGACTCGCTCGGCTTTCTGCGCGTCTTTCGGCCACGCGTGATCACCTACGACGATTCATCTCCAACCGCGCGTGAAACGGTGCGAGTGCCCCGTACCGCCGAGCTATTCGATGCCCGTGGCGACGACACGCTTCGTGTGACGCTCAGAATCGAGGACGCAACGATCACCGACACCCGTCGTCCCTTGATCGAACGAGGCGATTATATGAATGCTCGACGAATCGCGCGCCCGTACTTCCTGCAGATGAAGGGCGTCGCCCGGCTCGAAGGCCGCATCGATGGCCGGCCCATACGCGCCGAGGGATACGGGTTCTTCGAGACGTACCGTTGAGCGCTCAATGCACCTCGCCCGTATCTTCGTCACGGCGCTCGGCGAGTCGTCGCTCGAGCTCGTCCGCGCGCTCCGTCGTGCGCCGCTCGGTGTGCTGACGGCGTTCGACGCCGCGGCGGTACCCCTCACCGACAAACGACCGCACTTGCTCCCACTCGCAAGGCCGGTCCGCGCAGTCGCGCCAGCCACGCGCCAGCTCCGGCTCGACCTCTGAAAAGGTGCGATCCACAAAATTCGGATTGCTGCTCGCAATGTGTCCGAGAAAGTACGCACCGCGCACGTCGTCGTAGCTGCGGTCGGAGAGACGCGAATCGGACGACTCGTAATGCGCCCGGAACTGTTCGTCATCTTCGGCGCTCAGCTTCTCCGCTGCTTCGCTGATGGCGCGTCCCGTCCACCAACCACCGATCGCACCGGCAATCCCGCCGAGCAACGTTCCAACGGGACCCGCCGACGATCCAATACCTGCGCCGAGCAATACACCCGCGATTCCTCCGGTTGCCTCGCCGATCTCATCGCCGAGACTCGCCTGTCCGTGGTGTGGACCGAGTGCGACGTCCTTCGCGCGCTCGATTCGCCCATCCGTTGACTCTCGCTCGGCCACCGTGTCCTCGTGGTTGCTCATTCGGTGTTCCTCGATACTGCTCAGTGACGTTTGGGCAAATTCGGGACCGGCTTGACACACCTCGGAAGCGACTGCCGATTGTGTCGTCATGGTCGATAGGACAGGGAAGGGAGCGATCGCGGAAAAGGCCGCCGCCCGGGTTCGCATCGGAACGCAGGGATGGAATTACGACGCCTGGGTTGGTCCCTTTTATCCCGTCGGTACGCGGCCCACCGATTTCCTGGCGATCTATTCTCGCGCGTTCGACACGGTGGAAGTCGATTCCACGTTTTATGCGGTGCCGCCAGCAAAGACCGTACGTGGCTGGGCGGACCGAACGCCGCCTGGTTTTGTGTTCGCGCTCAAAATGCCGCAGGAGATCACTCACGAAAGGCGGCTGAGAGACGTCGGTGATTCCGCAAGTCTGTTTTACGAGCGCGCCCGTGAGCTCGAGGACAAGCTCGGTCCGATCCTGATCCAGCTCGGTCCTGACTTCTTGCCGACGGAACTTCCGGCGCTGGCGCATTTTCTTCCCACGCTACCTCGCGACATGCGCTTCGCGATCGAGTTCCGGCAGCGGGGCTGGATTCATGACGGAGTCTTGGCTCTGCTCGCCGAGCACGGCGTCGCGCTGGCGCTGACCGATGCGCGCTGGATCCCGCGTAAGCAGATGATGCAACTTGCCGCGCAACCGACCGCGGATTTCGTTTACGTACGGTGGATGGGTCCCGATCGCGCGATCATCGATTACTCTCGCATCCAGGTAGATCGTGCGCACGAGCTCGAGCTGTGGTCGGGCGTGTTGTGGCCTCTCGCGGTGCAGGGACGTTCGGTGTTCGGATACGTGAACAATCACTTTGCCGGCCACTCGCCGGAGTCAGCGCGCCAGCTCCAGCTCCTCATGCGCCAAACGCCGGTCGATCCGGCGCGACTCGGTGAGCAGTTGACCCTGTTCTAAGCACCCGTGACGATCGCCCTCGACAGTATTCGTGAAGCGGCGTCGATTCGCGAATCCGCGATCGTCGCGACCGATGCCTGGCATGCGCGCGCCGTCGTATTCGCGGCCGCGTGCGTGATGATCGGCGTGTACTGGGACATTTCGTGGCACATGACGATTGGCCGCGACACGTTTTGGACACCGGCGCACTTGCTGATTCAGGCGGGCGGCTTGATCGCCGGGCTGTCGTCGGGGTACGTCGCGCTGCGAAATACCTTCGTCGGCACGGGAGCGCAGCGCGAGGCGTCCGTCGGCTTCTGGGGCTTCCGCGCGCCGTTAGGCGCGTGGGTGTGTGTCTGGGGATGCGGGGCAATGGTTCTCTCGGCACCGTTCGATAATTGGTGGCATAACGCGTATGGGCTGGACGTACAGATCATCAGCCCACCACACATGATTCTCGCTCTTGGTATCGTCGCAATTACCGTGGGCGCGCTGTTGCTGACGCTGGCGCGCCAGAATCAAACGACCGGCACGGAGCAGAAGCAATTCGCCACGTTGTTCACGATTGCCGCGGCCTTCTGGATCATGAACGTGTGGGTCATGCTCTCCGAGTACAGTTACAAGGAGTTCATGCACTCCGGGTTGTTCTATCGCGTCGCGGCGACGTATTACCCGCTCGTGCTGCTGACGACGGCGCGCGCGAACACGCTGCGGTGGCCGGCAACGAAGGCGTCCGCCGTGTACATGGGATTGACGCTCGCACTGATGTGGACACTGCAGGCCTTTCCCGCCGAGCCGAAGCTCGGACCGATCTATCAGCGCATCACGCACATGGTGACGATGGATTTTCCGGTGCTGATGGTGGTTCCGGCATTCGGATTGGACGTCGTGCGGCAACGACTGCATGGCCGCGTGCGTGATCTTTGGCTCGCGCCGCTCCTCGCCCTGACGTTCGTTGCGCTCTTCCTCGCGGTCGAGTGGCCATTTGCGAGTTTTCTCATCACCACGCATTCACGGAACTGGTTCTTCAACGGCGCCAATTACGTGTATTTCATGACCAACCAGTTCGCTGCGCGGACCTTCTCATTCGCGGATTGGGAGCCGTGGTCACGACCGCTTGCGCCACAGTTGGCGTTCGCCGCCCTGCTGGCGACGATCTCGAGCTACGTCGGCCTGAAGTGGGGAAGCTGGATGACGAAAGTGCGGCGATGATCGCGCGCGTCCTGCGCGCGTTGACGCTCGCACTCACGTTCATCGCCCTTGTTCCTTCACTGTCGGACGCACATGTCGGCAGCCCAGACGTGGTCTTCGACGGAAAAGCAGGGACCTACGACGTGCGCGTCATCGTCCGCGTGCCGTCGGTCGTGCCGGGCCTCGCGGACGTCACGGTACGGGTGCTTCGCGGCGATGAGCGGCGCGTCCTGATTCGCCCGGTCTTCTGGCGTGCCGGCGTCGCGGGAGCACCCTCCGCGGACGTGGCGACGCCGGTGCACGGCGCCTCGAAGCTGTACAGCGGCCAGCTGTGGCTCATGGCGCGCGGCGCGTATAGCGTTTACGTAACTGTCGAGGGAGCGGAAGGTAGCGGCACCGTCGCGGTGCCCGTCGTCTCCGTCGCGACCGGACGGCTGGGGATGAGCACCGGACTCGGTCTGCTGCTTGCCGCGTTAGGCGGACTGCTCCTCGCGGGGCTGATCACGCTGGTGTACGCCGGCGCCGGCGAGAGCGTCGTCGAGCCCGGCACGACGATCGATCCCCCGACTCGACGTCGGGCACGTCTCATGACGATCGTGGCGGCGCCACTGCTCGCGATGGCGCTCCTCGGTGGCGCGAAATGGTGGCAGAGTGTCGACGCGACCTATCAAACGCGCATGTACCATCCGCTCGCGACGCGCGCGAGCATCGCTCGCGAGGCGGGGCGGCCCGTGCTGCGTTTCGCGGTCGTCGATCGTAATGGTCGCGATCTACAGCTCGACCCGCTCGTGCCGGATCACGGAAAGCTGATGCACCTCTTTCTGATCGACAGCGCGACACTGAACGGCTTCGCCCACCTTCATCCGGTCTACACTGGCGCCTTCTACAGCCCACTTCCGCCGCTTGCACCGGGAACGTATCGGCTCTTCGGCGACATAACGTTCGAGACGGGGTTGACCAACACTCTCGCTGGCAACCTTCAGCTCACGCGCGAGGATTCGTTGCTTGCCGCAAGCTCGACACCTGGCGATCCGGATGACGCGTGGATCAATGCGTCCGGCGCCAAGCGAATCGATCGCATCGCGACGGTCGACACGCTGGCCGATGGGTCGACGATGGAATGGCGGTCCGACTCCGCCAAAATCCGTGCGGGCGACGAGACGACACTGCGCTTCCGCGTGCGCGACCCGAGTGGCACGGTGGCGAGACTCGAGCCCTATCTCGGGATGAACGCACATGCGGTCATCGTGCGCGATGATGGATCCGTTTTCGTACACCTTCATCCAGCAGGCACCGTCTCTTTGACGGCACAACGAGTCTTCGCTCTACGTGACCGTGGCGACACGACGACGAGGGGGCGGTTGAAGCTCGGTGCCGACACGATGCAGAACGCGATGCCGATGGCGGGCGAGTTCTCGTTCCCGTACATCTTCCCGCGCAGCGGCTCCTATCGCATCTGGGTCCAGGTGCGCCGCGATGGACGCGTTGTCACGGGCGTGTTCGACGTCGTAGTCTGACGTCGATCGAGTACCTTTCGTCTGCATGCCTCGACGATTGTTGCTCTTTCTATTGCTCGCCCTCGTGGTGGGCGCGGCGTGCATTCGGCTCGGCTTCTGGCAGTTGAGCCGCCTGGCGCAACGCAGGGCTCGGAACTCCGTAGTGAGTGCGCGCCTCGCCGAGCCGATGGTCCCGCTCACGAGCTTGCACGCTGACAGCGCGAGCGTGCTTCGCCGCGCGATGGTCTCCGGCACGCCCGACTTCGATCACGAAATAGTGCTGGCGGCTCGGAGCTACGAGGGATCGCCCGGCGTCTACCTTTTCACGCCGCTGCGCGTGGCGGGTAGCGATACGGTCACTCTCGTCAATCGCGGCTGGATCTATGCGCCCGACGGCGCGAGTGTCGACCTCACTCGCTGGCGCGAAGCTGGGACGCGCTATGTCGGCTACGCAGAGCTGCTTCCTCGCGGCGCCTCGAACGCTCCGGACGGAGTGCTCCGGCGCGACGCACGCGTGGCACGCGAGCTGAATCTCGTGACTGTGAACAGCCTGCTTCCGTACCCCGTCTCGCCGCTCTATCTGGTCGCCACCGCACAGGACACGACCAAGCCGGTGGCCGAACGCGTCGCCCGGCTACCGGCTCCGGCGCTGGACGAAGGCCCGCACCTCAGCTACGCGCTGCAGTGGTTCGCGTTCGCAGCGATCGCGTTGATCGGCGGGGCGGCGGTCGCCGTTCGGGGACGAACGCTGTGAGCAAACGCACGGCCTGGAGGATGCATTTCGGACAGGTGGTTGGTAGTTGGTTGTTGCCGCTTGGTGGTGGGTCTTGGTACCAGCAACCAACCACGAACCACGAACAACCAGGCTGATACGCCCGATTGAACGGCGCGTCTTATGACGTGTAGAATGCGAAAGGTCTTGGCTTTACGGTCACTTTTCTGTGAGCTCTCCCAATGGCTGACAAGTCCGCGGCACTCGCCTCCGAAAAGGAAGCGCGCGACGTCGCTGAGTCCGCGCGCGAAAGCGAGTGGTCTGGTCCGAGTTTCGTTCGCGAGCTCTTCCTCGGTCGCTTCCGTCTCGATCTGATCCATCCGCATCCGGCGGAGGACCCGGAAGAGGAAGCACGCGCGCGCCCATTCTTCGAAAAACTCTCCGCGTTCCTACATCGTGTCGATTCGGACATGATCGATCGCACCGGCGAGATCCCGGAGGAGTACATCGAAGAACTACGCGCGATGGGCGCATTCGGAATCAAGATTCCTCGCGAGTACGGCGGTCTCGGCCTGTCATACACGAGTTACGTGAAAGCCATGGCGATGGTCACGTCGAAAGACGGATCGATCACCGCGCTGCTGTCGGCACACCAATCGATCGGTCTGCCGCAGCCATTGAAGCTTTTCGGCAGCGACGAACAGAAACGTCGATTCTTTCCACGGCTCGCGAAGGGCGCTATCTCGGCCTTCGCGCTCACCGAAGTCGATGCTGGCAGTGATCCCGCGAACATGCACGCGTCGGCGAAGCCGACGGATGACGGCAAGTTCTTCATCCTCAACGGCGAGAAGCTGTGGTGCACGAACGGTACGCGCGCCGATCTCTTCGTCGTCATGGCACGAACGCCGGACGCGCCGGGGAAGGACGGCAAACCGCGCAAGCAGATCACGGCCTTCATCGTCGAGGCCAACTGGCCCGGTGTCGAAGTGGTGCATCGCTGCCGATTCATGGGGCTCAAGGCCCTCGAGAACGGCCTCATTCGATTCACGAATGTGAAAGTACCCCGCGAGAACATCCTCTGGGGCGAAGGCAAAGGGCTCAAGCTGGCGCTGATAACGCTGAACACTGGCCGCCTGACGCTCCCCGCGAGCGCTGCTGGTGGCTCGAAGGCGATGCTGAACGTTTCGCGCTGGTGGTCGAACGAGCGCGTGCAGTGGGGCGCGCCGATCGGCAAGCACGAGGCGGTTGCGCAGAAAATCGGCATGATGGCGGCGAACACCTTCGCGATGGAGGCGATCTCGGGCCTGACGGTCGGCCTGGCCGAGCACGGTGGTTACGACATTCGGCTCGAGGCGGCGATTGCGAAGATGTACAACACGGAGCACGGTTGGAGGATCGTCGATGACACGCTCCAGATCCGCGGCGGCCGTGGCTACGAGACGGCGGACTCGCTGCGTGCGCGTGGCGAACCGGCGATTCCCATCGAGCGTGCGATGCGTGATTTCCGCATCAATCTGATCTTCGAGGGCTCGTCGGAGATCATGCGCCTGTTCATCGCGCGTGAGGCGGTGGATCATCACTTCAAGTTGGCGTTCCCGATCGTCTCGCCCGATTCGTCGTTAGGCCAGCGATTCAAGGCGGCGGCGAAATCGGCGCCGTTCTACGCCACGTGGTATCCTTCGCGTTGGTTGCCGCGCGCCACGAGCTTCAGCGAGTTCGGATCGTTGGCGAAGCATCTGCGTTTTGCCGAGCGCCGCACCCGCAAGTTGGGCCGCTCGTTGTTCCACGCGATGGTCCGCTTCGGTCCGCGCCTCGAGCGGAAGCAGATGGTGCTCTTCCGCGCCGTCGACATCGGCGCCGAGCTGTTTGCCATTGCGGCGGCCTGCGTTCGCGCTCAGATGCTGGCGAAGAACGGGAACACCAAGGCGATCGTCCTGGCTGATCTCTTCTGCCGCGAGGCGCGGCTCCGCGTGGACTCGCTCTTCGACCGATTCTACGGCAGCAACGATCAGACGATTTACCGTGTCGCCCAACAGGTCCTCCGTGGCGAACACGCCTGGCTCGAGCAGGGCATCATCGCAATGATCGACGCCGAGGATGAGCGCGAACCCGTTGGCGATGACGCGGAGAAGGGAGAGCCGGCGGTCGCTCGCTGACCGGCGGTCCCTCTCAGTCGGCGACGAAGGCGGTGTACCCTTCGTCGGCGATTGCTTCTTCGATCTCGTCGACGTTGGTGCGGGACGGATCGTAGCGCAGCGTCGCCGAGCCGATCGCTACCTCTTCGACCGTCACGCCAGGCGTCTTCGTTAGGCGACCCTTCACGGCGCGCACACAATGCTCGCACGACATTCCTTCAATGGTCAACTTGAGCGGTTCCATTCGCGAATCGTCGGTGTCAAAGTGAGTGTCGAGCCTTCCACTTGAAGATCGCACGCGCGGCAAGTCCGGCAAAGAGACGCCGTCTCGATCCGTGAACGACGAGCTTCGCGCACGTGTGCTCGCCGAGTTCGAACGACGCTTCGGCGGCAGACCGTCCTTCGTCGCGCGCGCACCGGGGCGGGTGAATCTCATCGGCGACCACACGGATTACAACGATGGTTTCGTGCTGCCGATGGCGATCGATCGCGAGATCTGCCTCGCCGTCCGGTCGCGCGACGACCGGCGCGTCATTGTCCATTCGCTCGATTTCGATCAAGAGGCCGACTTCTCACTCGACGACGGAAATCCGCGTCGCGAAGGTCGCTCGTGGGTCGAGTATCTCCGCGGCGTCGGATGGGCACTGGATTCCGCGGGACGTCCCACGAGCGGATGGGAAGGTGTCGCCGGCGGTGATGTACCGATCGGAGCCGGACTCTCCTCCAGCGCGGCGCTCGAGCTGGCGACCGCGCGCGTTTTCGGGGCCCTGAGCGGCGTTGTGTGGCAGCCGGTCGCGATGGCGCGTCTCGCGCAGCGCGCCGAGAACGAATGGGTCGGCGTGAACTGCGGGATCATGGATCAGCTGATTTCTGCCGCCGGCGCCGAGGGCCGTGCCCTCCTCATCGACTGCCGAACGCTCGAAACCCAGCTCGTCACCATGCCGCCTCACGTTGCCGTTGTCGTGCTCGATACGGCGACTCGACGCGGACTGGCCGATTCGGCGTACAACGAGCGTCGCGCGCAGTGCGAGCAAGCCGCGCGACTCTTCGGCGTCCCTGCCTTACGAGACGTCGATTTCGTGAAGTTCACGGAGCGCCAGAGCGAGTTGGATCCGATAACGCGGAAGCGTGCGCGCCACGTCATCACCGAGAACGCCCGCACTCTTCAGGCAGCGACATTGCTCGAGCAGGGCGACGTGCGCGCGCTCGGAATGCTGATGGACGAGAGCCACGTGTCGCTGCGATACGACTTCGAGGTCTCGCGCCCGGAGCTCGACGCAATGGTAGCGATCGGGCGTCGCCAGAAAGGATGCCTCGGAGCGCGCATGACCGGCGCCGGTTTCGGGGGCTGTGCCGTCGCACTCGTCGAGCGCACCGAAGCCGATTCGTTCGCGCGGATCGTGGCCACGGAGTACGAGGCCGCAATCGGTATCCGGCCTGCCGTGTACGTCTGCGCTGCTTCGGCCGGCGCGACCGTGGAGAATCTCAGCGCCTAACGCTACAGAATGACGCCGTGCAAAACGACGAGGGCGACGGAGAAGTAGATGACGAGGCCGGTGACGTCGACCGCCGTTGCCACGAAGGGTGCGGATGCGCTCGCCGGATCGAACCCGAGACGCCGAAAGAGAAAGGGCAGCATCGATCCCACTATCGTCCCGAACGTGACGACACCGACGAGCGCGAGCCCGACGGTGAGCGCAACGAGATGCACTTCGATCGTGATGCCCGGATGCTGATTGTAGTTCTGTCCGAGCGGCAGCCCGAACACGTGCATCGAATGGTCGTGCAGATACTGCCAGAGCTCGATGCGCACGTAGCCGATCAGGCCGAGAATCACACCGAGCGTGAGACCAGCAGGGAGCTCGCGAATGACGACGCGCCACCAGTCACGGATCCCCACCTCCTGTAACGCGAGCGAGCGAATCATCAGCGAAGTGCCCTGCGACCCTGAGTTACCGCCGGAGCTGATGATGAGCGGAAGAAAGAGAGCGAGCACCGTCGCCCGGTCGATGGTGCCCTGGAAATAGCCGAGCGCCGTGGCGGTGAACATTTCCCCGATGAACAGCGCGCACAGCCAGCCCGCGCGCTTTCGAATCATCCGCCAGAAGCCGATCTGCATGTACGGCTCGTCCAGCGCTTCCATACCGCCGAGCTTCTGAACGTCCTCCGTCGATTCCTCCTGAATGATGTCGATGACGTCGTCGACTGTAATCACACCCATGAGGTGGCCCGACTCGCTCACCACGGGTATCGCGACGAGGTCGTAGTTCGACGTTAGGCGCGCCACCTCCTCGCGATCGGAGTTGGGACCGAGGGCCACCACCTCGGTCCAGGCAATTTCGGAGATCTTCGCGCCGGGCTGCGCCGCGAGGAGCTCGCGGAGCGACAACACGCCTGCGACGCGACCCTCGGCATCTGTCGCATAGATCGCGTACATCGCCTCGCGCCGACCGGATCGTGCGAGCGCGCGCACACGATCGAGCGCATCTTCCACCGTCGTCGCCGCCGGCACGGAGACGAACTCCGTCGTCATCAGGCCGCCGGCCGTATCCGGATCGAAGCGGAGTAGCTGCTCGGTTTCTTTACGCGCCTCGGTCGGAATCTCCGAGAGGACTTCTTCGGCGTGCTCCTCCGAGAGCTCGCTCAACTCCTCGAGCGTGTCGGCGCGATCGTCCGGCGTCATCTCGGTGACGAGCTCCGCGGCCTGCCGGGCGCTCATCTGCTCGAGAATCTCCGCGCGGAGCTCTTCGTTCAGGTACTCGAGGACGTCCGCGGCGCGCTCACGTGGCAACGCCGAGAGGAACAGTGGAACGCGCTCCGCCGGCAACAGCTCGACGACGTCGGCGAGATCGGCGGGGTGGAGCTCCTCCGTCTCCGCGGCGATGTCGGCCGGAGAGTCCTCGAGCAGCGCAAGAATGTCCGGCGCGACGAGCGCCGCGACGGGCAAGTCCTCGGGGTTGCGATGCGTAGGTGCCATAGCGCACAGAGGGCAGAGCGCGGACGGCCGAGCGTACAGCGTGACGCGTGAGCCGCGTCAATATAGCTTCCTCAGTCGCTCGGGCTCTACGCTCTGCCCTCTACGCTCAACCCTCTGCCCAGTCATGAATGTTGCTTTCCTCGGGCTCGGTGCCATCGGTCGGCCGATGGCGAGACGAGTTGCCGAAGCGGGGTTCACATTAACGATCTGGAATCGCACCGAGGCGCGCGCTCGCGAATTCGCTGCCGCGACGC
Organism: Gemmatimonadaceae bacterium; assembly: GCA_036496605.1. Taxonomy (NCBI): domain Bacteria; kingdom Pseudomonadati; phylum Gemmatimonadota; class Gemmatimonadia; order Gemmatimonadales; family Gemmatimonadaceae; species Gemmatimonadaceae bacterium. The sequence goes on along the minus strand of DASXKV010000033.1, from coordinate 289,499 downwards.
CATCGCGTGTCGCGACGTCGCCCAGAGACGCCGCGAAAGGTGCCGACATCGTCATCACCTGTCTTCCGAATTCTCCGGACGTCGCCGCGCTGCTCGATGGCGACATGGGTCTCCTCGCGGGAATGCGCGCCGGGTCGACACTGGTCGATTGCACGTCCGGGCAGCCGGCGACGTCCCGCCAGATCGCCGATCGATTGCGCGAGCGCGAGATCGATTTCGTCGATGCGCCGGTGAGCGGTGGCGTGAGCGGTGCGGAGAAGGGCGCGCTCACCGTGATGGTCGGCGGCGACGAGACGGTGTTGGAGCGCATTCGACCGGTGCTCGCGGCCTTCGGTCAGAAGATTGTCCATTGCGGCGCCGTCGGAACGGGCGACGCGCTCAAAGCGGTGAACAACGCACTGCTCGCGGTGCACATCTGGTCGACGGCCGAGGGGCTCGCGATGCTCGTGAAAGAGGGTGTGTCGCCGAACGTCGCGCTGGACGTGATCAACGCCTCGAGCGGGCGATCCAATGCGTCGATGAACCTGTTTCCGGAGCGCGTGCTCACGCGCGCGTTTCCGCGCACATTCCGCCTCGCATTGCTCGACAAGGATGTCGGAATTGCCGCGGGCGTCGCTGCGGCGCAGCGCGTCCCGGCACCGGTGCTGCAGCTCACCGCGGCGCTGTTCGAGGCGGCGCATAATTCGTTAGGCGAAGCCGCCGATCACGTCGAGGCGGTGAAGATGCTCGAACAATGGGCCGGAGTGGAGATCGCATGACATCGACCGTTGTTGCCAGCTCCGGGGCGAAAGAAACCGTCGCCTCCGTCGACGAGATTCGTTCTCGATTCCCGGCGCTCGCGCGCGTTCACAATGGCCAGCCGGTGGCCTATTTGGACGGTCCGGGAGGCACACAGGTGCCACGCTCGGTGGTCGATGCGTTGGCGGATTACCTGTACCACCACAACGCGAACACGCACTGGCAGTATCCGACGAGCGAGGAGACCGACGCGCTGTTGCTCAATGCGCGCGAACGGTTCGCGGAATTCTTCAACGCCACGGCGGACGAGGTCGCGTTCGGGCTGAACATGACGACGCTGACCTTTCACCTGGCGCGCGGCCTCGGGCGCGCGTGGGGCGCCGATGACGAGATTGTCATCACCGAGCTCGATCATCACGGCAACGTGGCGCCGTGGCAGGCTCTCGCACAGGAGCGCGGTGTCACGGTCCGCACGGTGAGAATGAATGCCGGCGACGGCCGGCTCGACTGGCGCGATCTCGAGCGTCAGATCGGACGGAAAACGCGGCTGCTCGCCATCGGCGCGGCATCCAATGCGTTAGGCACGATCACCGACGTGCGTGCTGCCGCCGACGTCGCACACGCGGCGGGTGCGCTCGCCTATGTCGACGCGGTACACCTTGCCCCGCACGAGCTGATCGATGTGCGCGAGATGGATTGCGACTTCCTCGCCTGCTCGGCCTACAAGTTCTATGGGCCGCACATCGGCATTCTCTACGGCAAACGCGATCTCCTCGAGCGAGTGGACGTGCCGCGCCTCGATCCGGCGCCTAACACATCGCCCGAGCGCATCGAGACGGGAACGCAAAACCACGAAGGGATCGTCGGTGCGGCGGCAGCGGTCGATTTCCTCGCGTCGCTTGCCGGCCCGTCATCGCGCGACGTTCGCTCCGCGCTGCGCGTCACGTTCGATGCCCTTCATCGCCGCGGCGAAATACTACTCGAGTGGCTCTGGAACGGGCTCGCCGCAGTCGATGGCGTCACGCTGTATGGTCCGAAGCCAGGTACACCGCGCACGCCGACCCTCGCCTTCACGATGCGCGGGCACACGACCGACGACATCGCCCGCGCGCTGGCGCGCCGCGGCCTGTTCGTCTCGAACGGCGACTTCTACGCCACAACGGTCATCGAGCGACTCGGCCAGTCGGCCGACGGCGTTGTCCGCGTCGGATGTTCGTGCTACACGTCGATGGACGAGGTCGAGCGGCTGCTGGAGGCCGTGAGAGAACTCTAAAGATGATCGCGAGGTTAGCGTCCCTTCGTTGTGGTGGTGTCGGCCGGAGTGCCGCCCTTCTTGTGCGACACCAGCTCGCCCTTCTCCAGCGCGGGCAGGAACGGCTCGTACTTCGAGCCCGGATGCCAGAGCACCCATCCGTCATAGCCAGCGTCGTAGATGGCTTTCTTCTGTGCCTCGACTTCTTCAGGGCCGTACGGCGGTTTGCCGAGCGAGAATGCCTGTATCCACGGACGAACGTGCTCGGCTGAGGCGATGCCCAACTTCTGATCGCGCTGTCGCGCCGCCTCGATGGAGATCTTCTGTATCTGATAGGGCTCCGCGTTAGGCCGCGCGATGCCGAAGGACCCGTGCGGGAAGTGCGATGGATAACACATCGGCAGTAGCACATCCGTGACCGGGGCAAGCTTCTCCCACCACTGTCCCACTTCGAGCGGTCCATGGACGGTCGTGACGAAGCCGAAGACGTCCGCCGTCGAGCGTACGCCGAGCTTGTTCAGGCGCTCGCGCGCCGCCTTCAGGAACGCCGCGAGGAGCTCGGGCTTCGCCATCCCGTTCGACGCGGGAAAGACTTGCTGCGGAAGACTCTTGTACGGCTCCGGAAAGCGAATGTAGTCGAACTGGATCTCGTCGAAGCCGAGATGCACCAGCTCTTCCGCGATACCAATGTTGTAATCCCACAACGCGTGATTGTACGGATCGACCCAGGAAAATCCTTTCTTGTCGCGCCACACCGAATCATTCGGCTGCCTGATCGTCAACGCAGAGTTTGCCCGCGCCGTCGTTGGATCCTTGAAGACCACGATGCGTGCGATCGCGAACACGTTGTGCGCATGAATGGTGTCGAGCAGCGCGCGAACGTCGCGCACCATCCCCTTTCCCGTGCCTTCGTACTTGCGAAACTCGGGGTTCTGCGAGTGGAAGTTCAGCCCGAACTCGTCCTTCATGTCGATCACGAGGCCGTTGATCTCGGTCGAGTCGGCGACGCTGAGGAGCCAGTGCATGCGATGCGCGCTCTGCGCCGCGAAGCGATTGACATAGAGGCCGCGAATGACTGGCGTGGCGTTCGGATCGCGGAGTGCGACGATCGATTGCGGCGCCGGCGTCGTCGCGATGGCACCGTTCGAAACGGCAATGGTATCGGCGCTCGCCGGGCGTGCCTCACGAGTGGCCGGCACCACGGACGGCGTTTGCAGCGATGGCGTAGGCGTGGCCGAGCGCTTCTCGGAGTGCTCGGAAGCGGCGGTACACGCGGCAAGGAACAATGTGGCCACAGCGAACGAACGTCGACGAAGATGATGCATATCACACAGGGGAAAATGATCGCGAGAGAGAGCGCCCGAAGAATGACGAATCTCGCTGCTCGGTCGTTACTCTAGTACCCCGCTCCGTGGCGACCGCCACGGCCGTCTATATTTCCCGCATCCATGGCATTTTCCTCTCCTCGTAGCCGACTCGGCTGGGCGCTCGTCGTGCTCCTCGCCGCATGCGGCCGACGTGAGCCCGGCGCGCTGGCGACTACGGGTGGTCCACCGCCGCACGCCGAGTTTCTGGTTGCAACCCAGGACTCCACGTTCTGGATCGCGACCAAAGGCAGCGGCGTTCGCGCGCGCGGCGTTCCAATCACTCTGGCGCAATATGACGGGCGATTTTTCGAGATCTATCTCGCCGACGACGACCGTTCGTACGCAGACGCGCTCCTGGTTGGATTCCGTGTCTATCGCCGAGACCTGCTCAAGGGCGATTCAACGCTCGTCTTCCAGGATTCCATCGTCCCGCGCATCGCGCGCGAGTATGCGAGCGCGCATCCGGGTGCGCGACGGCTCGGTCCCGACGAAGACGGCGACGAGGATCCTCCCACGCAGGCGATGGCCGACCTCCAAGTCATCGACGTGCATGGACCCTATCTCTCATATGAGTATCACGTTGACGTACAGAGTCGCGGAGGAGAACCGTGGCACGCCACGCGCCGTGGCGTCATCGATTTGCGATCCGGCCAGTCGGCTCGCGTCTCCAATCTCTTTTCTTCCGCGGTCGCGAGCGCGCTCGTAGACAGCGGAAAGCACGAGCTCCTCGCAGCGATCGATTCGCTTCGCGGCGACGCCAGTGAGCCGGCTCGACGTGCTGTCCGCGCGCTCTCGCACATTCCATTCGACGAACGAAGCTTCGTTCTCACGGTTCCCGACAGCCAGCTTGCGGTCGAGTTCGACGTACCGCAGCGAGGTCCGAGTGCACCGGACGAGGTATTTCCATTGGATGCGCTCCGCCCGCCCCAACCACAGTGGTGGCCAAACGTCTCCCATGATTTTGCCGCCGCCAGCGACAACCTCGACCGCTGGTCACGTTTCGGGGACACCGGCTACGATGTGCTCGCCCGTTACGATTCGACTGCCGAGACCGCGCGCATCTCGCTCACCGATCATGTGAGGGAGTGGCCCGTCAAGGCCGTCGCCGCACCAGTGCTGCATGTCTTCTGGCTCGACCGGCCGGCACTCGATAGCGCGACTCGGAAGGCGCTCTCGCGGGCGTTCGAGGAGGCGGCTCAATACGACGAGGCAACCCGGACCGTGCTCGATACGCACCGTCTATCGTCCCCACGCGTTCGCTTCGCCTCAGTCCGGCCCATTTCGAGACACCCCGCTCGACGCCACGCATGAACGAGCACCCCCGTTCGGCGAAGACGGTAAAGGAAAGTCAGCACGAGTCGTCGGAGCTCATGATGCCACAGGACGCGAACAACCTGGGGCACATCTTCGGCGGCGTGATCCTCTCGCTGATGGACAAGACGGCGGCCATCTCAGCGTTCCGCCACTCTCGCGCCAGCGTTGTCACGGCGTCGATCGATCGTGTGGATTTCCGCGAACCGATCCATCTCGGGGATCTCGTCATCCTCAAGGCGAGCGTCAACTTCGTCGGTCGCACGTCGATGGAGATTGGCGTCCGCGTCGAGGCCGAGGAACTGCTCAGCGGCCGGCGTCGCCATACCAATTCCTGCTATCTCACGTTCGTCGCCGTCGATCGCGCGGGGCGACCGATCGCGGTTCCCGGCCTCATCCCTGAGACGCCGGACGAGAAGCGGCGCTTCGACGCCGCCAGGGAACGTCGCGCTCGACGGCTCGAGGAACGCGAGCGCGAAGAGCAGCAGCGATTGCGCCGCGTCCCGTCGTGACGTGCATCCACCGGTGTTAGTCTCGTGAGTACACATCCCAGACGCTAACTTCCGGCCATGTCGCTCTTCACCGTCGAAACGGCGAATCGAACCCTCCCTCTCGTTCGCAAGATCGTCGAGGACGTCGTGCGACAGCATCGTCTGTGGCGCGAGAGAATCCTGGAACTGGATCTGGTCGCATCCGCGGCGCGAGCTGGCGAGTCGCGCTCGCGCGCTGAGGAGCTGGAGCGTGACGCGCAGACTCTCGCGCGCGAGATCGAAGGCTTCCAACAGGAGCTCGAGCAGCTCGGGATTCAGCTCAAGGACCGCCGCCTCGGCCTCGTCGATTTTCCCAGTGAGATGAACGGTCGCCGGATTCTCCTGTGTTGGCGATTAGGGGAGCCAGAGGTCCAGTTCTGGCACGAGCTCGACGCCGGCTACGCGGGACGTCAGCCGCTATCGCCGTCCCTGGTCGGATGATCGCGTGGAGAGCGCCCGCGTCGAGCGCTGAGCGTACTTTCGAACACGCTCAACGTGCCCGCGCTCGACGCACAACGGTCAACGCACAACGCTCCACGCAATAATGAGAAACTTTAGATCGCCCGACGGGATCATCTGGAAAGTCGACGTCGACCTACCCGGGTCGAGCAACGCCATGGTCATCTTCCGGCACCCGAACGGCCTGAGCGCGCGCCTCGATCGGTACAACTGGTTCATCAGCCACGGTCCGGAAGCGCGCAGCGTGACGGCACGACTGATCCCGACGAAAGTGATGGAGTCGCTGAGCGATGTCGATCTGGCGCGCCTCTTTCGTCGATCGATGCCGATCTCGAGACCGGACTCGTTGCTGCCAGGACAGGCGTCCGACGGGTAGCGGGTCGTTGGCGGGTTGAGGGTATTGGGTAGAGGGTAGTAGAGGGTTGTGGGCAGAGGGCAGAGGGCAGAGGGCAGAGAGTTGCGCATCTACTCACAACCCTCAACCCTCTACCCTCTACCCTCAACCCTCAACCCTCTGCCCTCTGCGCTTTCCGCGAAAGACACATCGATCTCCGTCCCGTCGCGCGCAACGAGGACATTTGGAAATACCTGTCGCGCTTCGCGCTCGAGGTCCGACGCGTCGTGCGAGTAACGCGCGGAAATGTGCGTGAGCACGAGACGCCGCACGTCAGCGTCGCGAGCGACCATTGCCGCCTCACGCGCTGTGGAGTGTCCGGTCTCGATGGCGCGCGCGGCCTCTTCGTCGCCGAATGTCGCCTCGTGCACGAGCAGATCGGCGTCGCGTGACATCTCCGTCGTCGCCGCGCAGGGACGGGTGTCACCCGTTACGACGATTCGTCTGCCCGGACGCGTCGGCCCGACGAGCACCGATGGCTCGATGATTCGTCCGTCGGGCAGCGTCACGGCTTGTCCACGATGAATCTGTCCCCACTGCGGACCTTCGGGGATTCCAAGCTCGCGCGCGAGATCGGGGTTGAAGCGTCCCCTTCGTATTTCCTCTACTAGCGCATAGCCGAGCGACGCCGAACCGCCGTGGTCGACGGAAAACGGAATGAGGTCGTAGCCCGTGCGGCGGATTGGCTGCTCCGGCTCGACCTCGAGGATCTCCACCGGAAAGCTGAGTCGATCGAATCCGAATTGCTCCGCGCGTCGCAACACGCGTGCGCCGCCGCGCGGTCCCCACAGGCGCAGCGTGTCGAGCCGACCTTGCAGGGACATCGTGCGCAATAGGCCGATGATCCCAATGACATGATCGGCGTGAAAGTGAGTAAAGAAGACATCTGCGACCGCGAAGGACACGTGATACCGCATCATCTGACGCTGCGTCCCCTCGCCGCAGTCGAACAACAACGTCTCGCCCTCACGCATGATCGCGAGCGCGGCGACGTTGCGTTCCACGGTGGGGCGCGACGCGGCTGTCCCGAGAAAACGAAGCGAGAGCGACATGGTCTCGGAATATAAGGATGACGTCGGAGCACGCGGCCCCAGACTTGCGGCAGTGCGCCGAGCCTTGGAGAGGAGTTGCATGGCGAAGACGAATTCGAGAAGCGATGCACGACGCGGTTCGAAGCGTGCCACATCTCGGCGTGAAGGCGCGGCGCGCCAACCGAAGCCTCCGTTTCCGGCACAACATCAACCAAAGCCAGGACTCGAATCAGAGCTGAAGCCGCGACCGCGATACCAGGCGCCAGGTTATAGCGGCTCCGGAAAGCTCGACGGGCGCGTCGCACTGATTACCGGAGCTGATTCGGGGATCGGCCGCGCCGTCGCCGTGCTCTATGCACGAGAGGGCGCGGACGTCGCGATCGTCTATCTTCCTCGAGAGCAGAGTGATGCCGAGGAAACACGCGACGCCGTCAGCGGTGAAGGAACACGATGTCTGCTCATTCCGGGCGACGTTCGCGAGGCGGCATTCTGTGAGCGCGCGGTGAAGCGTGTCATCGACGAGTATGGCCAGTTGGACATCCTCGTGAACAATGCCGCGTTCCAGCAGCACCAGAAGTCGATCGAAGACATTACCGATGAACAGTTCGAGCGCACATTTCGCACGAACATCTTCGGCTATTTCTACATGGCGCGCGCGGCGCTTCCTCACCTGAAGCGTGGCAGTGCGATCGTGAATACGGGTTCGATTACTGGATTACAGGGTAGTAAGGAATTACTCGACTACTCGGCAACTAAAGGAGCGATACACGCTTTCACGAAGTCGCTCGCGCAGAGTCTCGTCGAGAAGAAGATCCGCGTGAACTGTATTTCACCCGGTCCGATTTGGACGCCATTGAACGTGGCCGACAAGAAGCCGTCGGAAGCAGCAAAGCATGGCAAGGAAACACCGATGGAACGTCCGGGTCAGCCCGAGGAGGTTGCGCCGGCGTACGTGTTCTTCGCCTCGAATGCCGACTCCAGTTACATCACCGGAGAGATATTGACGCTCCTCGGCGGCGAGACGACGGCAGCGTGATGGATCATGATCGTGACGCGCGGCACGTTGCGCATCTGGGGGTCCGTTGTTTGCATTTCACGCATGAGCCGTGGCCCGGGGGGGCCTCAAGTCCAGTGGCGATGTTCCGAGCACGCGTTGTGCTGGGAATCGCTAGAGGTTGCAAACCGTGTTAGAGACTCTTGGGAGGAGCAGGGATGCCGAACAGAATAGGCAACGACGATCGTAACGACGAAGCGATCGACCGCGATCGGTTGCGCGACGCGTCGAGCGACACGGACAACGACGTGCAAATCGGTGGCGGACGACGGAGCAATCGCGGTTTCGCATCCATGGATCGATCGAAACAGCGCGAGATCGCGAGCAAGGGCGGCAGAGCCGCGCACGCAAAGGGAACTGCACACGAATTCGATTCCGATGAAGCGCGCAATGCAGGACGCAAGGGCGGACAGGCGGTGAGTCAGAATCGCGAGCACATGGCGATGATCGGGCGTCGGGGCGGTGAAGCCCGCGGTCATTCGCGCGCGCACCCGTCTGCGCAGACGAACACGCAGGGCTCGACGACCGGCGGTGACGGCTCGACGCAGAATACGCGCGGCACGCTCACCGATCGTGAAGTCGGACTGCACGGCGCTGGGGCTGGGCCGGCAAATGGCGTGAGCGCGAACACCCAGGGCGTGCGCGGCACGAACAGTTCTCTTGGTGGCGAGTCGCGAATTGGCTCGTCGGGCGCCGCGGATCGCAGCGTCAATCACTAGAGAACTGGGTAGAGAGTCGAGAGCAGAGGGGAGAGAGCAGAGGGTAGAGAGCAGAGGGTAGAGAGCGGAGGGTTTATAAACTGCTAAACGCTGTCACCCTCTGCCCGCCACTCTCCACCCTCTACCAGTTTCTCGAATCGCTCCGCATCGATGTTCCCGCCGCTGACGATGATCGCGGCGGGAGTGGGCAGCGAGTGCACCAGGCGATGGAACACGGCGGCCGTGGCAACGGCGCCGGCGCCTTCGACGCGCGCCGCATGGTTGCGCCAGAGCCACGCGATCGTATGGCCGATCTGCGCCTCGCTCACGACGACGATTTCGTCGAGCGACTTCTGCCCGATCTCGAGTCCCGCTTCGTCGATCTGACCCGCGAGTCCTTCCGCAATCGTCGGCTCGTCATCGATCTCCACGACGCGTCCGGCCGCCATCGATCGTGCCATCGCGGCGGTTTTCTCGCTCTGCGCGCCAACGATGCGCGCGTCCGGCGCCACGGCGCGAAGAAGACTCGCACATCCGCCGAGCAACCCGCCACCGCCGACATTCACGACGAGCGACGCCATGTTCGGCAGGTCGCTCAGAATCTCGAGCGCGACCGTGCCTTGTCCGGCGATGAGTGCGTTGCCGAAGCACGGATTGATGAACGTCGCACCACGTTCCTCGGCAAATGCGAGCGCCGCCGCCATCGCGGCATCGTAATGCGGCTGTGAACTATCGAGCGTCGCCCCGAGTGCCGCGATCCCGTCGCGCTTTACTTGCGCGGCTGTACGCGGCACGAAGATCGTCGCTGGCGTGTTGAAGTACCGCGCGGCGTATGCGATTCCTAACCCGTGATTGCCGGCGGAGGAAGCGACAATGCCCCGCGCCCGCACGTCAGCAGGCAGCGACGCAATGGAGTTCATCGCGCCGCGCAGCTTGAATGAACCCGTGATCTGCTCGTTCTCGAGTTTGAGAAAGACGTCTCCCTGCGCGAGCTCGCTGAGCGCGACGCTTCGCACGAGCGACGTTCGTCTCACGAGATCATGGATGCGTCTGCTCGCGGCCAACACTTCAGTTGGCCGGAGATCCGCAAAGGAAAAGAAGGCGGTCGCGGGATCGCGGACGGAGCTTGGCGTGGTCATCGGGGTATGAAGGTACAGGTTCCTGGTGGTTGGTGGCGGTGACACCACCACAAATCACCAATCACCGTTACGCTGGTCGTACTGGTGCGTCCAGCTTGACGAGAGTGGGGAACGATCCGTAGATTGCCACGCAATCACGGCGGCCCCGCTCGCGGGGCCGTTTCCGTGTGCGGTGGAAAGACAGACGTCTCTTCGCCGGTCGGAAGCGGGGCTGTAGCTCAGCTGGGAGAGCGCTGCAATCGCACTGCAGAGGTCAGGGGTTCGACTCCCCTCAGCTCCATCGGCACCGAATACTTTGGCACACATTCTGGCATAGAAATGGCCAGAGATGGATCGTTGCCCGCCGCTGCTCGGTAGGACGGAGAGTTCCAATGACAGCGCGCGCGGCAAGTCCCCACGTCAGGTGACTCGCGCCGAGCGCGATCGAACGCCGCCACCCCCCGGGGTCAGCGGCGTTCGTCTTTTTCGGTCTCCGGCGCGAGCGACGTTCCAGGGCCGAGCGAGGGTGCGAGTGCGCGCGCGTCCGACTGCAGTGCCATGAACAGCTCGCGCAGAAACTGTTCTTCCTCGCGCTCCGTCCGATCGGCGAGATCGCTCATGGCGCCGGAGCCGAGCGAGTTGAGGAAACGCAAAATCGAGCTTTCCTGCACGGTTGCGTGAGCGCGCCGCTCGAACAGCGTTTGCGCGTTGGCGCTGTCGCGCACCCCGAGGTGGAAGATGACACCGGTGCCCTCGAACGGCCGCTCGAGCGGCGTTCGAATGAGGTGCACGGTGATGAATGGAAGCTTCCATTGCGGCTCACGCCGCGCGATGAATGTCCACGCGCGCTCGTGCGGCGTGTCGGTGACGATGAATTCGGTCGAGAGATCGCGGAGACCGACGGTGAACAACTTGAGCTTCGTCGTGAAGTCGATGTGCAACTCGAGCGTATCGGGACGGGTGCGCGGCGGCCCGTACAGCGGCGCCAGCCGGCCCTCCGCCGCACGATAGTGGATGCTAAACTGCCGATCGGCGCCGGTGACTTCGAACCAGATCACACCGCCGCGATCGTTGACCGCGAAGCGGTACTTGGCGGGATTCACATACTTGGCGATGTAGTCGGCGAACGCCGGATAGCGGGCTTTGAGACCGTCGGTATGGATGCCGATCGTCAGGCGTACGTCGCTCGTGCCGTCGCTGAACGGCGTCGCGCGGATCGAGTCGATCGAGAAGAGCGAGCCGAGCACCGCCGTGGCACGGGGCGTCGCCGCGCGATAGTCGGCGCGCAGCTCCGTGTCGGAGCCGCGCTCACCGGAGCCCAGCAACGCAGTGGTGAGCGCGCCGATCTCGGCGGCGCTCACGCTGCCAATCGCGAAATCGACGTTGGTGTCCCAGACGAACTCGTTAGGTGAGAGCCGCGCGAGCGTGATGACGTGGCGCGATTCACCGAGCCGGGACGGACGCGCGACGGCCGTACTGCTCGTGAATTCGTAACGCCCGTTGTCTGGTATCCCTTGTACGAGCAATGCGCGGAGGACCGGACTCGGTTCGCTCGTCCAGATCGCGCTGTCATCGAACACGCGCGACGGAACGAGTGCATTTCGATTGAGTCGATTACGCGCGAACTCGTATCTGGCGTCTCGCGAGACCTGCGAGTAGCGGATCGCCATTGCCCCGAAGAGCTGGTCGGCGTTTTTCTCGAGTGCGGCACCGCTGGGTCCGAGTCCGCGGAGTGCTTGCTTGCAGCCTGCAGCGCCGAGGAGCGCAGCGACGGACGCGACTGCGGTCGAGCGAGCGAGCGCGGGATGTAAGAGGCAGCGGACGCGAGTGTGCAAGATCAGACCGTACCAGCGTTTGCGGAGATCATGCACTCTTGATCGTGGGCGTGGGAGCGGTAGGCGCGCAGGTCGAACGGCTGCTCAAATCGCGCTGTTTTGCATGAGTTGCGCAAGCCCTCGGCCGCGCAATCGCCAGGCGTCGGCCATTCCGCGTTTCCCCTTCGTCTAGCGTCTGTCGACTCGAGGCGATTGCCGGCGGTGACGACAAAGCCTAACGCGCACGGCGATCCTCGAGCGAGGAGTAGACGGATGGAACCGCCTTGCCTTGCCCGCGGCTTGCCGGAGAGGGCGTTCGCGCAGCGCATGATCGGCCAAAATCGCATTGCCACGACGGAGTTAACCGCATTATTTTACAAATAGTTCTGCGAAAGCTTTGCCCCTTGGTGTAACTGGCAACACGTCTGACTCTGGATCAGAAGAGTCCTGGTTCGAGCCCAGGAGGGGCAACTCGGAGCCCGACTTCACGTTAGGTGAGGTTGGGCTCTTTCTCATTTACAGCAGTTGGTCTCGAGTTTGGTTTGCGGCTCGTGGTAGACAACTCAGGGCCGTTGCCGAATCAGGAACGCGTCAGGCTTGTTCGCATCGAGTGACCAATCGCTGGGCCCTCGATCTCTAGACACGACAGAGAGCGCGCGACGCGACGCGCGCGCGGACCCGCGGTCCTGACTTTGGTCTAATAGTGCCCGTCGACTTCGCAGGCGCATCCTGCAGACTCGATCCGCACGTGAGACCGGCCGTCACCGCTGGGGGACCGCGCATGTCCAGCTCGATCAACGACGCACGGCAGCGAGAAGTTCTGCCCATTCCCGACACCGCTGCACCGACAACGACAACGTACGACGCCAAAGATCCTGACGCGAAGTTCCCGCTGATCACTCCCCTCCGGCCGCCAACCGGAGCGCCTAACGTCCTCGTCATTCTACTCGACGACGTCGGATTTGGAGCCTCGAGTGCATTCGGAGGCCCATGCGACACGCCGACGGCGGAACGACTGGCACAAGGCGGACTCAAATACAGTCGTTTTCACACGACCGCTCTGTGCTCGCCGACGCGCGCGGCGCTCCTCACCGGACGCAATCACCACACGGTCGGCATGGGTGGGATAACGGAGGTCGCGACGTCGGCACCGGGCTACAACTCATTGAGACCAAGCAGTTGCGCGCCGTTGCCGGAGACGCTGCGCTTGAACGGCTACTCGACGGCGCAGTTCGGGAAGTGTCATGAGATCCCCGTGTGGGAGACGAGCCCGATGGGACCGTTCAACCAATGGCCGACCGGTGGCGGGGGCTTCGAGTACTTCTATGGCTTCATCGGCGGGGAGACGAACCAGTACCTGCCGTCGCTCTACGAGGGCACGACCCCAGTGGTGCCGACGCGAACGCCAGAGGAAGGCTACCACCTCACCGATGACATGACCGATAAGGCGATCGACTGGGTGCGCGAGCAAAAGGCGCTGATGCCAGATAAGCCTTTCTTCATCTATTTCGCACCGGGTGGTACGCACGCGCCGCATCACGTCCCGAAGGAGTGGTCGGACAAGTACAAGGGAAATTTCGACCGGGGTTGGGACACGCTGCGAAAGGAGATGTTCGCGCGCCAAAAAACACTCGGTGTAATTCCCGCGAACGCCGAGCTGACGGCGCGACCGAAGGAAATACCGGCGTGGGACGACATGCCTAACGATCTCAAGCCGGTGCTCGCTCGCCAGATGGAGATCTACGCGGGATTTCTCGAGCACACCGACCATCATGTCGGCCGGCTGATCGACGCAATCGCCGCGCTCGGTGCCCTCGACGACACGCTCGTCTACTACATCCTGGGCGACAACGGCGCGAGCGCCGAAGGGGATTTACACGGCTGCTTCAACGAGCTGGTCGTGTTGAACGGCGCGAATGCCCTGGAGAGCACCGAGTTCATGGTTTCGCGCATCGATGATTTCGGCACGCCCAAAGCGTACAACCATTACGCGGTTGGCTGGGCCCACGCGATGGACACACCATATCAGTGGACGAAGCAGGTGGCGTCGCACTGGGGCGGTACGCGCAATGGCACCGTCGTGCAGTGGACCAACGGGATCGAGGCACGTGGCGAGATCCGCAACCAGTTCCACCATGTGATCGACGTCGCGCCGACCGTGCTGGAAGCGGCGCGACTGCCCGCGCCGGCATTCGTCAATGGAGCACAGCAACACCCGATCGAAGGTGTGAGCATGTGCTACTCGTTCGACGACGCGAACGCGACAGAGCGGCACAAGACGCAATACTTCGAGATGTTCTGCAATCGCGGTATCTACCACAACGGCTGGACCGCAGTGACCCGGCATTCGACGCCGTGGGAGATGGGGGCCGCACTACCGCCTCTCGACGATGACGTCTGGGAGCTGTACGACACGAACACCGACTGGTCGCAGGCCGAGAACGTCGCCGACAAGTTCCCGGAGAAGCTCCGCGATCTGCAGCGGCTGTTCTTGCTCGAGGCCGACAAGTACAACGTGTTACCGCTGGACGATCGCCGCGCGGAGCGAGCCAATTCCGATCTCGCCGGTCGGCCCGTGCTGGTGAAGGGCACGACACAGATTCTCTTTTCGGGGATGCGGCGCCTCTCGGAGAGCTCTGTTCTGAACATGAAGAACAAGTCGCATTCGGTGAGCGCCGAGGTGAACGTTCCGAACAATGGCGGCGCTTCGGGCGTCGTGGTGGCGCAGGGCGGTGAGTTCGGAGGATGGAGTCTCTACTTCAAGGACGGGCACCTGAAGTACTGCTACAATCTCTTCGGGCTGAAGCACTTCTACGCCGAGAGTGAGTCGGTGGTCTCGCCCGGCACGCACAAAGTGCGCATGGAGTTCACGTACGATGGCGGGGGATTGGGGAGGGGCGGCAACGTGCAACTGTTCGTCGACGGCCATCCCGATGGGGCCGCCCGAGTCGACAACACGGTTCCGAACATCTTCTCGGCGGATGAGACGACGGACGTCGGCATCGATCTCGCCTCGCCCGTGAGCGAAGACTACTCGAACGGTGACAGCAAGTTCAATGGAGGGATTTCCTGGGTCCAGCTCGACGCCGAGATCGGCGACGGCGAGCACGTCGTATCGCCTAACGATCGTCTGCGGATCGCCATGGCTCGGCAATGAGGTTCGTCGGACGAGGAGCGCCGCTAGTCCGCTCGGCGGCAGACCAGGGGGCTGGACTATGAACGATGATCGACGATCAGAGGCCGTGGCATCTCGACGGCGATTTGTGCAACGAGCAGTCGCCGGTGCGATCGTGGGCATGGTCCGGCCATTGCCACATTGGGTGATCGTATCTAATGAGGAACCATCACGCGCCTACAGGACACCCGATGGCGCGATCGAGGAGATGCTCGCGGGAAATCGCCGGTTTGCCGGGAACCGGCTGAACTCGATCGAGCAGGACCTAACGATCCTCAAGGAACATACCGTCGACAAGCAAGAACCCTTTGCGGCCGTGTTGGCGTGCGCGGACTCGCGCGTTCCGGTAGAGCTGATCTTCGATCAGTCGATCGGCCACCTCTTCGTGACGCGAGTGGCGGGGAACATTGCGACACCAGAGATCATTGCCAGCCTCGAGTACGCCGTCGCGGTGCTCGGCATTCGCGCAGTCCTGGTGCTCGGCCACACCAACTGCGGCGCCGTGAAGGCGGCACTGAAGACCGAGACTGTGCCCGGGCAGATCAGCGCCTTGTATCCGCATCTTCGCCAGGCTGTGGAGCGTAGCGGCGGACAGATTGATCAGGCAATCCGAGCGAACACGCAGGTGCAGGCCGAGTTATTACGGAGCTCCTCGACCGTCATCATGGAGGCGGTGCGGAAAGGCACGCTCAAAGTAGCAGCCGGGGTGTACGACCTAGGCAGCGGCGTTGTAACTGTGTCGTGATCTGCCGAAGCGCGTGGACATTAGGCAGGCCCCAGTCTGGCCGCGTTTCTTCGACGGCTCACCGCCATGGTCAATCAAGTTGGTCTCGAGTCGGCCTTTTCGGTGCGGAAAGATGCCGTACTCGCCGTCTAGAAATACGGTGTTGACGCTCGTATCTCCTTGAGAACTCGGCACTTTTCAAAGTTTAGCGTTTATGCTGGGCTCGACTCTGGATCAGAAGAGTCCTGGTTCGAGCCCAGGAGGGGCAACTGAGAGCCCGGTAACGCGTTAGGCGTTGCCGGGCTCTTTCGTTATGCGTCGCGTTGGTCAGTTTCTATGTCAGTTTCTCACCCCGACGTGCTTTCCTTTCGCTTTCGTGGCTCCGCCGTGACTGCTAGCACGTCCGACGCTTCCGGGTGGTCGTAGCACCGGAGCATCGTATTCACATCGGACCAACCACCCGCTTGCATCACCGCCTTGAGCGCGTGGTGAGGCCGTTCCGAGCGCCACTTCCGGCGATACGGGTGACAGGTGCCGCCTTGCAGCTTCGTCAATTCGGCGTCCACCTCGGCCTTGCGAATCCACTGCGAGAGAAGCTCCGGTGGTGCGGACTCATTCGGCTCACCCTGCCTCGGAAAGACGAAGCCACCTACTGCGCCTAGTCGCTTTTGGAAGTCTCGAATCGTCGCAAAGAAGGTCGTCGGATAGGGAACAACCCATGTTTTTCCCTTCTTGTCGTGCTCGGCGCGCCACGTCACGCATCCCGACGCTGCATCAAAGTCCGACCATCGCAGCCCCATAATCGCCCCACGGCGTCTTCCCGTCGCTGCCAACAGAGAGAGGCCGAGTTCCGCGCGCACCCACGAGAGGTGACGCGATTCTGCTCGCCGACGCTCCTTCGCTCCTTTGGCGGTCTGCATTTCCAACTCGTACTTCCGTTGGAACAGCACCATCTGCTGTCGCGTGGCCTCGTAGCGCTCGTACGAAGCAACGGGGCGTTTGACATCATGCTCGCCCCGAATGCGAACGTATTGCAGCGGGTTCTGCTCGAGCCACCGCGTCCCCTGTGCCGTTGTTCGCGTGCAGGCCCGTGAAAGCATTTGCTTCAGCAGCTTGATGTCTGCCTGCACGGAGCGTTGGCGCACCGATTCGGTACGTTGGCCGTCGCCGTACGTGATCCCTCCTGCAGTCCGCCGTGCCTCGTACTGCCGCACGTCGTTCTCCGTCAGCGTACGCACCTCGCGATGGTCACCAATCACCGCCCGCAAAATGGCCATGCGGGTTTCCGCATCCGCTTTCGTGTGCTCGTGGTTGTCAAGAACATCGGTGACTCCTTGACGAACGCTTCGATCACATCGCCAAGTCGGACAACCGGACGCGGTTCCGGTGCATTTCCCGTAATCAATGCCGCGAGCAACTGCATCGCGATCCTGTGCGCTTCCGTCCGATCCGTCGTTCCAATGGACTTCCGGTCCTTCCGGCCACCCGGATAATGCACTTCCCGATAGAAACAACCGTCCTTCGTAATTTGAAACAGCGTGAGTCGCTGGCCACGACGACCGAGCGAGATCCGCCACGTTCCTTTCCTTGTTCGGCGCCACTCATCGCGGCGCTTGGGCCGCCGAGGGCTGAACAGCAAAGCAAGAGCGCGGCGATTTTCGATGTCTTGCTCACGCTATACTCTGTAGGCTCGACTGGCGGCGCGCGAGACGCAGCCGTGCTCTCACCGCTCGCTAACGACCACCGATGTCACGACCGACCAAACGACAGATCGCTGCTGCTGCGACCGTGCTGGCGCAGGACTGGGACGCGGACGGTACCAAAGCCGGTGCGTCTCCGGAAGCGTACGCCGAGTGGGGAGCAGGCATCGCCGACATGATCATCCACGACCCGCCGCCCGAAACACTCGTCGAGTACCTCGCGGTGCTCGAGGAGCAAATCTGCATTCCGCCTTCGAGCCACGCCAAGCGGACCGAATGGGCGCGACGGCTCGAAGCAGCCGTCCGCGGCGCTGGCCGCTGACGTGTGATGCCGTCCCGAGACCCCTGAAGCCTCGACAGAGTTTGCTCCATAGAGCTCAGCGGAGGTTGCAAGATGAAGAAGCAACTGGTTTGCAGTGCCGCCGCCACCATCGCCATATGCTACTCGCGAGCTCTCTCCTCGCACAGGACGAGCGGCCACCGCTGACCGTCGACGTCGCCGTGGGCGGCGGATATGGCTGGGGCGTCGGCGAGCGTCAGTTTCGCAGCAGCTTTGTCGCCGACGCGCTCGTCGCCTGGCGCGCGCACGCCGACGCCGGCGCGGGTGCCGTCATTGCAGGGAAGGTGGCTCGGCAAGGACCGGGCATGCAGTTGGCGATATGCCCCCGTGCGCAAAGCGGAAGCCAGCACTCACGCGCGCGTCGGTGTACTGAAGCGGAGCACTCCACCTTCGGCCAGGCTTCTGCTCGGGATGAACTCGACGTCCCATTGTCCATTGCGGAAGGCGGGAGCAGTCGAGTCGGCGGTGGCCTGTGCGCGCAACGGGTGCGCAACAAGTACGCAAGCGCTCACGAGGATGAAGTGAATCCGATGCCTGAGGACTCCGGTAGGAGAACGTCCGGCAGCATGCGAATGACATACAGCGATTGTCTGTCAGGCGAATAATGAGAACTTTAAAGTAGTCACTGCGTCTTTGGCGTCGTGAATCTCAACGGCTTAGCAGCGCGTCGAGTACTGCGTTCTGTTTGTTCTTCATTCTGTCCTCTGGTCTGGTTGATGGACGCGGGCAATGCACCGGCCACCGTGCGCGTCCGTCGCGGTGGCCGAGGGTGATGGAAATCCGATGTGGCGACGTAAGGATGTCGCCGGCGGCTTGGTTCATCTCACCGGAGGCAGTCGGACACTGAGCGGCAGAGTGATCAAAATGGTCGGTAAGGCAAGAGCAGTCTTCGCTGAGGGGTGAGATGTGAACGGCAGCGAGTCACATGGCTTCTGTGATCGTTGCTATTCGGTCGGCGAGGGTGAGAATCTGATCTGTGATGATCGACATGGAGGGCGGCGCGTTGTCGATCTCGTCGGCGAAGTGAGCAGTGTCGCCGGTGATGCGATCACATCGAGCTGGACATCGGTTCATCTCATCGGTGATCGCATGAGTCCCGCGTGTGCAGGGTGCGAAGTCCACTGTACGGCGAGCAGAGGACTCCGAACGGCGGTGGATTCGAGCGGGACGTCGCGCTATTGCACCCAGACGCGTGTGCATTCCTGCTGTACAGCCGCGCATTCCTGCTGTACAGCCGCGCATTCCTGCTGTGCAGCCGCGCATTCGTGCTGTACAGCCTCGCATCCCTGCTGGACAGCCTCGCATCTCTGCTGGACAGCTTCGCATTTGTGCTGGACAGCTTCGCATCCTTGCGGCGACGCAGTCACTTCAGTCGGGACCGAGAATCATCTCTTCCGGACGGCTGTTGATCCGTGCTGGACGATGGTCAGCTCCTGGTGGACGGCCGTTCATTCCTCCGGCACGACGAACGATTCTCTCGGTACACCGATCCGTTCGAGCGGGACGAGCTGCATTCTCGCCTGTACACCGATCAATTCGACCGGCACTGCGCTTCATTTCATCTGGACAGCCATCAATTTGTCCGGTACGAGCGTTCGTTCCGTCGGGACGAAGCTGAGTTCCTTCGGGACGAAGCAGAGTCTCTTCTATACAAGATTCAATTCTCGCGGTACGCGATCGCTTCGATCGTGGCACTTTCGCTATACGATTGGCGGACCTGATGATCGAGGGAAACGAACGTTCGAGGCGGCTGTACGCGTCTCAGTTCGCGCGGCACAGGCTTCCGTTTCTTCTTCACGGCATGAACGGTCGCGGCGGGAGAAGCTGTTGTGCGCGGCGGTGCTACACTCGCAGTAGAATGGTAGCAGCTTCGCGAGCGGTGTCGCTAGAATTCGGACATCTAATGCGATTCCGGGGAAAATGTCTGACGAAGATATGAAGGCCGAGCTGGAACGACTCCGTCGTGAAAACGAAGCCCTCAAGCAGGGCGCGAAGCGTGGCGTATCGCTCAAAGTGAGCGAAAAGGGTGGCGTCTCGGTATACGGCCTGGGGCGATTCCCGATCACGCTCTATCAGGAGCAGTGGACCAAGCTGCTCGACATGGCGGACCAGATCCGCGCCTTCATCGCCGAGCACGAGAGCGAGTTGAAAAAGAAGGAGTAACGCCGAGACGGCGCGGTTCGGCCCTGAGCGGATGACACGACGGCTTTGATCGCGCGCACGACGAGCTCCGGCTCTTCTATATGTATGTTGTGCCCGGACGCCCTCGCGTACTCGAGCCGCCCACGCGTCGACAACGCCGCGAGGTCGGCCATCAGCGCCTGACGCTCCCGTTCGAGGCTGTCGGCAGGAACGCTCACCGTCCGCGGCAGGACCACGAGCGGCATGTCGCCTAACGACGCACGATGTGCCTTGCGCTCCGTGTACATACGCGCCAGCTCCTCGGGCGACCAGTCCATCTCCGCCGCCCACGCCATGCGATAAATTGGCTGACTCGCGCCCCACAGCCACAGCCGCTGTGCGTCTGCCGAAAGACGGTCGAGGGGTGCTGGTAGAGTATCTCCTAAACTCATCAGGCTACTGTCGCGCGCCAGGCGAACCCACTGCGTGTCCAACGCAATCCGCGGCGCGGGCGAGGGCCGGCCGCGCGCGGCGTCGCGCAGACGATGGCCTCGCCGCCCCAGACGATCTGCTGGTCCTCGTGCACGGCGTCGACGAGCACCATCCCTTTGACGTCGCGCGCGTAGCGCTTGGCGAAGCCGCGGACGACGAGTCCACCATACGACTGGCCAACGAGAATGAAGGGTGGCGTCTCGCCGGCGCGATCGAGCGTGGTGCGGAGCTCGAGGGCGAGTTGCGCGTACGTGCGCGGGCGCGCGCCCGGGTCGCTCCACATGTAGCCCCCGCGGTCGTAGCTGCACACGCGCGTGAACTCGGCGACTCTGGGCTGGACGAGCGACCATACCTCCGCGAAGTCGCCGGCGCCTGCCTCGAGGATTACCGTCGGTGAGCCCTTGCCGGTGCAATTCAGGTAGAGGTGCTGCCCACCGCCGATGTCGACTCGACGACCCGCGCTCGGCACAGGCGGCGTGGTCGTGGTCTGCGCCGAGGCGGCGCCGGCGGTGAGGGTCAGTACAAGCAGCAGCCGCGGCATGCTGTTGAGCATTTGTAGTATCTCATGGAGGTGACCAGGTGAAAGGGTCGGTCGCCGCGACGACATACGCCAGGGAATTGCGACCAACCGCTCTACTGAACGCGCTCGAAGGCATTGAGGCGGCTCACCTCTGTACGAGCATCGCGTCGCACTTGTCTTGACAGAGGCGCCAATCAAGACGATCCTATACCTGAACATTTCAGGTAAGGCTCGTGCGTGCCGCCGATCTCGACCTTTTGCAGGGGACGCTCGATCTGCTTGTCCTCAAGGCGCTCACCTTCGGCCCGCGGCACGGTTATGCCATCGGGCAGTGGCTCCGCGAGAGCAGTGACCGCACGCTCAATATCGAAGAGGGCGCGCTATACACTGCGCTCCACCGCATGGAGCAACGCCGTTGGCTCAGTGCCGAATGGGGCCTGAGCGAGACCAATCGGAAAGCAAAGTTCTACAGTCTCAGCGCACTGGGCCGTCGGCAGCTCCGAGACAAGACCACGACCTGGTCAGCCTACGCGGGTGCCGTCTTCAAGGTGTTGCAGGCTTCCTAATCGCGTGAGTCATGTCCAACGAGAAACACTTCCGCAGGCTTCTCCACATCGATCGCGGCGCCGCGGGCGTGGACCGCGCAATCGAAGAGGAACTGGCCTTTCACTTCGAAATGAGTGTGCGAGAACTCATGAACGAAGGATGGACCCGCCCCGACGCCGAACGTGAAGCTACGCGTCGCTTCGGCGATGCGCAGAGAACTCGCGAGCGCCTCCGCCGAATCGATCAGGTCACGGCAGCGCGCGCAGGGTGGCTCGAGTGGTGGACCTCGGTCGCCCAGGATCTTCTGTACGCGGGCCGTGGTGTACGGACGCAGCCGGCCTTTGCGGCGGTCGTCGTACTGACGCTGGCGCTCGCGATCGGCGCGACGTCGACGATGTTCGGCATTGTCGATCGATTGCTGCTGCGCGCGCCCGACGACGTTGCCAATCCGGCGTCGCTTCGGCGCGTCTACGCGCACGTGCGCACGAAATCGTCGGGCGAATTCACAACGAGCACACTGGGCTACAGTGCGTACGCCGCGGTGCGCAAGTACAGTCGGTCCGTTTCGCAGGTTGCGGCGTACAACGTCACCGATGCGCGCACCGGGCGGGGCTTGGAGTCCGCGGCAGTGAGGCTGGGCGCGGCAACGGGCAATTTCTTCGTCGTGCTTGGAGTGCATGCACTACGTGGGCGCTTCTTCGCCGAGGCGGATGATCAATATCCCGAAGGCGCACACGTCGTGGTGTTGGACTATGGCTACTGGCATCGCCAATACGCCGGCGCCGATTCCGTCATCGGTCGGACTCTCGTGCTCAACGAGCAGCCATTCACGATTATCGGTGTCGCGCCGCGTGACTTCACTGGGGTAGAGCTGCGGCCCGTCCACATGTGGATTCCGATCAGCAGCGGGCACCATCCCACACCCGACTGGTGGACCACATGGCGTGCACAATGGCTGAGCATCATTGTGCGCGTGAAGCCGGGACTCGCCGCTGGCCGGGTGAATGACGATCTCACCGCGACATTCCGCGCTGCGTACGCCGGGACAGATGACGAGTGAAAGCTGGCGGACATGAGCGCGCGACCGATCGCGTACAACGCGAGCGGCACAGAGCGACCCGAGGCGCCGATCGCGCGCTGGCTTGCCGCCGTGGC
Organism: Gemmatimonadaceae bacterium; assembly: GCA_036496605.1. NCBI lineage: Bacteria > Pseudomonadati > Gemmatimonadota > Gemmatimonadia > Gemmatimonadales > Gemmatimonadaceae > Gemmatimonadaceae bacterium. The sequence continues at coordinate 266,960 of DASXKV010000033.1, read as the reverse complement.
GCTCATCGTTCTCATCATCGCCAATGCGAATGTTGCCAATCTGCTCATCGTGCGGCTGCTCCGCCGGCGGCGTGAGATCGCAGTGCGTCTTGCACTCGGCATCAGCCGCTCTCGGCTCGGACGGCTGCTGATACTCGAGGGAATGGTATACGCCATCGTCGGCGGCGCGGCGGGAATCGGATTCGCCTATGGCGGCGCAGAAATAATGCGCCGGGTATTTCTGTCGAACGTCGTGTGGGATACCGCGCCGGTCGATACGAGAGTACTCCTCGTCGCGATGCTATTGACGGTGACGACGGGCTTCATGGTGAGTTTCGCCCCGCTTTTACAAACGCGCCGAGCGGACATCGTGGTTGCTTTGCGCGGGACGGGTGGCAGCGGCGGGGCTCGTCAGTCACGCACTCGCTTCGCGCTGTTGGTCACTCAAGCCGCGTTCTCCGTGCTCCTCCTCACGGGCGCCGGCCTGTTCATGCGGTCCCTGTCCAACGTGCGCCGGCTCGATCTTGGCCTGCAACCCGATCGCGTCCTCGTGGGTGAAGTGGACTGGCCGCGATTGCGGAATGTGTCGCCGCCGGTCGCCGCGGCAGAGCGCAGACGCGAGACCGTCCTCTGGATGAGCCTGCGCGATTACCTAACGAGGGCGCGGGGTGTCGAACATGCGGCGCTGGCCATCGGCTCGCCCTTTGGGTATGGGTTCGGCGTCACACTCAAGGTGCCGGGTCGCGATACGCTTCCCTCCGCGCCCGGCGGCGGGCCATATGTGAACGCGGTCACGTCCGAGTATTTCGCAACGGTCGGCACGCCGGTTGTACGCGGCCGCGTGTTCGGTCCCAACGAAGGCGCGACGACAGAGCGCGTGGCCATCGTGAACGAGATGATGGCGAAGCTGCTCTGGCCAGAGGAGGATCCGCTTGGGAAGTGCATCATTGTCGGGGACGATGAGACGCGGTGCTCGACCGTTGTCGGTGTCGTGCGCGACGCGAGGCGTTACGGTATTCGTGAAGATCCGGCGATGCAGTACTACATTCCGTTTGGCCAGGAAGCTGGCTTTGGAGGAACCGTCTTGCTGGTGCGGCCGAGTGGTGACGTGCAATCGTACGTGTCCGCGCTGCGACGGACGATCGCCCAGCTCGTCCCCGACGCGAGTGTCATTGACGTCGGCGTCATGCAGGACCGCGTCGATCCACAAATACGTCCTTGGCGGCTCGGCGCCACGATGTTCGGTTTATTCGGCGCGATCGCGCTGGTGGTCGCAGCCATTGGGCTGTACAGCGTTGTCTCGTACGTCACGGCACAACGCACACATGAAATCGGCGTGCGGTTGGCCATCGGTGCGGGAGCACGCCGAATCGTTGGACTCATAGTGACTGATGGTATGCGCGTCGCCGTGGTCGGCGCCGCCATCGGCCTGGTTCTGGCTCTGATCGCCAGCCGATGGATCGCGCCTCTGCTCTTTAACGAATCGGCGCGGGATCCGTGGGTATACCTCGGTGTGACGGTGACACTACTCGCTGTTGCGGCCATCGCGTGTCTGGCGCCCGCCGTGCGCGCGGCGCGGGTCGATCCCGTCAACGCCTTACGCGATGGCTAACACGCTGCGCGACAGATGTTTATGGCCGCGCTCTCGATTGACGCTCATGATCGCCGTAGCGTGCCTCGGCCGCGCACCGCACGCGCTATCTCAGAACCCGGCGTGGGCGCTCGGCCCGTTCATCAAACCGAGTGGCGTCAACCCGATCATTGTTCCGAGCGCCGAGGCGACGATCCGGTCGCCGATGAACGATAGCCTCGTCAGGTGGGAGCAGTACGCGACGTTCAATCCAGCAGCGATCGTCCGCAACGGGAAGGTGTACCTGCTGTACCGCGCCGAGGATGCGACGGGTGACTCGGCGATCGGTCATCACACGTCGCGCATCGGACTGGCAGAGAGTGCCGATGGCCTTCGTTTCACGCGACGCGCGACGCCGGTTCTCTATCCTGATCGCGACGCGCAGCGGGAGAACGAATGGCCGGGTGGAGTGGAGGACCCGCGCATCGTCGAGCGCGATGACGGACTGTACGTGCTCACGTACACGCAGTGGAACCGTAAAGTCCCCCGCCTCGCCGTCGCCACGTCGCGCGATCTCCTTAGGTGGCAAAAGCAGGGACCCGCGTTCGCCGTGGCAAGTGGCGGCAAGTACAACGAGACTCAGACCAAATCCGGCGCAATACTGTGCCGGTTCATCGGGGAACGATGTGTCGCGACAAAGGTGAACGGAAAGTATTGGATGTACTTCAACGTTCCCGAGGTACTCATCGCGACATCGGATGATTGTCTCGTCTGGTCGCCGATCGAGGACGATGACGGGCGCCCCTTGAAGGTTCTCTCGCCGCGGCCTGGGTACTTCGACTCGTGGTTGGTCGAGGCGGGTGCGCCGGCAGTACTCACCGAGCACGGGATCGTGGTCTTCTACAACGCCGGCAACAGCGCTCGCTACGGGGATCCAACTGTAGCGGCGCGAACATACACAGCGGGACAGGCACTATTCGACTCGCGCAATCCCGTTAGGCTCGTTGCACGGGCGGATGCGCCGTTCCTGTCGCCCAGTGAGCCCTACGAGCGGTCGGGCCAGTACAAGGAGGGCACCACGTTCGTCGAGGGATTGGTGCGGTTCAGGGGCCGCTGGCTGGCGTACTACGGGACGGCGGATTCGCGGGTGGCGGTCGCGGAGGCCAAGGCTCGTTAGTCGTTCGTGCCCCTCGGCGTGAGATTCACGGCGGGATGCTCGGGAGTATCACCGTCCGCTGAGGAAGCCCTAAAGCTGCGGACACAATGGCTGGCTGTGTGCCTCACGAGAATCAATGCGCGCGCATAGAGTTTCGCATTTTATATACAAAACCTGAATTGCTTATGGGGACCGTAACAAGCTTTGCGTTGCCCTAACGCGGCCAGCGAGTCGTTCCAATGAGGGCGTGCGTAAGCCGGTCGCCGCAGGCCTTTCCCCCTTTTCAGGACTGTCACCATGTCCACCATGCGCGCCCGAAAGGGCTTCACGCTGATCGAGCTTCTGATCGTGGTCGTGATCATCGGCATCTTGGCCGCGATCGCGATTCCGAAGTTCGCGAACACCAAGAACAAGGCGTACGTCACGGCGATGAAGTCGGACCTGCGCAACCTCGTGACGGCTGAGGAAGCGTTCTTCTCCGACTCGACCTACTACACGACCGCGACGACGCTCGTTACTCGTAAGGGCTTCAAGAACTCGTCTGGGGTCGGCGTCCCTGCCGTGACCCCCGGGCCGGGCTACTGGTCGGCGACGGTTACGCACAGCCAGCTCGCTGCTGCGACCTGCGGTATCGGCGTCAACACCACGAGCCCGATCATCACCACGGCTGGCGACGGGGAACCAAGCTGCTACGTGCCGTAAGCGAGCAGCCTGGAGACAAGAGCCTCACGGACTCTCCGGCCGTGGGGCTTCTTGTTTGCATTCGCGGTCTGCGTATACTGAATCGATGCGATACGTCAGCCAATCCCTCGCACTGCTCATCGTTGCCGTCGCATGGCGGGCAGCACCGGCGCAAGTCGCCCAGCAAGGCCGCGTCACATTGCGGCCGGACTCCGTACACTTTTCGCAAGTTCTGAACGGACGCGCCAACGTCGTCGAGTATCGCCGCCGGCGCGCGATCAAGCTCACGCCGTCAGCGCAGACGATGAACGAGGACATGCTCGCGATCATCTCCGGGACGCAGTTCAAGGATGGCGAGATTCGCGTCGATGTCGCTGGCGCACCGCGCTCCGGCGCGTCCGCAGATGCACGTGGTTTCATCGGCATCGCTTTTCGCACGGGCGCACACGGGGAGTGGTCAGAGGTCTTCTACCTGCGGCCGACGAACGGGCGAGCGAACGATCAGCTGCGACGAAATCACTCCGTACAGTACGTGTCGCACCCTGATTACCCCTGGAATCGTCTTCGGCAGGAGAGCCCCGGCGTCTACGAATCGTACGCGGATCTCGAGCCGGGAGTCTGGACGGCGATGCGAGTCGTCGTGTCAGGTACGACGGCGAGACTCTACGTGAATGGCGCCGAACAGCCATGTCTCGTCGTCAACGACTTGAAGCATGGCGACGCCGGAGGTCAGGTGGCGCTCTGGGCGCAGGTCGAGACGGACGCGTATTTTGGCGTGGTGAGTATCGCGCCAAAGTAAGCCCGTCACTTTGCGTTCACCCGAAAATTCGAGAAGTATGCCTCCGTGCTGATGCGCGCCCAGAGAGCGATTTTGCCGCGACTCTCACCGAGCTTGAGATCATTCACGACGAGGCACGGCTGCTTCGCACCATTCACGTACAGTTGCGCAGTGTGGCCACTCACCTCGATGCGCATCGTCGTCCAGGCGCCGGATTCCACATCCACGTACGACTCGTAGACGCCGGGCATCTCCTCTCGCAATCGCTGCCAGGAATAGTCGGGATCGGACTCGTACTGCGTTGAGCGATTACGAAATAGCTGATTCTCGACACGCGAGTTCTCCGGCCTGATGTAAAGCCGTTCCGCGCTGTCGCCGTGGATGCGGAACGAGATGCCGACGATTCCTTTGAAGCCGCTTACATCCTCGGCCTTGGAGTATCCTTGGCGTCGCGATCCGGCTACGTCGACCTCGATCACGCCATCCGTGAAGTCGGTCTCCGTGAGTACCGCAGCCATCTCCTGATCGACGTCGCGCTCGTGCCCCACGAGCGGCGCGAGCTTGAGCGAGTGACGTCCGCGATAATCGACCCAGAGGACGCGCGCATTCTTCAACAGCAACTTCGTCGTCGAGTCGAGCGGAATCGTGGTTGAGGGGGCGAGTCGATTCGGTGTGGAGAGACCAACGATCGCCGAGAAAAGAAGAGTCGCCGCGACGAAGCGCACGAGCATCGTTGGAATCTCCGGTGAAGGATCCGGCACTCCGAAATGCGCAACGTTACCGCGCGTCGTGCAAAGCCGTTGTGAGGATTGTGTACGCGAACCAGGTAGCGAGCGCTGCAATCCGTCACCGGAATAACGGCTGAATCGGCCTCTCCGGCACGGCGAGTGCTTGAAGGAGGGCACCCCGCGCGGCATTCGCGCCGCGCCCTTCAACTTGTCGGAGGAGTGAGTATGTCGGTGAAACAGTCGATTCGAAATGCGGCGTCGGCCGCAGCCTGCATCGTGTTGATCGCGATGCCGGCGCGCGCGCAACAGCGCGTCTTGCTCGACTGGTCGGGTCGAGTCGATAGCGTCGCGCGCATCAGTATCCAGGGCGGCGGCGCACACGTGAGTCTTGTCGGATCGGAAGACAACGGCGCGGGAGATCTACATGTTCGTAACGAGCTCCCGCATCGCGATGGCACCGTGACGGTGCAGGTGGCGGCGGGACGCGGTGATGTCGACGTCGTTCAGCAGCCGAGAGCGGATAACGACTACACCGCCATTCTGCGCATTCGCGATCACAGCGGTGGTGCGGATCACTATCGTCTTACCGCGTTGTGGACGCCGGGCGCGTCGACGACGGGCGAGCTGGGTGGGGAGGTCTATGATCGGCGGCGAGATCCCAACGTCCGCGACGTCGGGCTGTTGCACTGGAGCGGTGACGTCGACAAGAGCGTCGTGGTGCGATGGCGCGGTGATCGCGCGATGCTGCAAACGGTGGACGGAGCGACCGCTCGCAATGTCCGCGCGGACGTCGCCGGCGTCGGACTGCCCGGGCGCGATGTGACTTTGCGCATCGTTCAGCGGGAAGGACGCGGCAACATCGTCGTCGAGCAGCAGCCGTCATCGGGCAACGACTACACTGCGGTGATCCGGATCAGCGATCCGCAGGACGGCTACGGCCACTACGATTTCGACGTCGTTTACGATCGGCCGCGCCGGTAACCCGTTGCTCGAGCGTGGTGCCGTTAGGCCAACGGCACCACGCTCTTGATCACGCGGCGAAGTACGCGTCGACGATCCACTTCACGACCTCGTCGAGCGCGGCCCGGCTCTCGTCACTCTGGTGCAGCGCTGCCTCCCCGAAGGCCGTCTTGATCAGGACGAGCGTGCGCTCCGGCGGCTCACCCAGCGCCCGCAGTAAGTGGGCGTACTGCGCGACGGTGTCACGGAGAGCCGCCCGCGTTTCCTCGCGGACGGAGGCGCTTTCTCGATACCGCGCGAGTGCGACAGTGAGCCGGGCCGACGAGGCGAGATACCGATCGACGAGCTCCTTCGTGCGCGCGCGCGCTTCCCCGACGCGTTGCCGAAGCTCCTCACGGTCGCGCGCGGAGAGAATTGCCCCTTTTGGGGGCACGTCCGAGCTCGGCTGATGAGAAACGGGCTCGTCCGGCGAGACTATCTCACTCCTCTCAGCTGCCATGGATTTGGAGAGCTCGTCGAAGGTCGCCATTGAATGCCTCGAAACGTGCGCGCAACCGGCAAGCGTGTGGCGAGGGAATCGGGCGCCTGGCATCACTGCCTTCCCCGAAAATCTACGACGCGCCGCCGAAAGGCGATAGACGGTCCGCCGGGTGATCGCTTGACATGCGCGATCGGCCCTGGTTATTGCTCCGACAATCCGATTGATCGTTTCTCCCTCCGGAGTGTCAATTGACCGACGATCGTGCTTCCGCCGCGATGTTTCCTTCGGACGGCGTTTCCCGTCGCGACTTTCTCGTGCGGGCAGGGCAACTCGGCTCGGCGCTCGCCTTGTTCGGACCTGCCACGCGCCACGAGCTCGAGCGATTCATCGCCGAGAATCAGCAGGTAGCAGCGTTATATCCGGGACTTCACTGGCGCATGCTCGGGCCATTCAGAGGCGGACGCGTTGCCGCGGTGACCGGAGTTCCCGGAAGACCTAACGAGTTCTATTTCGGTGCCGTCAATGGCGGCGTCTGGAAGACGATTGACGCCGGCCGCGTCTGGACGCCGGTTTTCGATGCGCAGTCGGTTGCTTCAATCGGCGCGATCGTCGCCGCGCCGTCCTCGCCCGACGTCGTCTACGTCGGGAGCGGCGAATCGACGCTGCGCGACTCGGTCGGTTTCGGGAACGGGATGTACAAGTCGACCGACGCCGGAGCGACGTGGGCGCACATTGGGCTCGATGATACGCAGCACATCGGCAAGATCGCCGTCGATCCACGTAATCCGGCGATCGTCTTTGTGGCGGCGATCGGACATCTCTATGCGCCGAGCGCGGAGCGCGGCGTCTTTCGTTCGCGCGACGGCGGACGCACGTGGCAAAAGGTGTTGTTCAAGAATGCAGATGTCGGCGCGATCGACGTTGCCATCGATCCGGCGAATTCGAACGTCGTCTATGCGAGTCTCTGGAATACGCGCCGGCCGCCGTGGTACACGTACGCGCCCACGAATGGCCCAGGCGGTGGCATCTTCAAGTCGACCGATGGCGGCAATACCTGGACGCAACTGACAAAGGGGCTCCCTGCTCAAGGCGTCGGACGCACGGGGGTCGCGGTGGCGCCGAGCAACCCGCGCCGCGTCTACGCTGTCGTGGATTGTCTCGTGCCGGAGATCGGCTCTCAGGTGGCAGGTGCGCCGAACACGCCGGCGCCAACGGGTGGCCGTGGTGGCGCCACACCACCGCCGATGCAGGGCGGCTTCTTCCGCTCTGACGACGCCGGTGAGACGTGGACGCGACTCTCCTCGGATCAAGCGCTCTGGGGCCGTGGTTGGTACTTCGAGAAGGTCACGGTCGATCCGCAAAACGCGGACATCGTCTATGTGCCTAACGTTGCCGTCAATCGCTCGAAGGACGGAGGGCACACGTGGGTTGCGCTCCGCGGATCGCCGGGCGGCGACGATTACCATCAGCCGTGGGTCTCGCCGGACGATCCAAACACCATGATCGTCGCGAGCGATCAGGGCGCGATCGTCACGCATAACGCACGAACCGATGATGCACGCGAGGTGACGTGGAGCTCGTGGCTCAACCAGCCGACCGCGCAGATCTATCACGTGTCCGTCGATTACCGCTTTCCGTACTGGGTGACCGGCGCGCAGCAAGACTCGGGAGCGGTCGCCGTTCGTTCGCGTGGCAAGTTCGCCGAGCTCTCGATGCGGGACTGGGAGCCGATCGGCGCGGGCGGCGAAAGCGGCTACACCGCGGGCGACCAGCTGCACCCGGGAATCATCTTCGGTGGCACCGGCCAGCATTGGGATCTCGAGAACAACATCGCCGTCCGCGGCACCGCCGAGCCGATGGTTCCTCAGGGCGAAACGGCTCGCGCCGATTGGACCCAGCCACTCGTATTCTCGCGCGCCGATCCGAAGGCGCTCTACTACGCCAATCAGTATTTGTTCAAGACGACCGATGCTGGAAAGAGCTGGGCGCGCATCAGTCCCGATCTCACGCGTCCCGATCCCGGTGTGCCGACGAATCTGGACGCCGCCGCGGCGGCGCAGGTCGATCGCAACGGCAAGCGTGGAGTGATCTACACGATCGCGCCATCGCCGATTCAGGCGCCGACATTGTGGGTCGGCACCGACGACGGCTTCATTCACCTAACGAGAAACGATGGTGGAAGCTGGCAGAATGTCACGCCATCGGTGCTGACGCCCTGGAGCCGCGTGACGACGATCGAGGCGTCGCACGTCGACGTGAACGCGGCCTACGCGAGCGTCGACCGCCATCAGCTGCAGGATTTCGAGCCGTACATCTATCGCACACGCGATGCGGGCAAGAGCTGGCAGCGAATCACGCGTGGGTTGCCGGCCGGTGTATACGTGCACGTTGTGAAGGAGGATCCTGCACGTCGCGGGTTGCTGTTCGCGGGTACTGAGCGCGGCGCCTACATGTCGCTCGATGATGGCGAGAACTGGGAGCCACTACAGCTCGATCTTCCCGTGACGTCGGTGCGTGACTTCGAGATCTACGGCAATGACCTGATCGTCGCCACGCACGGGCGCGGCTTCTGGGTCATCGATGATATCAGCTCATTGAGACAGGTGACACCGGCCATTCTCGCCACGGATGCATATCTGTTCAAGCCCGGGGACGCGATCAATGTCCAGCAGGGCGGCGACAACGGCACGCCGCTCCAGAAAGATGAGCCGCAGGCGACGAATCCGCCTAACGGCGCTGTCATCGATTACTATCTCAAGACGGCACCTTCGGGGCCGGTGACGCTCGACATTCTTGGCGCGAGCGGTGAGGTGCTGTACACCTTCTCCGCCGCAACGTCTGCCGAGGGACCGGCCCCGGGCGGCCGCGCCGGCGGGTTCGGACGAGGAGGCCGTGGCGGTGGCATTCCGAATGTCTCGGCGCTGTGGCGTACGACGCCCGAACCGTTCAATAGCGGAGCGGGAATGCACCGCGTCGTCTGGAATCCACTCGCACCGCCTCCGCCTAACGCGAGCGGCCGCGGTGGCGGGCGCGGCAATCAGGGAACGCCGCTGACGGGAACGTTCACCGCGCGGCTCAACGTGAATGGAAAGTCGTACACCCAGAGCTTCGCGGTGAAGCCCGATCCACGTGTCTAAACCCAAATGACTCCAAATAAGCGTTCATCACAGAATTCCGGGAACGGTTGAGGTCAGCAGGGTCGCTGAAACCGCTGACACGGCTCTGAAACCGCTGACGGGCTCCGTGTGCAGGGACAGCTCCGCGCCCAGTGATGTTTTGAATTTGTGAATGCGTCGGGAGGTATCGCTGACCGTTGGAAGCTTCCTGTGGCATTAAACAACAAAATCATCTGCTACTTGGCGCATGGAGTCGTTGCAGCTGAGGAGCGAGTCAGTGGTCACAGCGCCTTGTCAGCGGTTTCAGCGGCCTCCTACGGCTCGTTGGGTCGAGCCGAGCTCCAGAAGCGACGCGTGAGTAATGAGATCCGGCCTTTACGATGTGGCACTCTTCGCTCAGGATGACATCAACGCATCGCGTTACGTAGCGTACCCCGCGTCGCGCGCGTGCGTCATGAGCATTTCCTGCATTAGCCTCCGACCACGGAACAGCCGTGAGCGGACGGTGCCAACGGGAATACCGAGGATCGTCGCTGCCGTCTCATAGGGCTGATCCTCGACATCGACGAGCATGACCGTCGATTGGAATGGCTCAGGGAGCTTCGCAAGCGCGCGCTCGATGGCCGGCCCGAGATCGAGCCGCGCGAAAAGATCGTCGTTGTTGACGCGCGTTGCTTCCCGAAACATCGCGCCATTCGCCAGCGCCTCGCCCTCACTTTCCCCAAAATCGATCGTCGGCGACCGGCGCTCCAGGGAGCGCAGGAACACGTTCCGGCAAATGGTGAAAAGCCAGCGCCGACAGTCACTGGCCGGCACGTAGGTGTGCCATGACTTGTAGGCGCGCAGGAAAGTGTCCTGGACGACGTCCTCGGCGTCGACAGCGTCGCGTGTCAACGAAAGGGCGAACCGGTACACATCATCGACCCACGGCAACGCTTCGCGCTCGAACTCCCGATCGCGTTCAATCTTTTCCGGATTCTTCAGGTCGGTCACGGTGGCCTCGGTATGAGAAGCTTCCCCTGACCAACGCTGACGGGACGAGCGCCGGAACTATTCCATCACTCGGTGGCTTTCTTCGATTCTCAGCCGAGGCGCGCTAGCAGCGCCGACACCGCGGCGGCCGACGCCGGTCGATCGTCGGCTTCCGGGGCCGTCATCCTCGCAACCACCGCAGCGAGAGTCCGGGGCTCTTTGCCAGGGCCCCGTATCGGAATGAGCGTCTCGCGCGGAGTGTCGAGCTTCTGTGCGAGAAAGCCTCGCGGTGTGTCGCCTTGAAATGGCGTCGCACCAGTAAGGCATTCGTGCAGTACCATCCCGGCGGAGTAGACATCCGTTCGCACGTCGGGTTGGCCACCAAGCAGGAGTTCCGGCGCCATGTATTCCGGCGTCCCAACGACGGCCCCGGCGAGCCGCGGTGGTCCCACGTCGTCAGCGGACGCTTTGGCCACCGCTGCGGAGGCCGGCCGACGGATCAGCGACGCGACGCCGAAGTCCGTTACCTTGAGCAAACCATCATTTGCGAGCAGCAGGTTGGCCGGTTTGACGTCGCCGTGCATCACGCCCTGCTCGTGCGCCGCGTCAAGCGCACGCATGAGCTGCTTCGCGAGAGCCAGAACGATTGGCGTCGGGAGAGTCCCGCGGCGTGCAAGTACCGCCGCGAGCGACGTTCCTTGGACGAATTCCATCGTCAGATATGGAACGCCGCGGCTGACGCCGAAGTCATGCGTGCGAACGATGTTCCGGTGCGACACGCGCCGCGTTAGGCGGAGCTCCCGCTTCAGCTCTTCGCGCGCGCGCGGATCGTCGACCAGGAGCTCCGGACGCAACATCTTGAGCGCGAGGACTTCGTCGAGCGTGCGGTCCTTTGCGCGATAGACGATTCCTGTCCCGCCCACGCCAACGACATCCTGAATCTCATAGCGCTCCGCGACGACGAACCCCGGCGCGAGAGCTCCGGAGGGCAGCGTCAGTGTCCCCAATCTCGCGCTCAGCTGCGTCGCGAGCGGCGTTCGCGTGCGTCCGGCGCTCGTGCGGACACGGCCGACGCGCTCGTCGATCAGGTCGGTCGTCGCATCGTTAGGTACTGCCTCGCCCGGCGCCGTCCGCTCCAGCAGGGCGCCGAGCGCTCGCTTTTCTCTCAATTCCTGGAGAAAGGCGGTGAGTGCAGCGCCGAGCGCCGCAATTTCCGCCGATGAAGCACCGGCACTCGTTTCGGCCGCGAGACGTGCTGCTTCGTCGTACTCACCCTCGAGCGCGTACGCGGCGGCAGTGGCGAGCGCGCGCGTCGGATGCGTGACACGACGAGCCGAGCTCCACGCCGCGGCCAGCGCCAGCACCAGGCCGAGCAGCCCGGCGATCACGAGCGAACGGCGAATTCCGGCGAGTTGGGCCGACGTTGCACTCTCCGGGTGCCCGACGATGAAGCCGCCGATAACCTCGCCACCCGCCGTGGTGAGCGCCGCGCCCTGCAACGCGTACGGTGCACGACCGATGATCGCCGTGCGCGCCGCGCGCGGACCCGGACTCGTCGAATCATCACTCGCCGCGGCGGTCCCTCTTTCGTTAGGCAACGCTTCGGGAAGTGCCGCGACCGCGTAGCGACTGCTGTCGAGCGACGTTGCGGCGACATGTGGCTTGCCGTGCGTGTCGAGCGCGTAGAACACGATGTCGGCACCCGTCGCCGCACGGACGTCCAGCGCCATCTGTCGATCGACGAGCTTCGTCGCGACGAGCACGCCCACCGGCGCGGCTTGCGGCACGACGATCGGGACGGCGACGATTTGAAAGAGCAGTGTGTCGCGAGAGATCCCGAATCCGAACGTCGTTCTACCCTCGAGCGCCCCCTCGACGAGCGGAATTCCGCTCATCGATACCCCGCGCACGCCGGGCTCGTCGCTCTTCGCGAGCAAATTGCCTTGCTCGTCGGTGATGAACACCCAATCCGCGCCAAGTTGTCCCGCGGCCTCGAATGCTTGATCGAGAATGTCGTCGTGCTGTCGCTCGGCGACCAGCGAGCGAAATTGTGGGCTCTGCACGAAGACCCGTGCGCCGCCGGCCAGACTGCGACCGCGACCCGAGAGCAGTTGTGCGGTGAGGTCTGCCGCCTGTTCGAGACTTCGACGCTCCGCCTCGCGCGTGGCGCGCCGCGCCGAGTACGACGCGACGATGAGCGTGGCGATCAGAACGGCACAGATAATTGCCGCGGTGTTCAGGAACACGCGGCCCGCTATGCCGCGCGTCGGGGACAGATCACGCGCGGAAATTCGATCCGTCGAGTCAGTACCGATCATCCCGGATGAGCGCGTACGGTCGGCCAAATTTGTTCAGGTGTGGCGCGTCGACATAAGTGCGCGCGTCGATCATGAGCGACAGGTCGTCCATCCCCGAGGCGGGAACGACGATCTCTCGCGTTATCTCGCGCGCCCCGTGCTCGTGCCATGCATGGAGGACATAGTGGCCCGCGGGTACGCCGCGCAAGACGAAGTGTCCGGATTCATCCGGCTGCGTTGCCCACGGCGACGGGACGGCGACGACAAAGCTCACCATCATCGAGTGGATGTTGCAATAGATCGGGTACACGCCTGGGCGCGCGAACGTCGCGCTGCGTGTGGCGCCGCGACGATACAGGCCAAGATCGAAAGGCCCGAGGTCGACGTTCGAGAAGACGTTGTGGGAGAACGGATCTTCATTGGGAAACGCGACGCTGCCGCCGGCGAGCACGATCGACACGTGTGGTATGAACTCGCGCCCGTGCATGGCAACGACTCGCGACCGCATGGCGGGCACGTCGTTCACTGGAATCGCGCGCTCGCGGGGTTCGAGATAGATCACGGCGCTCCGAACGTCGGCGCGCTCCGCTCCGCTCCGTTCCTCGAGAGTTACGACGCCCGACACCGTTGACTGCGCGTGAGCGCCCAACCGCGGCAGAAACAGCAGCGCCGCGCCGAACAAAATACCCTTCCCTCCGATATGCATCTGCTAAAGCTCGAAACCAAAGATGAGATTGAAGTGTCGCGCCACGTAGATGTCGTCCGAGAAGCGCGTCCACAGTTGCCGATACTCGAACCCGAATACGAGCGGTTGCACGGGACGCCACTCGACGTGACCAGCGCACACGGTGTTTTGAAGCCGGGTTGGATTGTCATGCGGATCCGCGGCGTCGATGCCGCAGCCAACCCCGGTGATCACCGGCTCGCGCGGCTGAACGTTGAGCTGTGCCCAACCCGCAACGTCGCGAATCGGCGGCCCGAGTGAATTCGGCAGCGCGCCGATCGGCGGATTTCCGAAGTTCTGAGCGATGCCACCACCGCCGAGCCCGCGGAGCAACCGCCCCGCGTACGCTTCCCCGCGGATCTCCACGTGTGGCAGCAGCACCATGTGGCCATCGAGCGAGATGGCATGGCTCTCCTTCAAGACGCCGGGGCTCGTCGCGATCCACGAGTGATGCATACCGAGGCCGACCTCTCCGCCGTACGAGCCGATCATGGCGCCCGAGATCGTCGGCGCGAACGAGCTGCCGTTTGCACCCCACCGCATGCGAAGCCGCCCCTCGAACGCCGGCCGGCTCGAGCGCTCACCCGCGTCGACGATGTCCGGCTCGCCTGGCGCGAGTTGCGCCGCGTACGGCGTCATCACCGCGCCCTGGATCGCCAATCGAAGAGGATTCGGTCCGCCGCCTAGCGAGCCGATGTCCTGCGTGATCCGCATCTGGCCGAGCCAGTTCCAAAGGTTGCCCGCACCCGAGAAATCGGGAATTCCCACCGCGGCGAGACTCAGCGGGTTGAGGTCGGAGATGAGAGGCGTGTCCGAGCCGAACATCAGCTCCGTGCGCGGCCAGAACAGATGCGCGCGTGCCGTGCGCATGCGCAGTTCTGGAAAGAGTCGCCGATCGCCCGATCCGTTCTGGACTCCGCCGAAAAAGTCGATGTCGATGTCGCCAGCAAAAGTTGCTCCGGCAACGTTGTCGATCGACGTCGCCGCGCCGAGTCGCGTTTGACGGAGCGTGACGCCGAGCGCGGAATTCCTCGGCGGCGTCAGCCCCGCACTCGGCGGCACCAGTACCGTCTGAGGATCGTCGGTGTTGTTGACGCGTCCCACGGTAAGGAACGAATTCATCAGAATCTGAGCGGACAATTCCAGGTGGAATCGTGAGCGAGTTTGTACGGCGCTCTCAGATTCGTCCGCAATCTGTTGACGCAAGATGGCGATGGCGGCTTCGGCGCGCTCGAGCCGCGCGAGCAGCGAATCCAATGAGAGCGTGTCGCGCGCGCGGCGTGCGGAATCCGTCGGAGGCGTCTGCGCAGCGGCTGGAAGAGCGACGACAGCAAGGAAAAGCGCGACGAGTAGCGGTGTGCGTGATCTCACGAGATGGGGACGCGGCGCGGGGGCGGAGGCGCTCAGAGAGCGGGATCGCGCGACGCGCTATCCCGTCTCTAAGGTGCACCGCGCGCCACCTTTCCGGCCAGTAGCGCCGCTGTTCCGAGAGGACGCAGCTGCTCCGGTGGCACGTCTGCGATCAACAACGTGCCCGCCGACGAGGTCGGCCACGCAACAATTCCCTGCGCGCCGTCGTGAGCCGACAGCAAGCCACCGCCAGCGACTGCTTGTCGCAGCGCCGGATGCTGGAAGAAACGTTGCTCGGAGACCACATATTGAAGCACGATTCGATCGTCCCATCGGTATGCAAGCACCACCGCGGGATCCTGTCCAAGCTCCGTCGTCCACGCGGCGAGCAGCCTAACGGTTGGCGCATGCAACGGCTGGATGGGGAAGGGAACGGCGCTCCGCACCGCATCGAGATCGCGAGCGCGCCCCGGCAGGTCGCCGGCGACGACGCGCCGATAGTCCGTCAACGCATCCTGCAGCAGCGGGATCGCGCTCACCGACGTCGTGATCGGCGCGAGCGAGACCGGTGCGGCCGCATGCCTAACGACATAGCCGGCGCCGACGGCCGCGGCGACAGCGACGGCCATGATCGGCCAAAACACCATCGGCCGGAGAAGCGAGAGTGGTCGAGAAGCTGGCTGCTCGATCGGCGCCGGCACCGGCGTCGCCGCGATCGCGGCGACAATGCGCTCGCGCAACGCCGGGGGCGCGGCGACGGGCGGCTCGAATCCCAAACGCCGCCGCATTGCCCGATGTACGGCGAGCTCCCGGCGACAACGCACACAGCCGACGAGATGCGCGTCGATCTGCGAAGTCGTCTCGGGAGGCAGCTCGCCATCCGCGTACGCGCCGAGCAGGTCGATCAAGACCTGGTGTTGATTTTCGCGTGCCGCGCGCTCAGCTGGGTCCTCCGATGAACCCGGCGCGAGCGGAGTCCAGTCAGTCATCGTATGCCTCCACCATTCGTTCCCGATCCGCCTCGTCGACTACCACGACGCTCCTGTGACAATGACAATCCGGAATCCCTCGCCGTGGTTCGGCCTGCCAGCACTGCACCCGCGAGCAGCCGGCGTCCCCGTGATATCCGGCTCATGACCGTTCCAATTGGAACACCGACGATTTCGGCTATTTCGTGGTACTTGAAACCGTCGATGTCGTGGAGCTCGACGACCGTCGCAAAGTCATCGGGGAGCTGAGCGAGTGCGGCGCGGACTTCCTCGCCCGTCAATCGCGCTGCGACCTCCTCGAAAACCACGTCGCTCTCGGTGGAGACCAGCTCGTCGTGTGCCTCCTCGAGTCGCGTGATCGACACGAGCTGGCGACGCCGCGCGTTCCGCTCCTCGTTCTCACTCAGAACGCTGCGCAGAATCCGGTAGAGCCAGGCCCGCACCTTCGTAGCATCGCGCAGATCATCGAGGCCCAGCCAAGCGCGGCCGCACGCGTCCTGTACCGCGTCCTCGGCATCGGCGCGGACGGTCGTTCGTCGTGCCGCGAACGCGAGAAGGCGGTCGAGATGTGGAAGCACGAGCGCTTCGAAGCGCTCGTGCCGGTCAGAGATCGAAGCGAGAATTTGGAACCGAGCCAGTGGAAGCGGACCTATTGTAGGTAGAGCACTTCACGGGGGAAAGTATTCCCGTCACGGTCGATCGGGCGATTCCTCTCGGGTTGTCCGTTCCCGACTGCTCGCGGGCCTTGTGACCTCCTCGGCGGACCGGCACATGCGGTCGAGGCGCTCGTCCGAAGCGTGGTCCCAGTCGGATGGAATGGGGCAAAGTCGCTTGAGATTGCCGGAGCCGGCAGGCTCGGAGCTCGTGCGCTCGAAGGTCAGCCACCCCTGATCGAATCCGCCATGGAGCCTCGATCCCGCCGAGGGTACCGTGCTCCAGACGCGCCATGAGACCCCATTCGAATCAACAAACTCCCGGTAAGCCATGCCGGACACGAGAGCAAACCTGGTTCCAACGGGGCCCTCGGAGGCGAATTGCCGATGTTGTGAGCTGGATCACGTTTGGCACGGGCGTGGAGCGACGACTGCCTAACGGCGTACATGCCTAACGAAGAATTGTGTGGATGCTGGTTGCTGGTAGTTGGTTGCTGGTAGTTGGTAGTCGGTAGTTGGTAGTTGGTAGTTGGTGAAACGTACCAACCACCAACCACCAACCACCAACCACCAACCACCAACCACCAACCACCAGCCACCACCCTCTTGCCGGGACGGCCCCGAAGTCCGACAATCCCCGCATGCAATCCAGAATCTTCCATCTCCTGAGCATCGCGGCACTGCCGGCGATTGTCGCCGCGCAGCCCGCCGCCACGTCGCGTGCACCAGCCTCCACGGCTCCGGACGACTGGAGCGGTTTCCTTCGTCTGTTCGATGCCTATGCCGACAGCGATCGTGTCGTCGGCGCGAGCGTTCTGGTCATGCGTGACGGTCGCGTGCTGGACCGCCACGATTACGGCTGGGCAGATCGCGCCGCGCGCCAGCGTGTCGATGGTCGCACGATCTTTCACTGGGGCTCGATCACGAAGACGCTGACGGCCATTTCGATCATGCAGTTGCACGAGCGCCGAGGCCTCTCGCTCGACGCGACCATCACTCGTTATGTCCCGGAGCTCCGCCAGGTGCATGATCCATACGGCATGATCGACAGTATCACGCTGCGCATGTTGCTCTCGCACTCCGCGGGTTTCCAGAATCCGACCTGGCCATACACGACCGGCAAGCCGTGGGAGCCATTCGAGCCGACGACCTGGAATCAACTTGTCGCGATGATGCCGTATCAGGAGCTCCACTTCCGGCCTGGCACTCGCTACTCGTACTCGAATCCCGGGTTCATCTACCTCGCGCGCGTCATCGAGCAGTTGAGCGGCGATCCGTGGGAGGGCTACGTACAGAAGAACATCTTTGCGCCGCTCGGTCTCACACACAGCTATTTCGGCGCGACGCCGTATTACCTCGCCTCCGATCGATCGAACAACTACACCATCAGCCGAGATTCGAGCGGGACGGTCGTCGAGCTGGCGAATGGTCGCGATTTCGACCCAGGCATCACGATTCCGAATGGTGGTTGGAATGCGCCGCTCTCCGATCTCGCGATCTATGCGGCGTTTCTCACGGGCACGGCGCACGACGACTCGACGCGGCAGCGATACGACGTCGTGATACCGCATACGACGTTGACAGGCATGTGGCACCCGCTGCATCCGATGAGCGAGACGCCGACCGCGCCTGATTCGATGGCGCTCTCGTTCTTCGTCATCCATCGCGGTTCGTCGACCATCATCGGGCACACGGGTAGTCAGGCGGGCTTTCGCTCCTTCCTCTTCTTCAATCCGTCCAACAACGCCGTCGTGATCGCCGCGTTCAATACCACGAATGACGCCGCGCCGGCTCGCGCGGCGTACACGCGGATGTACGAAGCGGCGCTCGCACTTCTGCGTTAACCAACCTCGCAATGCCTACGATCGTCCGGTTGATCTTGCTGCTGGCGATTTCGCGTCCGCTCATCGCACAAGCGACGGCGCCGGCGAGCCCGTTTCGCGTCGAAGAAACGACGATCGCCGACGTCCACGCCGCCTTCCGTGCCGGCACCCTCACCTGTAAGTCGTTGGTAGAACAATACCTTCGGCGAATCGATGCGTATGATAAGAATGGCCCGGCGATCAACGCGATCGTGGTCGTCAATCCCGCGGCGCTTCAGGTCGCCGATTCGCTCGATGCCCGCTTTCGTCGCGAAGGTCTAACGGGTCCGTTGCACTGCATTCCGGTCATCGTCAAAGACAACTTCGAGACCGTCGACTTGCCGACGACCGCGGGCTCACTCTCGCTGCAAGGGTTCGTATCGAATAAAGACGCCTTCGAAGTGCGGCGCCTGCGCGAGGCGGGCGCGATCGTGCTCGCCAAATCGAACATGGCGGAGTTCGCCTTCAGCCCGTACGAGACCGTGAACTCGATTCTTCCTGGCTACACGAAGAATCCGTATGCGCTCGATCGCGTGACGGCTGGCTCGAGCGGCGGGACCGCGGCCGCCGTCGCCGCCAATCTCGGGGAAGTCGGATTGGGCACGGACACTGGGAACTCGATTCGCGGGCCATCCGCCCATCAAGCGCTCGTCGGCATCCGGTCGACGATGGGCCTAACGAGTCGCGCCGGCGTCGTGCCGCTGAACCTCTCCGCGGACATTGCAGGTCCAATGGCACGGACGGTGTCCGATGCGGTCGCGGTTTTTCAGGTCGTCGCCGGCTATGACCCCGCGGATTCGATCACCGCGGCCTCCCGCGGGAGACCCGTGCCTAACTATTCGGCATCGCTCGTGCGCGATGGCCTTCGCGGCGCGCGGATCGGTGTGCTGCGCCAGGCGTACGAGCGGCCAACGCTCGACGTCGAAGTCCGCGATGTCTTTGCGCGCGCGATCGCCGATTTGCGGCTCGCCGGTGCGACGGTCGTCGACTCCGTACCACTCCCCGCTCTCGACTCACTCTTCGCCGCGCATCGCGGCCAGTGCAATCCATTCAAGTTTGATCTCGAGCATTGGATCGCCAGCACTGGGAACCGCACTCCGCTAAAGTCGCTGGCCGAGATCATTAAATCGAACCGGTTCCATCCTTCGATTCAGAAGCGCCTCGAGCTCGCACAGGCGGTGGACATCGCACCCGAGAAGAACCCCGGTTGCAGAGATCGTGACGAATTTCGCGAGGGACTGCGGACTCTCGTGATGCGCGCGATGGATGCGCTCAAGCTCGACGCACTGGTCTATCCGACCTGGAGTAATCCGCCGCGGCTCATCGGGGATCTCAACACGCCACCCGGCGACAACAGCCAGGTTTTTTCGCCGAGTACCGGTTGGCCAGCGATCACCGTCCCGATGGGTTACACGCGCGGTACGCTTCCCGCAGGGATGACGCTGTTCGGGCGAGCCTGGAGCGAGCCGGTACTCATTCGTCTCGCGTATGCGTACGAGCAGGCGACGCATCACCGCCGGCCTCCAGCAAGCACGCCACCACTTCGATAGTACTTTCGTCCTGCTCATGCGTACGAGACGAATCATCGTCCTGCTGCTGCCGTTGCTCACCGCCTGTCTGCTCCATCATGCGGAGGAGCCGCAGGCGCCATTGCGGTCGGCAACGCGAGACTCGCTGCTTGCTGCCGACGCGGCCCGCGGTGAAGCGGCGACGCACGACGGACTCGCGACTGCGGCGTCAGCGTGGCTCGACAGCAACGTCGTTTACCTGCGCGGCGGAGCGCCGATCCTCTATGGACGTGCCGCGGCCATCCAGATCTTGAGCGAGGCAGCCCCGGAGCGGACGACGTATCAGTGGCGGCCACTGGGTGGTGGCAGTTCGCGCGACGGGCAGGGTGGCTACACCTTCGGCGTTGCGACGACGGCGGTGCCTAACGCGGAAGGGGCACCATCGGTTCGTTTGGATCGTTACCTCGCCGTGTGGCACCGCGGACCGGATCAGGTTTGGCGCATTGTCGCCTACGCCGACGTCGGCGGACCGACACCAGGCCCGTCGGTGCAGGTTCCTCCAGCCGAGTTTCCGCCGCTGCTCGCGCTGCCGCGCGGCCGACGCGCCGACGCGGTTAGTCAGGTGCGCGAGGCCGACAGTGCGTTCGCTCTCGCCGCCGACTTGCAAGGGACAGGCATCGCGTTCGCGTCGTTCGTTGCGCCGCAAGGCGTCGTCTTCTCGGGCTCCGAGATCGTCATCGGCACGGACGCCGTGCGGGCGCTGTACGACGAACAACAGCGGGCGGGCGGAACGCTCAACTGGCGTCCCGTCTACGCGGACGCGGTCGAGTCGGGCGACCTCGGTTGGACGGTCGGCGAGTACGTATTCACGGGACGCGGCGCGAACGGCTCGGTCGTACAGCGGTTCGGGAAATACCTAACGATCTGGAAGAAGCAACCGGGCGGCGAGTGGCGATTCGTCGTTGATGGGGGGAATCAGAGTCCCACGCCGAATCGGTGACCGCCCGCTACCAGTCGCCGCGTCGTTCGCCGCGCAGGTACGCGCGTGCGAGCGTCACGGTAATTCCGCCGTACGTGACGACGTACGCGGTCCACTTGAAGACCTGACCCATCAGCGGGTCGGTCGTATGCAGAGCGAACCCGAAGGCGAGGAGGCCCGAGAAGCACCAGACCACGCACATGATCCCACTGCGCAGCAGGTCGCGCCTCGTGTCGCGTTTGGCGATGCGATGCTCCGCCTGCCGCTTCGACTGCAACTCCTCGTAATACCGCTTCGGGATGGGCATCGTTAGGCCGGCTGGTGGTCAGGGGTTGCGCAACATCAGATCCACGCGCCGAACTTCGCCCGGCGCGACCGGGCGCTGCGGGCTTGCCACGGAAGCACGGCCGCGGACCGCGCGCACGGTGATCGTCCTGCCCGCCGGCAATCCGCATAACGAGTAACGTCCGCCCTTGGTGGTGGTCGTCTCGTTCCAGGTCTGTTGGGCGCGCAGCCGGTCCGTTGAAGCCTTGGAGTACTCCGTCCATTCCGCTCGCACCTGCACGTCCGACGCCGCCGTCGTGCTATCGCGAACGACTCCCAGGATCATCGAAAGGCTATCCGGCATCGGTTGCCTGCAGACGCGGGAGGACAGTGTCCGCAGGCTTGGCAGCGCGAGGTCGACTCGCTTGTTCTCGCCGGCGCTTACCGTCAGCGCCCGCACCGGCGGCTCGAGGAGCAGCGTGTCCAGCCGTGACGCGACAATGCTTGCCGTGTAGCGGCCGGCCGGAACCGAATCGATCACGTAGCTGCCGTCCATCTGCGTCACGGCGGCGAAGCTCGTTCCGGAGAGGAAGACGCGTACACCGGCCATCGCCGCACCACTGAGACTATCGATAACCGTGCCGCGGAGCGTCGCCCGCGCCGGGCGGCGAGTGCCAGCGGGCATCACCGAGAGCACCTCCGCGCCGTCCTCGCGGATCTTCGCGACCTCCGTGTGCCAGTCGGTGAGCTGAGAGTTCAGCATGCCGCGCCGACGCACGAGAGCGGGCATGCGAATGTACCACCGCCACACGATCCACCGTCCGTCGGGCAGAGGACGAAATTCGAGAAGGCCGCCTGCGTAACGACTCATCTCCTCGACCGCAAGATTCACATATTGATACTGCATGTACCGGAGCTCGGCGCTCGCTCGATCGAGCCAGAGGACGCCGCGGACGTCCACCCGCCCGGGCCGGCGTTGAGTCGTTAGGTTCGCTGGCTCGAACGCGAGGCCGATGAGGTCGTCTCGTCGCCCGCTGTCTGGCCACTGAAGACGAAAGCAGTGCGAGTCCAGAAACTGGTCGGAGAGCAGAATGTCCGCGTCCGGCGCGAAGTAGGTGCTCCCGGTGTCGATATCGCCCGTCATGTACCCGTCGCGTGCGAGCTGTTCCGGATCGGCGCTCGCGAACGGCTTGACCGTCTCGCCTTCGTTCTCGAATTGCTCGTTATGCAGCACGGCGAGCGAAGTCGGATCGAGATCGCGCGTGGTGCTGCGCCAACGCACGACGAACCGATGCGGGTCCCGACGCGCTTTGGCCGCGGCTTGCGCGATCTGCGTGAGTTGCGTTGCGCTGAGCGCTTTTCGTGCCTCGTTCCAGAGCTCGGCGGTGGCCGCGCCTTCTCGAGGCCGCACGAGGCAACGCCGATCCGCATTCACGACGATTGCTCGCAACGTCAAGCTCTCACTGGCGATCGCCATCGGGATGGTGATGGTCTCACCTTGCCTGACGAGGAACCATGGCGACGTCGTCGAGCGGAACCCCACGCGTTCGACACGCACCGCGTAGCGTCCCGGCGCTGGCACGACGAACGAAAACGTGCCGGCGTCCTCGGCCAGTCTCGTGATCACGCCGTGACCGGCGGAATCCAGCAGCGCGACGATGGCGCCCGGCACGGGAGCGCCGTCGGTCTTGGCTACGACTCGACCACCGACGGTCTGGCCTTCTGCGACTCGCACCGCGTGCAGTAGCACACTCGCCAACGCAAGAGCGGTCCGGATGCCGTGCGCGAAGGACGTTCTCATCGTCTCGATCCTCGACCAGCAATGATGAGCGCAGGAACCGCTCGACGGAAGTCCGGATACGTGCGGTACCTGAGCAGCGACACGGGCTGTTGCCGCTCGACATTAACTGTTCCTCCATGCCCACTAGAGACGGGAGAGCCCCAATGCAGAAGCGCGCGTGGACACTAGCGACGGCACTTTGTGTCGGAATGACGGTTGCGTGTGGTAGTGACAAGTCGACGGGCCCCGCGAACATCACTTACGTCGCCAACCTCGCCGCGTCGAATGAAGTCCTCGCGAATGGCAGCTCGGCCGGCGTCGTCTCGACAGGGACGGGAACATGGACCGGCGTGCTGAATCCGACGACGAACGTGCTCACCTGGACCATGACGTTCTCCGGCCTAACGACGAACTCGACCCTGAGCCACATTCATGCCCAGGCGCCGACGACGACGACTGCCAGCGTCGTCCTCAACTTCGCAACCTTCGCCGGAAGCACGATCACTCTTGGCGGGACATCCGGTACCGCGTCGGGAAGCATCAACCTCGCCACGCAGGCAGCCACCCCGCCCTCGCTGACAATCTCGGGCGACTCCCTGCTCAAAGCGATCAACGCTGGGCAAGCATACGTGAATGTCCACACGTCGCAGTACGGCGCCGGCGAAATTCGCGGACAGATCGTCAAGCAGTAATTTTGGTGGTTGGTGGTTGGTGGTCGGTGGTTGGTACGTTTCAGCAACTACCAACCACCAACTACCAACCACCAAGCCCTCCCTACTGATCTGCCACACGCGCCCCATTCTTGCGCGAGTAGCGCTCGAACCAGCTCTCGAGGTACAGTTGCGTCCGGAGATAGTTCGACGGGCGTGAGCTCGTGCCGTGCCACTCTTCGTTGAAGCGAATCATCGCCGTCGGCACCTTGCGCAGTTTGAGCGCCCGGTAGAACTCCTCGGTCTGCGAAATCGGCGTGCGCAGATCGTTCACGCCGGTCATGAGCAGTGTCGGCGTCGTCACGTTGCCGACGTACATGAGCGGGCTTCTCCGAAGATGCTCCGACGGATCCTCCCATGGAAGTTTCGCGAAGTTGTAATACCATGAGGCGCCGTCGGTGATGCCGACAAAGCTGACCCAGTCGATTACCGGACACATCGACGCCGCTGCCGCGAAACGATTCGTGTGGCCCACCGTCCAGGCGGTCAGAACGCCGCCACCTGAGCAGCCATAGACGAACATGTTGCTCGCATCGACATAGCCACGGCCGATGACCGTGTCCACGGCGGCCATCAAGTCGTCGAAGTCCTTCCCCGGATACGCGTTCTTGATCGCGTTGCCGAATGCGCTGCCGTAACCAGTCGAGCCGCGCGGATTGGTGTAGAGCACGACGTAGCCGTCGGCCGCTTGCTGCTGTCGCGCAAAATTGAAGGCGACGTTGTACATCGAGTGCGGGCCGCCGTGAATCTCGAGAATCAACGGATACTTCTTCGACGGATCGAAGTCTGGCGGCTTGACCACCCATCCCTGCACCTTGAGTCCATCGCGCGTCGAGACCCAGATCTCGTCCTGCGCGCCGATCTTCTTGCCGAAGAGCACGTCCTCGTTCACGCCCGTGAGCTGCCTCGTCGACGCCGGCTGTTTGACGTCGAAGGCGATGACGTCGTTAGGCTTCGACGCCGTCGACGCGACACCAACCACGAATCCGCGCGCGTCGATGTCGCTGACCGTCAGCACCTGTTCGCCTTTCGTGACCGGCCGGACATCGCCCTTGAGCGATGCGAAGTACAGGTTGCGCGATCCCTCGTTCTCCGCGTTGAAATACAGGCCGCTGCCGTCCCTGGCCCAGATGAGTCCCTGCGGTGAGCGATCGAACGTCCCGGAAATCACACGTGAATTGCTGCCGTCGGCGTTCATCACGTAGAGCTTCGAGTCGACCCAGGTGTCGCTCGTCGAATCGAATCCCGTGTACGCGATCAGCTTTCCATCGGGCGACGGCGTCGGCTGGTTATCGGGCCCCTTGCGATGGGTCAGCGGCGCCACGTCGCCATTGGCGACATCGACGGAGTAGACTTCGCTCTCCCGCCATGCGTACTCCGCGTCTCGCGTCCGCAGCCCGCTGAACACGATTCGCTTGCCGTCAGGCATCCAGCGGAAGGGTCCATCGTTGAAGTTGCCCGACGTGACCTGACGCGGTGTGCCGCCGCCATCCGCGGACAGGACGAAGATGTGCGTGCTGCCATCTTCGACGTAGCCTTGGCGATCGCGACGATAGTTGAGCTTCTGCACAATGCGCGGCGCCTCGACCCACTTTGCACCCTTGGGCGGAGTCGGCATCGCGATGCGCCAGTCTTCACGCGCGGGAACGAGCATGGTGAACGCGAGCCACTTTCCATCCGGCGACCACTCGAGCCCCGACGGATTCTCCGTCAAATGAGTCAGCTGCGTGACCGCACCCTCGGTGTCCATCCATCGCACGAACACCTGTGAGCCGTTAGGCTCGCCGTGCGCGATGTACGCGATGCGCGTTCCATCGGGCGACCACTTGGCATCGGATCCATCGACGAGGAAGCGATTTCTCGTCCCGTCTGCATTCATCATCCAGAGGGACGTTTTCCACTGGTCGTTGATCTTGTCCACCCACCGGCGCCCGTAGACGACCTGCTTTCCGTCCGGTGAGAGCTGTGGATCTTGTACGTCCTCCCAGTCGAGATACTGGTCGAGCTGGAGAAGAGCGGGGGAGCGCGCCGCGCGCTCGCCTCCCTGTTGTTGTGCGGCTTTCGTTGCTGCTTGAGCACTTACGAAAGCAGGAACGATCAGTGCCGAGAACACCAGAGGCGAGAAGGCTCTGATGCGCATTGTCTGACTCCTGTTGCGAGGCACTTGAGTTGACAACGCCGGCGCATCGGACGCAAGGCGGGAATGTGCGGCAAAACAAAGGCGGCCGCTGACCGGCCGCCCTAGTCCCTGCTCCTAGACCCTAGTCCCTCAGAAGATGTACACCTTCGTCCCGACCGGCACGTACGTGTACAGCCACTCGATGTCCTCGTCGCGAAGGCGAACGCAGCCATGCGTTGCGGCGAAGCCGATCGATTCCTTGTCAGGCGTGCCGTGCAGCAAATACCCTTCGCCGAGATTGAGGCGGTACTTCCCGAGCTCGCCCTCGACGCGACGGT
This sequence comes from Gemmatimonadaceae bacterium, assembly GCA_036496605.1. Classification (NCBI taxonomy): domain Bacteria; kingdom Pseudomonadati; phylum Gemmatimonadota; class Gemmatimonadia; order Gemmatimonadales; family Gemmatimonadaceae; species Gemmatimonadaceae bacterium. The sequence goes on along the minus strand of DASXKV010000033.1, from coordinate 240,966 downwards.
TCTTGGTTCCCGTCGGTGGAACGAAAAGCGTACTGTCGAACACGATGTGCTCGTCGACTGGCAGCTCGTAGAAGTGCGCGTCCTTGCCGATCAGGCCGACGAGTGTGTCGCGAACGACCAGCGAGCGACCATCCGATAGTTTGATCGGCTGGCCTCGCTCGATCTTTCGAAGTTTGAGATTGTACTCGGTCGCAACTTCGGCGTAGAGCCAGTCAGGTGGAATCCAGATCGGATCCGCTTCCTTGCTCAGGACGCTGCGCACGCCGCGAGGAGTGCGGAAGGTCCACTCGCGCTTGCCATATTTCAGCGTCGTCCCCTTGGCCGTCGCAACCGGAGCGTCGAGCACGGTGTCCTCGCCGACGATCGCCCAGAGTCGCTTGTCTTCCAGCGAGACCACAAGGCGGAAGCCCGACGATTTATCGGCAATGTTCCTCGCCGAGACCCACGAAAGACTATCCGCGCGGTTCCGGAATCGCCGCTCCGACGCCGGTGCCGCGCTCGGCTCCGAATCTCGTGACGGCGACGTATCCTGCGCGGCCAAGGTTACGGTTCGTCGCGGCGCTTCGTCGTCGCCGCGAAGCGGACCAGAGTGCTGGGCCGACGCACAGGACGGCAGAAAAGCAAGGACGAGCAACGCCAGCCGTTTCATTGATTCATGCTGCGGTTTCGTGGTCGCCATGACCGTGAAAGATAATCGTGTCGCCCCGCTTCGTCGCGGGGCGACACGATGCATACACCCTGCCCCTTAGCCTTAGAACTGAATGCCCAGCACGACCGGAATCCAGTGAGCTGAGCTATACGGGAAACCGTTCTGTGCGTCTGGGCTGACGCTCAAGTAACGCGACTCGAGGAACAGCCCGGTCATGTGGCCAAAGTTGAAGTTGAAGCCAGCGCCTGCGTTCCAACCCCACTTCCAGCTCGCGTTGCTGAACGTCTTCTGGTTCGTTGGCGCGTTCGGATTTGTGAAATCCTGGTTGTAGCCGGTCAGCTTCGACGTCGTCGCGCCGCCAAGCACATAGAAGCGACTAAACGTGCGTCCGAGCGGAATACGCAGCCGGCCATCCATGTTGATGGAATACGCCGTTAGGTCCGGCGCGTTGAACGCACTGTTGTAATTCTTACCGCCGAGTCGATCCATTGATCCATCGACGCGAAGACCAAACGGTGTTCCGGTAAAGTCATAACCGATCGGAACCGTGACGTTCCAGCCGGTCGAATACCCACCGGTGTTCGTGCTCGCGCTCGTTATGTCGCCGTTCGGAACGCTCGCACCGGCAGCGACGCCGAGGTAGAAGCCGCCTGCCCCACGACGCAACCGGATTCGTTCTGCTTCCGCACGCGCGATCGAATCTGCGCGAGCGATCGAATCCTGACGCGCTTTCTCGACGGCCGCGATCGAATCCTGACGCTGCTTCTCCACAGCGGCGATTGAATCACGACGCATCTGCTCAACGCGAGCAACCGAATCCTGCCGTGCTCGCTCGGCTGCGGCGATCGAATCCTGTCGCGCTCGCTCAGCGGCCGCGATCGAATCCTGATTCACCGGCGGTGGTGCGGGCTGCGCCACTTCACCCGGCGATGTATTCCGCTCTTTACTGATCGGAATGCGTTGCGCTGAGGTGGTATGTCGGCGCGACGTTCGGGTGGTTCGGCGAGTCGAGTCCGTCTGCTGCGCCTTCACAGTCGACACGCCTCCCAAGGTCAGGGCGATCGCGAGGCCGATCGCACAGCTACTCGAAAACCCAATTCGCATTTTTTCTCCTCCCACTATGCCGCCCTCCGAGTTCAAGCCCCCGCGGGCGACCTTGCGGGCAGAGCATCGGAACCGATCGGTGGTACCCTCATCCGACTCAGAGGAGGTGGGGCTCACCTCCTGGCACACCGCATCGTCGCGGTGAAGCTCCTTGCGACCTACTGCATACTGCGGCCGCCCCAAGTCGAAGCGAGTAGACCGCCGATTGCCGGTCGCGCTCCGAGCGACGACCATCGTCGCGGCACCGCCGGACTGTGGCATCCTGCGTGCCGCCGCGCATATGAAGCACTGGCAGCCCCGCCCCGTGTGAGCACGGGGTGGGGCTGTCTCAGAAATGTGATGTCGCGCTCGCTTAGAACGTGACGCCTAGCACAATCGGCACCCAGGCCGCGTGCGTGTACGGGAATCCGCTAACACTGTTCTGATTCACCCACACGTAGCGAGACTCGAGGAACAAGCCGATCATGTATCCCCAGTTGAAGTTGAAACCCGCACCGGCGTTCCAGCCCCAATCACCCTGCGTGCTCTGCTTGTTCGTCGGATTGTTCGGGTCCGAGAAGTCGGTAAACCAACCATTCATTCCACTGTACGTTGCGCCGCCTAACATATAGAACCGGCTGAACGTTCGGCCGAGCGGCACTCGTAACCGCAGATCGAGATTGGCCGACCACACGTCCATATTTGGCGCGCTGAAGTTCGTGTTGAAGTCCTTGCCGTTCAGCTGATCGAACGTTCCATCGAGCCGGAAACCAAGTATCGACTTGTCGAAGTCATATCCGATTGGAACCATGATGTCCCAACCCGTGCTGTAGCCTCCGCTATTGAAGCCGCTATTCGTCATGCTACCGGTCGGAATGCTCGCGCCGGCAGCGATGCCGAAGTACCAGCCTCCGTGCTTTCGCATCCACGAAATCCGAGCTCGCTCCGCAGCGGCAATCGAATCCGCGCGCGCGATCGAGTCCTGACGCGCTCTCTCTACTGCGGCGATGGAATCCTGCTTCCGACGCTCTGCCGCTGCGATCGAATCACGTCGCATCTGCTCGGCGCGAGCGATCTCCTCTTGTCGTGCACGCTCGGCCGCCGCGGCTATCGAATCCTGCCGCGCACGCTCCGCCGCCGCGATCGAATCCTGATTCACCGTCGGGGTCGGTGACACTTCTCCCGGCGATTCCTTCGTGATCGGAATGCGCTGCGACGACGTGGTCTTCTTCTTCGTCTTCGTCTTCTTGGTGGTTTGGCGAGTCGAGTCCGTCTGCTGCGCTTTCACAGTCGACACGCCTCCCAAGGTCAGGGCGATCGCGAGGCCGATCGCACAGCTACTCGAAAACCCAATTCGCATTGTCTCCCCCTCCCACTGTGCCGCCTTCGCGTCAAGCCCCCGCAGGCGACCTGGCGGGCGGAGCACAGGAAATCAGCAGGCGCACGTCGCTCCTGTAACCTGGGAGAAGGCGAACCAACCTTCCGGCGTCCAGCGGCATCGCGTGGAGCTCCCTGCGACCTACTGCGTACTGCGATCGCCCCCAAGTCGAAGCGAGTAGACCGTCTGATACCGGTCAGGCTCCGAGCGACGACCATCGTCGCGGCACGTTGGGAACGGGCATCCTACGTGCCGCTGCCCGTTGGACTTAGGTCCAATTGAGGAACTCCGCACCTTGGCCGGGCCGGTCTTCAGCCGACGCTCCTCGAGGGCTCATCGAGCGACAACCGGAAGGTCGCGATGCACCCGGGCGCGCTCTTTCGATTCTCGAGCAGGAGTGCGCCTCCATGTGCTTCGGCAATTTGTCGCGACAAAACGAGTCCAATGCCTGATCCTTGCGGCTTCGTCGTGAAGAACGGAACGAAGAGGTTCGCGCTGCTCGGCAGCCCGGGGCCCTCGTCCTCAATCATGATCGAAATTGTGCCGTTTTGGCGTGTCCATCGGATACAGACATCGCCTCCCGTTTCGAGCGACGCGTCAACCGCATTGCGCAAAAGGTTGATAAGAAGCTGATCGAGCTGATCGCCGTCGGCGCGAATCACTGTCGGCGGCCCACCCTCGATTCGCACAGAAAGCCTCGTCTCGAGCGCCGCAACTCGCGTCACCCAGGTGCCGATGTCGAGCGGTACACGCTGCGGAGCAGGAAGACGAGCCAGCCGCGCATATGCGGACATGAAGCGGATCAACGCCTCCGAGCGCCCACCGATGACGGACAGCCCGCGGCGAATGTCGTCATCGACTTCGCCGTTTCGCGTCGGTCGATCGAGCAGCGTCTGCAGACTGCCGGCGATGGACTTGATCGGCGCCAAGGAGTTGTTGATCTCGTGACTCAAGACACGCACGAGACGACGCCACGCCTGCAGTTCTTCCTCGCGTAACGCCTTGGTGACGTCCGCAAGGACGAGCAGCGTGTGCGGACGTCCATTTTGGCGAAACGACCCGCGTCGCACCTCCCAGCGTCCGGCACCGCCGGGAAAGGTGACGTCCATCGTGCGCGGCGATTCGCCGACGAGACAGTCGGCAAGCCCCAATTGGTCTGCGATCCTGCCGATCAAACGCTCGGCGACGTGCCCGAGCAGACGCTCGCCGGCGTTGTTCACGAGTCGGAGACGCTCGTCGTCGTCGAACGCGAAGACCGCGACGTCGATGTCCGCCATGACGGTGCGGAGAAGTGCGGTTGCCTCCATCGCGCCGAGGCGCTGCGTGCGCAGCGTTTCGCCGAGCAGATTCGCTTCCAGGTACGCAAGGCCGAGGGCGTCGTCGCGCTCCGCGCCCCGAGCACGAATAGAGTAATCGCCCTCCCGCAACGCGGCGAGCATGTTGGAGAGCGTTTGCAGGGGTCGCACGACGCGCTCGCGCAGCACGAACGCGGTGATGAGCCATGAGCCGAGGACGACCAGCCCGAGTGTCCACTGCACTTTGGCGCTATAGTTGTCTCGCCAGAGCAGGATGATGGACACGACGATGCCTGGCAGCCCGGCGAGAAGTGCCAACTGAAGCACGCGCCGCTCGTGAGGTGCTAACGGTTTCTCACGCCGTCCGACCATTAAGGGTAGAGGGTAGAGGGTTGTGGGTTGTGGGTCGTAGGTAGAGGGCTGTAGGCAGAGGGTCGAGAGTAGAGAGTTGAGGGCAGAGGGTTTCGCTCTCTACCCTCAACTCTCTGCCCTCTGCCCACAGCACGCAACTCTCAACCCTCAACCCTCTGCCTTAGAGCTCGTACGCTGCGATTCGCCGATAGAGCGCGCTGCGCGACAAGCCCAGTGCCTGCGCCGCCCGACTGACGTTGCCGTCGTAGCGACTGAGCGCTTTCTGGATTAGCAAACGCTCTACTTCCTCGAGCGTGAGATCCTCGAGGCGCGGTGCGGCCGCGCTCGCGCCACGAAGCGCCAGATCATGCGTGCGCACCTGGTCGGTTTGCGCGAGCAATACTGCGCGCTCGACCGCATGGTCGAGCTCCCGGATGTTGCCGGGCCACGCGTGCTCGAGGATCATCTGCATCGCGCCCGGATCGAAGCCAGAGAGCTGCTTTCGATAGCGCGCCGCGTGCCGGCGAAGGAAATGCATCGCAAGCGGCGGAATGTCTTCACGGCGCTCGCGCAAAGCCGGCAGGTGCAGCTCGATGGTGTTGATCCGGAAGAGCAAATCCTCGCGAAAACGTCCGGCGGCAACTTCTTCGTTGAGTCGCGCGTTCGTCGCCGAGAGGACGCGAACGTCGACGTGACGCGCCTTGGACGAGCCGACGCGTTCGACGTCCCCAGTCTGCAGAACGCGGAGAAGCTTTGCTTGCATTGCAAGCGGCACGTTCCCGATCTCGTCGAGAAAGATCGTACCGCCATCTGCGAGCTCGAATCGCCCGACGCGATCCGTTTTTGCGTCGGTGAAGGATCCTTTCACGTGCCCGAAAAGCTCGCTCTCGAACAAGCCTTCGGAGAGGCCGCCCAGGTTGACCGGAATGAATGTCTTCTGAGCTCGCGCCGAGGCCGCATGCAGCCACTGCGCCACGAGCTCCTTGCCCGTGCCGTGCTCGCCAGTGATGAGCACATTCGCATCGGATGGACCGACGCGCTCCATGAGCTGGAGGATTGGCTTCATCTTCGGCGAGTCGGCGATGAGGCGAGGAAGGTTGTCGCGGCGCAGCAACCGGTTCTCGTTCTCCAGGCGGCGCGCGCGGCGCAATGCCCTTCCCAACTCCACTTGGGTGCCGAGTAGCGTCATGAGACGCGCATTGTCCCACGGCTTCTCGATATAATCGCGCGCGCCATGCCGCATCGCTTCCACGGCGCCCTCGACGCTGCCCCACGCTGTCATCACGATGATCGGCAGATCCGGCTCGAGGCCGACCAGCTGGTGCAGCACGTCCAGGCCTTCTTTACCCGACGTCGTGTCGCGGGTGTAGTTCATGTCGAGCAGCAACGCGTCGTAGTCGCGCTTCTCGAGGGCAGACAACACCGCCGCGGGAGAGCTCACCGTGTCGATGTCGTAGCCGTGGGTTTTCAGCAGAAGTCGCAACGCCTCGAGGACGTCGGTCTGATCGTCGGCGACGAGGACGTGAGGGCGGGATCGAATTTCTGTCGGAGACATGGGGCGGAAAGCTGGAGCGATCGAGGGGTCTGCGTGCCAGTGCTCGCCGTCCGCCCTCTCGTTACGAGTTGAAAGACGGATCAGCGCGCGACGGCGCCTTCAGTTCCAGTGATCCAGCCGTCTTTCAGCTCGACGATGCGATTCCCGACGCGCGCATTCTCTTCCGAGTGCGTCACCTGGATGATCGTGGTGCCATGGGAGTTGAGGAGCTTGAAAAGCTCCATGATCTCCCGTCCTTGACTCGAATGCAGATTCCCCGTCGGCTCGTCGGCCAGAATGAGCTTCGGCTTGGCGATGACGGCGCGCGCGACGCCAACGAGCTGCTGCTGGCCGCCGGACAGCTGACGCGGATACAGATCTTTTTTCCCGACCATTCCGAACCGGTCGAGTGTGTCGGCGACAATCGCCTCGCGCTCTGATTTCTTGACGTTCCTGTACGAGAGCGGGATGTCGAGATTCTCGGCGACGGTGAGGTCGTCGATGAGATGATATTGCTGGAAGACGAAGCCGATGTGCTCCTTATTCAGCGCGACGCGCTGCTTGTGCGGCATCGCGTGCACGGGGTGGCCGACGAAGTAGAACTCGCCGGTCCACGCGCTGTCGAGCATACCAAGGATGGACAGGAGCGTCGACTTGCCGGCGCCCGAGGGACCCATCACCGAGATGAATTCACCGGGCTGCACGTCGAGCGTGATACGGCGCAGGACAAACATGCGGCCGGCGGGCGTCTCGAAGACCTTCTCGAGGCCGCGCATGGCGATGAGCGGTCCGGTGATCGGCGCCGGCTCGGCGGCCGCGAGGCGCGATTGCGTCGACGAGGAGAACAAACCCATAGCGGGCTCCTGTAAACGGAAGGCAATCCTTATTTGGCGGTTGGTTGTTCGTTGTTGGTTGTTGATGGTTGGCCGGCGCATTGCGCCGGCCGTCGTTATTCACCAACTACCAACGGCCAACCACCAGAAACCTAGTATCGGGGAAAGCAGCGGACAACAAACGGGGCGGGCGTTTAGCGATTGCTAAACACCCGCCCCGCGGGCAACCATCGATCAGGCGTGCGCCTGCCCCGGGCGGGACTCTTCGACCACCCGGCCGTCGAACAGATGCACCGAGCGATCGGCGTGCGCGGCATATCGCGGATCGTGCGTGACCATGCAGATCGTGGCGCCACCACGGTGCAGTTCACGCAGGAGCTCCATGACCGCCTCGCCGTTCGTCGAGTCGAGGTTTCCCGTCGGCTCGTCCGCGAGCAGGATCAGCGGATCGCCGGCCACGGCGCGCGCCACGGCGACGCGCTGCTGCTGACCGCCGGAGAGCTGCGCGGGATAGTGCTTCATGCGGTGGCTCATGCCCACACGTTCGAGAGCGTCCTGGACGCGCTGTTTGCGCTCGCTCGCCGACATGCCGCGATAGGTGAGCGGCAGCTCGACGTTCTCATAGACCGTGAGATCGCCGATCAGGTTGAATGCCTGGAAGATGAAGCCGATCTGCCGATTGCGGATGCGAGCGCGCTGCGACGGCGTGAGCTGCGCGACCGACTCGTTCGCGAGCGTGTATTCACCTTCCGTCGGCGTGTCGAGCAGTCCGAGGATCGAGAGGAGCGTCGTCTTGCCACATCCCGAAGGTCCGGCGATGGCGACGTACTCGCCCGGCTGCACCTCGAGGTGAATGTCCTGAAGGGCGTGCGTCTCCACCTCGTCCGTAAAGAAGATCTTCTTCAATCCAGCAAGGCGAATGAGCGGCTGGTTGCCGTCGCCGGTCATCGCGCCGGTGGACAGAGGCGAGGGAGATGTCTTGGCTGCGGATTCAGGCATGTGAGCCAGGGGCTAGGGTCCGGGAGTGAGGGGCGTACGGGACTTCGAACTACTTGAGCCTAACGCGCGACGTGTTGTCCCACGTCGACATATCCGAGATGATGACGCTATCGCCCACGGCGAGGCCGTTGACGACTTCGATCGTGTTCACCGAAGCGCGACCAAGCTTCACGTTCACGCGGTCGGCGTAGCCGGAGCCCTTCTCGACCTTGAATAAGCCGACTGTGCTTTCGGCCTGGCCATACGCGGGTCGACCGACATACAGAGTGTTCTTCAAGCGATCTATCTCGATGGTGCCGTCGACGCTCAGGTCCGAACGAGCGCCCTGCGGCAGCGGGCCGTCGAGGCCGACCTCGACCGTGACGGTTCCCGCCTGCGAAGACGGATCGCTACGGATGACGTGACCCTCGATGGTGCCGTTGTTGTGCAGGTCGATAATGGCGTGCTGGCCAATGGCGACATCCTTTGCTTGCGTCTCGGGAACGCGCAGAACGGCTTTGAGCCGACCAGGCTGAGCGACGCGAGCCAGCTCGATTCCCGAGTTGACCCACTGGCCGAGCTCTAGCTCTGGGTTGCCGAGCGTGAGCAGCTGACCGGATTCGCCGGCCGTCACTCGCATTGACGCGACGCGATTGCGTTGCTCCTGAAGAATCTGCTTGAGGCCGTCGATCTGCTGCGTTTGGAGATCGAGTTGCTGCTTCTGCGAGGTCTCCATATCGCTGTAGCGTTGCCGCTCGAGATCTAGCCGGCGCTTGAGCTCGTTCACCTTGTCGCGCGCAGAGGCGACCTCGTTCTTGCCGGCAAGACCCTTCTTGTCGAGTGAATCCTCGACCGCCACCTGACGAACCGCGTCCTGGTACAATGTGACGAGCTGGGCGACGGCGCCCTCCTCCGTCATGAGACCTTGCGTAAGACTGGTCTTGAGCTGAGCGAGCGCGGTGTACGCCTGCGTGAGCTGCTGCTGATACTGGAGCGTCTGCAAATCGAGGTCGGGATTGCTCAGCGTCAGGATCGTCTCGTCGGGCGTTACCGAAACGCCCGGCCGAACGGGAAGCGTCTCGACGCGTCCGCTGGTGATGGCGACGATGATTCGGATGTGCTCGGGGAGCAGCGTCCCGGGGGCATTCACGGAACGAACCATCTCGCCGCGCTTCACCGTGTCGATCCAGAGGGTCGCGCGCTCCACGGGAGGGGCCGCGGGCCTGAGGCGACTGATAAAGGCCGAGATGGCAAGCACGCCGAGGATGGCAACGCCGCCGGCGATGTACTTCTTGGTCTTTTTCGGTGGCTCGCGCTTGATATCCAACGGAGTCCTCTAGAGCTGAGATGCGAGTAGTGTGGGCATAAAGCCAGCACGCCGTAAGGGAAGGAGCATGCCTACTTCAATATATGCCTAACTGCGTGCGCAGCATCGCCTTTGATGAATCAATCAGGCTTCTCCGCGCTCCTCCCTGGCCGTCTGTGGGATTTCCTGTCCCACAATCGAACAGTGGCCTTCCCGCATCAGCCGCAGCGTCGCGACGCGTTTCCGCACAAGACCTCTGTTTGACAACCGAATCCGACAATAGGTTGTTGGTAGACGCCGTCGTCCGTTTGACGGCGAATTGCTATTCGGACAATTGATTGCCTGGGTTTCAGGACGCGCGGTCGCGCGTTCTGATGGGTCTAATGGCGAGTGCGCCAAGCGCGCATTCAGGAGGGTTCCGCCGATGGCATTCCTCCGGACTGTTTTAGGGTCGGTCGTGCTCGTTGGGCTGGGTGCCGCCTGGTTACAGGCGCAATCGACGCGCGGCCGTGTGATTGTGGCACCGCAAGGGCGACCGCGCATCGCGACCATCGCGCCTCCCCCGCCTCCTCCCGTGCGCGTTGTCGACTACGGGCCGACGGTTTTCGCGAATGACGAGCGGATCATTCTCCCCGATGGCCGGATCCTCATCGACCTCGGAAACGGACTCCAGGAAGTTGCCAGCGGCTGCGTCTACGCGTATGGCTACGGATGCTTGAGCTACGGTTATCCGACTGTGTCGTACACGACGATCTATTACACGGCGCCCGCGTACGTCGTACCTGTCTATCCGCCTGTCGTCTACACGACGCCCGTGTATCCAGAGGCCGGCTATTCGCCGAGATGTTACGGGTGTTTCGATCCATCACGGACATCGGTGAGGTCGTACCCGATCCCAACGCCCCGTGCAGCGCGCGCGGCGCCGGCAAGGGCGGCCCCGCCCAGGACACTCGTCCCGGTGTATCCGCGACGCTGAGCGCGCTCGACGGCGATGAGTGGCGACCGCGTGGTAGGCACCTGACGATCCGTGCTTTTCTCGCGTCGATCGTTGTCGGCAGCGTCGGCGTCGGTGTCGCGGTGTCTTCCGCTGCGGCCCAGGCAAAGGATTCGGTCGCACGCGCGGATTCGATTCCACACCGCACCGATACGACGCGCACGCCACTGCGCTTCTGCGCGGGCGGCGATGTCACGTTAGGTACCAACCTCGACACGACCTGGGCGAAAACCGCTGCGCTCAAACTCCGCGCGGACTTCGGCCTGAGTAGCGATCCCGAGGCGCTCGTGGCGCCGGTCAAGCCGTTGTTTGCGGATGCCGACGTCGTGTTGATCAACGTCGAAGGAGCAATCGGCGCCGGTACCGCACCGCGCAAATGTCCGAAGCGCGCTCAGAACTGCTTCGCCTTTCGCCAGCCGATCGCTACGGCGCTCGCGCTGCGGAGTCTCGCCGATTCTGCGGTCATCGTGGGGAACGTGGCGAACAATCATTCCCGCGACGCGGGCGATGACGGCTTTCTCGTATCGCTCGCGCATCTCGCGCGCGCCGGTGTCGTCGTGACCGGCGCCGACACGCTCGCGACGCCGGTGATTACGCGACGCGGCGACACGATCGCGGTGCTCGGTTTCTACACTTCCTCCGACGGTCCCGATGCCCGAGACGTGGACGCGGTGCGACGGTACGTCCGACGCGCCGTCGATCGCTGGGGCACCGTGATCGTCACGATGCATCTGGGCGCCGAAGGGCAAACGGCGCAGCGCACGCGTGATTCGACGGAGTTGTTTCTGGGCACGATCGATCGGGGCAATCCGGTCGCGTTCGCGAATGCCGCGCTCGAGAGTGGCGCGACGATGGTGATCGGGCACGGGCCGCACGTGCTGCGGGCGGCGGAGTGGCGGGACGATCGACTGGTCCTGTATTCGTTAGGCAACCTGCTGACGTACGGGCCATTCCGGCTCGTCGAGCCGATGAACCGCGGCGCGGTTGCGTGCGCCGACATCGATTCCGCGCGTCACGTGCGAGCCGCGTGGCTGCGGCCGACGATGCAGCTCGCGCCCGGTGTGCTCCGCGTCGACACGCTGGCGCGAGCGACGGTGCTCGTCGACTCGCTCAGCGCGCTCGACTTTCCGACGACAGGTGTGCTTGTTGGGGTCGATGGCGTACTGCGCCGCCGGCCAGTGGCCGACTCGGTGAGTACGCCGCCGCGACCGGTCAGCGTTCCGGCGCCGCGAGGCCTCCCGCCGACGCCGGGGACTCGGCGAGCAGCGGAATACGCTCCACACCGCGCCAGATCTTGATTCGTGGCGCAGGAGCCCTGTTTAGCGGACTCTCAATTACGTGACCGGCGACGCTGCTCGCGTGGACGAAGCGTCCGCCGCCGACGTAGATCCCGATGTGGGTGATGCTCGCCTTGTCGGTGCTCGCAAACGTGAGAAGATCACCAGGGCGCAGAAGCGACGTGTCGCGCTCGACGGGCATGCCTGCCGTGGCCTGCGCTTTCGCGGTGCGAGGCAGGATCATCGAGAATCGCGCCATCACGTATTGAATCAGACCACTGCAGTCGAAGCCGCGTTGCGGCGTGTCTCCGCCGTGACGGTATCGCGTGCCGACCTGCGCGCGCGCGAGCGCGACGACAGAATCGCGGAGGGACATCGCCGACGCGGACATGCCCTGGAGCACCGGAATCGGTGCCTGCGAGGACGCCGGAACAGCGGAAGCGGCGCACATCACGGCGACGACCAAGACGATCCTTCGCCAGGGGCGTAGAATCGAGTCGCGGCGCACTGTGAGTAGCTTCATGCGTCACCTCAGACGATTGATGGCACCGCGCTGAAGACGAGCGATCAGCGACAGCGGAACGTGCGGCCCAACCTGCGTTCGTATCGCAGATCGGGCTGTGACTCTCCTCACTCCTCAACGAATGCCAAGCAACTTGTGCGTTTGAAGGCTGAGCCGCCAACGCGGGTGTTGCTGACAGTACCGAACGGCTGCACTTGTATTATCGGCCAGTGCCGGGCCGTCCATAGGCTGTAGAAAAAAGTGCTGGAATTCCAGTGTCGCGAATCTTTCCGGTTCAGCGCCTACTTGTGGATAGACAAGCTTCAGCTCATTTCCGTTGCATAGTATCAATTCCGCACTGGCTTTCGGACTGACACAGATCCAGTCGACACCCGCTGGTGGAAGCCTCGTGCCGTTCGTCTCGATCGCTACCCGAAAGCCGCGATCGTGCAGCGCACAAACTAATGGTTCATCGAGCTGCAGCAGAGGCTCTCCTCCTGTGCAGACGACAAAGCGGTGATCCCGGTTGCACTCCGCGGGCCAACATCGCTCGATCGCATCGGCCAAGTCGTCTGCGCTGGCAAATCGTCCGCCATCGATCGACACACCGACGAAGTCAGTATCGCAAAAGGAGCACGTCGCCGTTGCGCGATCCTGCTCGCGACCCGTCCACAGATTGCAACCGGAGAAGCGACAGAACACGGCGGCGCGACCCGTGTGAAATCCCTCGCCCTGCAGCGTGAAGAATATTTCCTTGACGGTGTAGTTAGGCATATCGCGCGGGGTCCTTCGCGCCGACGGCCGCAAATGCCGCGAGGCGCAGCTGACATGCGTCGCAGCGCCCGCATGCTTCGCCAGTCGGCGATGGATCGTAACAGCTGGTCGTCATGCCATAGTCTACGCCGAGACGCATGCCGAGCTCGATGATCTCCCGCTTCGTGCGATCGATAAGGGGCGCGCGAATGCGAACGGGCGTCGTTCCCTCGACCGCGCCGCGCGTTGCGAGATTCGCCATGTGCTCATACGCGGCAACGTACTCCGGACGACAATCGGGATAGCCCGAATAGTCCACCGCGTTCACGCCAATGAATATGTCAGACGCGCCGAGAACCTCCGACCACGCCAGCGCATACGACAAAAAGATCGTATTCCGCGCCGGGACGTACGTGATGGGAATTCCATGGCGTACGTCGTCGAGCGGGCGGTCTTTTGGCACCGCAGTGTCGCTCGTGAGGGCAGAACCGCCAAAGGTGCGCAAATCGATGTCGACGAAGATGTGATGGCGCACGCCGAATTCGCGCGCGACGCGGCGCGCCGCGTCGATCTCGACGACGTGGCGCTGGCCATAGCGAAACGTCATCGCATGTACGACGAATCCTTCCCCAACCGCGAACGCGAGGAGCGTCGTCGAATCGAGGCCTCCGCTCAGTAGTACGACGGCGGGCGCACCCGATGCGCGAGCCGCGACATCACTCATCGAAGCGCCTGATCGAAATCCTCGATCAAATCGTCCGCATTCTCGAGACCAACGGAGAGCCGGAGCAGATTCTCCGGCGCGCGCGTTCCGGGGCCTTCCACCGAGGCGCGATGCTCGATGAGGCTCTCCGTTCCACCAAGGCTCGTCGCGCGAGTGATGATCCTGAGGCGGCCGGTAACGGACATTGTCTCATCGCGTCCACCACGCACCTGGAGCGACAGCATGCCGCCAAAGCCGCCACGCATTTGCCGCGACGCGACGTCGTACGCCGGATGCGTCCGCAACCCCGGATAGTGCACGGTCTCGATGCGGTCGTGACTCGTTAGGTAGTGCGCGAGCTTCTCGGCATTCGACGAATGCGCTCGCATGCGCCAGGGGAGCGTGCGAATGCCGCGCATGGTGAGCCAGCACTCGAACGGCGAGGGCACCGCGCCGACCGTCGTCTGGATTGCGCGCAACCGTTGCGCGGGCGCGCCGTCTGCACGCCACACGAGCGCTCCCCCGAGTACGTCGCTGTGTCCGCCGAGGTACTTGGTCGTCGCATGCATCGCGACGTCGGCACCCAGCGCGAGCGGCTGTTGCAGGACCGGTGAGGCCCACGTGTTGTCGACGACACAGAGCGCCGATTGAGAATGTGCGATCTCGGCGATGCGAGCGATGTCGACGACGCGCAGCAGAGGGTTAGATGGCGTCTCGACCCAGATGAGCCGCGTCGTCGAACGAAGCGCGTCCTGCACGCAGCGCGGGTCGGTCATGTCGACGAGGCTCATCTCGAGCTTCCACGGCCCGAAGATGTCGCGCATCAGCTTCGTCGTGCCGAAATACGCGTCATCGGGCGCGATGACGTGGGCGCCGGACTCGAGCGATTGTAGAATCGCGGCTGTTGCCGCCGAGCCCGACGCGAAGCACGCCGCGCCCGCGCCGCCTTCGAGACGCGCCAGACATTCCTCGAGCGCTGTACGATTCGGGTTTGCGTAACGCGAGTACACCAGTCCACCGCGATACTGTCCGTCGGCTTCACGCTCGAAGGTCGTCGACAGGTGAATCGGCGGCGTCACGGCCGCGGTCGCGGGATCGGGCGAATGTCCAGCGTGAACGGCGAGCGTTTCGATGCGCATGGTGAGGCAGCTTAGAGGCTCAGGTGAAAGAGGGGCTAGGGGCTAGAGACTAGGGGCTAGAGCTTCAAGGCGTAAAGCCTACCCTCTATGCCCTCGACCCCAGCCCCTCATGTCGTCAGCGCTTTGGAAGGGACGAACGTTGACCTAGCGTGGTCCTGTTGTCATCGACGCAGGATCGGATGGCCATTCCCTCAGCAAGCTAGACCGTTCCCCCATCAGTCGTGCCCCCAATGATACGTCAGATTTCATCGTTTATTCGCGCCGTGGCAGTCGTCGCGGCCGTGCCCTCGATGCTCGCGGCGCAAGAAGCAACACTGCCGCTGAAACACACTCCCCAGCCCACCTCGGCGGAGATCTCAGCAAAGGATCTCATGACCCGTCTCTACATCTTTGCCGACGACTCGATGATGGGTCGCGAGACGGGTACGCGCGGACATTTGATGTCGACTGCGTACATCGCGAACGAGCTCGCGCGGCTCGGTCTCAAGCCAGCAGGCGACAACGGCACCTTCTTCCAGAACGTGCCGATGATTCGTCGGGCGTTCAACGAGAAGTCGACGATCACCGTCGGCGGCACGACGTTGCACGGCGGAACCGACTTTATTGCCAGTGTGCCCAACGGCGCTCTGCCATCGTTCGGCGCCGTAGATGTCGTTTTCGGCGGGCGGCCCGGCGATGGCAGTGCTCCACTGTCGCCGGAAGAGGTTCGTGGAAAGCTGCTCCTGCAATTCCCGGCTGAGCGCGGCGCCGGCCGCGGTGGATTCGGCGGACGGGGCGGACGTGGCGGCGGAGCTGTCGTCGTTGGAACCATCGAAGAGATCACGCCGCAGACCATCCATCTCGCCGAGCATCCGCGAGATGGACAGGTGACACTCAAGACGCCACCCTCCAACAGCCCTCCGGGTTTTGTGACGCTCACGCTCACTCCGGCCGCAGGGCAAACGTTACTCGGTGTGGACCCAACGTCGGCGTCGAAGGGTCAGGCGGGCAAGAGCGCGACCCTTCACCTCGTATTCGATGAAGAGCCGGCTCCGGCTCGCAATGTCGTCGCGATCATTCCCGGATCCGACGGGAAGCTCAAGAACGAGTATGTCGCGCTCGGCGCGCACAACGATCACATCGGCGTGTCACCGACCGGTCCCGTGGATCACGATTCACTGCACGTTTTCAGACAGGCGCAGTTCGCGATCAACGGTCTTGTGCGGCGCGGACAACAGCCGTCGGTCGAGCAGCAGGGAGAGTTAAACGCGATCCACGTCAACTTCGACAGCTTGCGCAAAGTCGATCCCGTTAGGCTCGACTCGATCCGGAATGGCGCCGACGACGACGGTTCGGGGTCGGTGACGTTACTCGAGATCGCCGAGGCCTTCGCGAAGGCACCGCAGAAGCCGAAGCGGTCATTGCTCTTCGTGTGGCATACTGGAGAAGAGAAGGGTCTGCTCGGCTCGCGCTGGGTCACCGATCACCTTCCGGTGCCGAAGGACTCGATCGTCGCGCAGCTGAACATGGACATGGTTGGACGCGGCTCGGCGCGCGACATTCCCGGTGGCAGCGAGCAGTATCTGCAGCTCGTCGGATCGCGCCGGCTCTCGACGGAGCTCGGAGACATCGTCGAGCAGGTGAACAAGACGGAAAAGATGCCTTTCGCGTTCGATTATCAGTACGATGCGAACGGCGATACGGAGAACATCTACTGCCGCAGCGACCATTATAACTACGCACGGTTAGGCATCCCGGTGGTCTTCTTCACGACCGGCCTTCACGGCGACTATCACCAGGTGACGGACGAGCCGCAGTACATCGACTATCCGCACATGGCGCGTGTGGGACAGCTCGTGCACGACATTGCGGTGACGGTTGGGGATCTCGATCATCGGCCGCTGGTGGATAAGCCGAAGCCGGACCCGAATGGACGGTGCCAGCAATAGAAGGGGCCAGGGCTATGGAAGAGGGGCCCCGAGCCCCTCTTCCATAGCCCCTCTCGTTAGGCCACCTTCAGCACTCCCACCACCTTCTTCAACTGCGTCGACCCCTCGAGCAGGACGTTGCTCGCTGAGCTCATTTGCTCGCAGGCGGCGCTCTGCTCCTGGGTCGACGCGTTGACCTGCTCGGCGGCGGTGGCGTGGCTCTCGGCCGTGCGGGCGACGCTCTCGATGCTGCGCGCGGCTTCGTGCACGGCACGCAGGTTGGTGTCGGCCGCCTCCGAGACGCCCTCGGCAGCGACGCGCGTTCGCTCGGCGGCGCTCGTTATGCTTCGCAGCGCTTCCTCGATCGTGGTGGAGAGATGCTCGATCTCGACGACACGCGCGGCGCCGACCTGCATCGCTCGTGCGCCAGCGCTCACGCGCTCGGTGACAATTTGCGTAACCTCGAGGATGTCGTCGGTGGCGCGCTGCGCCTGCGCGGCGAGCTTGCGGACTTCGTCAGCGACGACAGCGAAACCACGTCCGTGCGGCCCGGCGCGCGCCGCTTCGATCGCGGCGTTGAGGGCGAGCAGATTCGTCTGATCGGCAATCTTCGCCACCATCGACACGAAGCGATGGATCTCGGCGGCGGTGGAGTTCAGCGCCACGACCTCCGCGGCCGCGTGCTCGACACTCTGCTTGACGTCGCGGAGCATGCCGACCGACCGCTGCACCTCTTGCCGCTTCTCGGAAGCCGAGCTCTCGATTTCCCGTGCGAGGTCGTTCACCTCGCTCGAACGGAATCGGACGCCGTCGGCGGAATCACGAATCTCCGAGAGGGATTCGTCGATCGCGCGGAGCTGCTGCACTTGCGTCTCGGCGCCATGGGAAACGTCGGTCATCGCACTCGCCATCTGTCCCGCCGACAGCGAAATCTGCTCGGAGACGGAGGCGAGATCGTGCGCGGACGTGGCAACGTTCTGCGCCGTCTGCGCGGCGACCGTGACGATGCGAGCGAGTGAATCGCCAGTCTGATTCATCGCGTGCGCGAGGATCTCGAATTCACCGGGCAGGTCGCCGCGGCTGCGAATCGTCAAGTCTCCTTCGCTCAGGCGCTGCGCCTGGTGGACGAGCATCGCGAGCGGTTGGCCGATCGACGACACCGTGACGACGACGACGCCAACGGCGATGATCACGGCGCCGACGATGAGCCCGAGGAGGGTTGCGGCCCGCTGTCGAGTATCATCGGAAAGCCGCACCGCGGCATTCGTGACGCGCTGCGCCTTGACGAGGCCCAACTTGTCGATGTCGGCGAGGAGCTCGTCGATGTCGTTCTGCGCGCCGTTGGCGACGCGCCGCGCTTCCTCGATGCGTCCGATGTCGACGAGACGATGAGCGCGTGCATAACGGATCTCCATCGCCGACAACTTCGCGTCGATGAGTGCGACGATCGCGACCTCGTCGGCCGTACGATCGGGGCGCGCGTTGATGGCGCGCTGAATGTCGTGCGCATTCCAACCGTGCTGGCGGAACGTCATCTCTGCATCCGGATCCCGCGTGTCGATATACCGAGTGCCGGCTTGGAGAGTTTTCGCGGCGTCGCTCGAGATCTGCGAGGCGAGGCGCGAGTCCGTTTGCACATCGCGGAGTGTCGCCGTGATCTCCCGCGACATCGTGCTCAACGTCCGCCAGCCGACGGCGCCGGCAACGACCAGTAATGCGACGACCACGAATGAGCCGATCCAGAGACGACCGCGGATCGTTTGCGTGCTTGCCGCGGCGCGTTCGATGACGGTGAAACGAACGGCGCGAGAAAACGGTGCAAAGTTCACTGTCCTTCCTCGACCGTCAGCGAACCGTTCCGAATCCGAGTCATCACGATCGTTTTTCCTACCGGGTCGCCGTCTGCGGAGAACGCGATCGTTCCAGTAACGCCGCGAAATCCGCCGCGAGCACCGAGCTCGGCAAGATAATCACGGACACGACTTCGATTCGATCCCGCTCGTGCTGCGACGTCGGTGAGAAGCATCGTCGCGTCGTAAGCGAGAGCGGCGTTGCCGTCTGGCGTGATTCCGTAGCGCCGGCGAAACCTCTCGACAAAGCGGCGCGCCTCTACTCGATTGTCTTCGGCGGTGAATGGCGCTCCAACGTAGACGCCGTCGGCGAGCGTCGTGTCCGACGCGAGCACGCTCCATCCGTCGCCCCCGACCAGGTCCGCGCGAAGTGCCTGACGACGCGCTTCGCGAAGGAAAGCGAGTCCGCTTGCTCCGGTGCCGGCAACGAACACGACATCGGGTACTTGTCGCTTGAAGTATGTAACGAAGGGCTCGAAGTCCTGTGCACTGCCTTCGGCGATCGGGTCCGCGCTGACGATCTCACCCTTGAAGCCGCGCACGAACGCGTCGGTGAGTCCGCGGCCGTACGCATTGTTCTCGTAGAGAATCGCGGCACGACGACGACCTCGTCGCAGCACGAATCGCGCGATCTCGAGACCATTCATCGAATCACTCGAGATGACGCGAAAGGTCCAGGGCGAGATGCCGGTGAGTGCGGGTGTCGAGGCCGTTGTCGCGACGGCAGCCAGTTGCCCGTCGTAGACGCGAGCGGCGGCAACCATCGCGCCCGAATTCACGTGACCGATTACCGCGACGATGTCGCGGCGATTGACGAACTCCTGCGCGATCGCGGCGCCACGCATGCCGTCGCCACCGTCGTCGCGGAAGATGACCTGTACATGTGGCGCGGCGGAGCGGGCGTTGAGCTCGTCGACGGCGAGCTCGATGCCGCGTCGATTCATCGCGCCGTATTCCTCGGTCCACGGACCTGCCGCGCCGAGAACGATCGGCGCGTTGGTGGTGATTCGACAGGCGAGGACGAACGCGGCGACCGAGCCGGCGATGAGCAGTCGCTTATGCATCAATCGGCAGGAGGGAGAAGCAGCTGCGTCGCCGCGTTGAAAGACGAATTCATGCGAGCGGCGCAACTGCTTGACTGCGTTACTGCTGGAAGGGCGACTGCCGAAAGACGCGACTACCGAAAGGGCATTGTTCGTCAGCCGCTGCGGCGCTCCGTTGTGCTCCCGGCCTTCGCTCCTGCGGGCAGTTCCTTGTCGAAACCGAGGCTTCGATTCAGGAACTCGATCGTGCGCTTCCACGCTTGAGTCGCGTCGGTGCGGCTGTAGACCGTCGGCCGCGTGTCGTTGAAGAACGCGTGCTGGGCCTCGTAGTAATACGACTCGACGTGCTTTCCCGCCTGCTCGATCTGCCTAACGAGCTCGCGCGCTTTGTCCTCCGGCGTGTGGCTGTCGTGCAGCGCGAAATGCGCGAGCACGGGGGCATCGAGCCGCTCGAGCCTCAACGTGACCTTTGGATGGACGCCGTAGAAGTCGACCGCGGCGGCGATGCGCTCGGGATATTCGCAGGCAGCGTACAACGCGAGCTGCCCGCCCATGCAGAAGCCGACCACGCCGAGCTGCTTTGGCGAAACGCCCTCGGTCGCGATGAGCGCGTCGGCGGCGCCGCGAAGGTCCTTCGCCGTCTCGGCGATGTTCAGTGCCATCATCAGCTTTCCCGCATCGTCGGGGCTCTTCGTCTTCTCACCGTGGTACAGATCGGGCGCAAGCGCGAAGAAGCCCTCGGCGGCGAAGCGGTCAGTGACGTCTTTGATGTGGTCGACCAGTCCCCAGTACTCCTGCATGACCAGTACGCCGTGGCCCCGCGCCGAAGTTGGCCGAGCGAGATAGCCGCTCGCGGTGCGTCCATTGGCCTTGAATTCCATCATCGTGCCTGGCATCGCGCTGCTCCGAATTTGGGGGAAAGAAACGGTCAGCGGCCGCGCGGCTGCTGCTGCGTGAGGCAGTGCAGCGTGCCGAATCCCCAAACGAGATCCACAGCGTGAATGCCAACGACCTGGCGGTTGGGAAAAAGCGTGGCGAGGGCGTTGAGCGCAACCCGATCACTCGGATCGTTGAACGTGGGGACGAGCACGGCGCCATTCGCGATATAGAAGTTCGCGTAACTCGCCGGTAATCGCTCGTCCCGCATCGTCACCGCGCGCGGGAACGGGAGTTTCACGACTTTGAAAACCCCGTCGGTGGCGCCCGCGAGCTCCAGTCGCTCCATGTTGTCCACCGAGCGACGATGATTCTCCTCGTCGCTCGGATCTTCCTCGTACGCGAGCACGATGATGCCGGGCGCGACAAAGCGCGCCACGTCATCGACGTGCCCGTGCGTGTCGTCACCCACGCACCCCTCGCCAAGCCAGATCGTTTGCCGAATGCCCAGATACTCGCTGAAGGCGGCCTCGTACCCTTCGCGCGTGAGTCCGGGATTGCGCTGCTGTACCGTCGAGAGCAGGCACTCCTCGGTCACGAGCAAAGTGCCCTCACCGTCTGCATCGATCGCGCCGCCCTCGAGCACGATGCGGGCGCCCGTGTCCTCACGCACGGGTTCGATGCGCGGCAGGCCGCTGATCGCCGCAACCGCCTCACCAACGCGAGCGTCGCGAGCGAAGTTGTCGTACTTGGCCCAGGCATTGAAGAGCCAGTTCACGAGTGTGACCGTACCGCGGTCATCGAGCACAGCCGTCGGCGCCGAGTCGCGGAGCCACACTCGGTCGTTAGGCACGACGTGCAAGCGATAGTTTCCCTCTACGCCGTGCGCGCGGAGGTGCGATTCCGCCGTCGCGCGTCCGTCCTCGTCGTGGCAGAGGATCTCGACGCGCTCGAAGGTGTGGAGAACGCGAACGATCTCGGCATACACCCACGGAATGGGCGCAAGTTTACCCGGCCAGTCCGGCTCGTGATGTGGCCACGCGATCCAGGTCGCCTCGTGCGGTTCCCACTCGGCGGGCATTCGTAGCGCGGAGCGTAGACCGTTGCGGGCCGAGCGTGTCGCTCTGGACGCAGCGCGTGGCTCGGGCTCGATGCGACGGGCGCTCGTGGTGCGCGCTTCTACGTCGCTTGTTGGCCCGATCACTCCCCCGCCGGTTGAGTCTTCAGTCGTCACGCCCCACGCTCCGCGCGCAACGCTCTATGCCGAGCCGAGGTATCGGCTCAGGATCGGTGCGTACGCATCGATCCGCCGGTCGCGGAGGAAAGGCCAGTTGCGCCGCGTGTCCTCGATGAGGCGCGGATCGCACTTGGCGACGAGGACGGCCGGTTCGATATCCGCTTGGGCAAGGACCCGGCCGAACGGGTCGCAGATGAAGGAATGGCCGAAGAATTCGAGGCCATTCGTCCCGGGCTCCGCCTCGAAGCCCACGCGATTCGGCGACGCGACGAAAACGCCGTTGGCGATCGCGTGCGAGCGCTGGATGGTTCGCCAGGCCTCGACTTCCGCCTGCCCGAACTCTGCCTTCTCCGCCGGATGCCAGCCAATCGCCGTGGGGTACAGCAGCACTTCGGCACCGAGGAGACTCGTTATGCGAGCCGCCTCGGGATACCACTGATCCCAGCAGATCAGCACGCCGATATCCGCATAACGAGTGCGCCAGACGCGAAAGCCACTCGCCTGCTTTGCGACGTCGGCGATGCGGTCGATGTGGTCGTCGTCGGCCGCGTCACCGGGCGTGAAATAGTATTTCTCGTTGAAGAGCGGATCGTCCGGGATGTGCATCTTGCGATACACACCAAGGAGCGATCCGTCGGCGTCGATGATCGCGGCCGAGTTGCGATAGACGCCGCGCGCCTGTCGCTCGAAGAGTGGCACGACGAGAACGATCGCCAGCTCGCGAGCAACCTTCTGCATCACCTCCGTCGTCGGACCCGGAATCGGCTCGGCGATGTCGAAGCGCTCGCAGCGCTGCGATTTGCAGAAGTACGGCGCGTTGAACAACTCCTTGAGACAAACGACCTGCGCGCCGCGCGCAGCTGCCTCACGAATGCGTGGGATCGTGGCGTCGATCGTTGCCTGACGATCGTCCGTAGCGGCATCCTGGATGATGCCGACGGTAAATGGCTCGATTCTCATAACGTTGTGAAAGCTGTCCGAGCCGGGAATCAAGGGGTAGGGGCTAACTACTGATCGGGGCTGTCGATTATGCCGATCACCACGTCCATGACGTTCGTGCCGGTCGCACCGGGAGAATAGAGTGCGTTGATCGCAGCGAGCACACCATTCGACGCGTGCTGCGCAAGCGCCGTCGTCGCATCGAGACCGGCATTCTGAATCGCGGTCCACGTCGTCGCGTCGACGAATGCCCCGGCGGCATCCGTCGTCCCATCGCGTCCGTCGGTGCCGGCAGCAAGCAGCGCGATTCCACGCGCACGCTCGCCGGCCTCATGTAAAGTGCGGGCGACCGCGAGTGCGAGCTCCTGACAGCGTCCGCCCGGCGGGACAGAAGTGGGGGTCGCGCCACGACGTGCAGATGCTGCGCGTAAGGTGACGGTCGTCTCTCCACCCCAGATTGCGACTCGCGGAGCGTGCGTTCCTGCCGGCGGCGCGCCCTTGGCGCGAAGCTCGAGGAGCCACCGCGCAATCGCCTCGCCGGCGGGCGCGGCTTCGCCGACCAGCGGCGCGTCGACGACGTAGACAGCGGCAGCGCCTAACGACCGCGCCCGCTCGGCGGCTGCATCCAGAGCGCCACGATTGTTCGCGATGACACGTGCGGTTCCATGCGCGAAGGCCGGGTGACCGGCCTTCGGTGTCTCCGGCTCCGCGCCGCGCGAGACGTCGTTCACATAACGGCGGAACGACTTCGGAATGCGGTCGAGTAGCTTGGCGTCCTCGAGAATCTCGATGACGTCATCGGCCGTCGAGGGATCGGGCACGCTCGGCCCCGAGCCGATGGTCGCGAGATCGTCACCGGGGACGTCGGATACGGCGAGGCAGTGCGCGGCCGCGGGGGAGATAGCGAGCGCGAGGCGGCCGCCGCCCCATCGCGTGAAGCGACGTCGGACGGCGTTGACCGCGCCGATGTCCAGGCCAGAAGCCAGCAGCACCTCGAAGAGGTCGGTGACCTCGCCTTCGGTCATGCCGCGAAGGGGTCCGGCGATGAGGCTCGACGCGCCACCACTCACGAGAACGAGTGCGACGTCCTCGCTTTTCATGCGCGACGCGACCTCGCCGATTCGCTGGGCGGCGGCAAAGGATCGAGCTCCAGGCGCAGGATGATCGCCAGGCATGACAACGAGCGTGCCATACGGAGCGGGCGCTTCGTTAGGCGCCACGATCAAGCCGCCGACGATCTGGTTGAGTGCGCGCTGGAGCGATGCGACGGCTGCGGCCGCCATCGCGTGCGCCGCCTTGCCAAACGAGAAGATCCACACCGGCCGTTCGCGTGCGATGCCGAGCGCCTCGACGCCGCGCGTCGTCACGGGGCCGGTCGCCGCGCCCGCGACGGCCGCGTCGTAGAGTTGGATCAGCAGGTTACGAGGAATAGCCACGTGACAGAGAGTGTGCGGCAATGCAAAACCGCCGGTGGCAGACGCACCGGCGGTTCGTCGCGTAACCGCTAATGAACTGGCTTACTTCGTGGCTCCAGTCACCGTCGTGCCGACCGAGCGAGCCACTGCCTTGGCAAGATCCGCGTACTCCTGCTGCGAGAGAACATTCACGGGAACTTGCTTGAAAACGATGCGCCCGTCAGGTCCGATGACGAAGAGATTCCGCGTATCGAGGTCGCCGCGGGTCGAGCCATATAGCTTTCCAACTTTCTGACCCGGATCACTGCCAAACAGCACGGGGAAGCTCGATTCGCGAGCCCAGTTCGCGAGCGTAGTGTCGGGATCGACACTCACACCCAGAACGACGACTTTCTTGCCGTTGTTGAAGAGCGTGGCGTACTGATCACGGTACGCCTCCATCTGGATCGTTCAGCCTTTGGTCCGCGCCTTAAAGAAGAACGCGAGCACGACGGTCTGTCCGCGAAAGTCCGCGAGCCGAATGGAGTCACGCAGCAGACCGAAGCGGGTGGCGCCGGTGATGGCAAAGTCGGGCGCCATCGTACCGACTTCCGGCGTTGGTGTCGCCGGTGCAGCCGGCTGTTGTGCAGCGGCCCGCGAGGTTGCCGTTAGGGTCAGCGTAAGGCCGAGAACAACGGCGCTCACATGGGATACTGCCCGTTGGTTCATTGAACGCTCCGGTCGAGAAGGGGTGAAAATCGCGCGAGCCGCGCCGCCTGACAATGTAGTCTGCCATATCCCGCATCGAGGACACGAGGGCGTCCTCCAGCGGGACACCACCAATGATTAACCCATCCGTCGGCTGCTTAACTCCCGGAATAAGCCCTGCCCTCTGAATCTCGGACGGCGAACCAAGGGGGGGAGAAATGTTCAACCACGCGAGGATGTGGCTGCTCCTGTCGGCATCGGCGATGGCTATCAGCCTTGTCGCGTGCGGGGGCAGCAAGGGGAGCGCGGCAGACGATGCGCTGAAAAACGACCTCAATCTGGCGTCCCAGGTCCAGGCGTATCAGCCGCAGCAGTTCATGTCGCCAACGGAGCAGGGGATGAATCCGTACGCCGCGAATCCCAATGGGTATCCGACGGCGAATGCGCCATATGGCTATCCGCAGCAGGTTCAGACGGTTGCCCGGTCGCCATATCCGGCGGCGACTCGGCGGTCATCGACCGGCGTGTCGCGCTCGTCGGGATCCTCGGGCACGTACTCGCGGCAGCCGGCGGAGCCGGTTCGCAACACCAAGCGTGACGCCGTGATTGGCGCGGCCGCAGGTGCCGTCCTCGGTGCCGGCACGAGCCGCGACAAGCTCAAGGGCGCTATCATCGGGGCGGCGGCTGGGGGCATCCTCGGGGGCATCATCGGCCACACCGTGGACGTCAAGAATCCTTAGCGAATTCGCGCGTCCCGAGCGCTAGGTATAAAGCGCTAGACGGGTTGAGCCTCGCCGCAGTCCGCGGCGGGGCTCTTGTCTGTAGGGTGACGTGTGTGCGGCTTGCCCCGTCAACTGGTTAGCGGTCACGCCTTCGTGCCGCTACACCGGAGAGCGAGTCGAAATGATCCCCTCGCAGGTCGCGCAGCAACTGGACGAGATTCTCGACCAACTCGTGAAAAATATCGAGGGCGCGGTTCACGCCTTCTATCGCGGGGACGTCAAGCAGAACACGGGACAGGTCCGCAGCGACCAGTTCCGGAAGGTTGCCCGTGAATCGCTCCTGTCGATGCTCGGCGGATCGATGACGCCTCGACCCGGCACGACGCTCGGCGCGTTAGGCGGAGGGTCCAGCGGCAATGCCGCTCTGCTCGCGCCTGACGAAATCGCGGCAATCACGCGTTGCATCATGGGCTGGCTTCCGATGGGAGTTCCAAACGCGGCGAGCCCGCAGTCTCGTTGCGTGCCGGCGGCAAAGGAGCTCGCCCCGAGTTGGGGCGAGCGAGAGAAAGCGCGGACGTCGCTGAAGCGCGCCGCGGGCTGAGAGGGCGGAGGGTAGAGGGTAGAGAGTAGAGGGTCTACCCTCTGCCGTCCACTCTCTGCCCTCTCATCGGCCGTATTCGTCGCGCACCCAGTTGCGCCAGACGCGCTCGAATTCCTTGTCGTTCTGCGGCACGTGCCGCGCATCGTTGATGACGTCTCGCGTCGTCCGGCCGGCGAGGAACGCATCGGCGAGCCGGCCAACGACGCGCGGTCCCTCACGCTCGACCAGAAAGAGTGTCAGGCCCACGCCCTCGGCGCCGATGATCGTGCGTTGCTCGCGCGACGCAGCGATGGTATCGACGACACCCGCGTTAGGCGGTCGCATGTCGAGGAGCGTGGCCACCGGCGGCGCGTCGCCGAGGTGATCCTTCAGGTAGTCCATGATGCGATCGGGAGCGCCCGGGTCGCTGAGCAGCGCGACAACGGCGTCCACGAACCAGATGGGTAGCGGATCCGTGTGATAGTCGCCCGCGTGCGTGGTGGTCTCGATGGCGGGCGGAAGATGTCGCCGCGCCGAGATATAGGCGGTGAGCAACTCACGCGCGACGCGCGAGGACACGGGCCAGATCTCGTCTTCTGGCGTGTCAGGCGCGACGCCCTCGATGTCTCGCAGGCTATGCGGACGGACGTAGACGAACGTGTGAATTCGTCGTTTGGCGAACAGTCCGGCATCGCCGGGAGAGATCGCGAACGCACTATCGGCAACGACGAGCACCATCGGCGGTCCCTCGACACCGAAGTGCTTGCTGAACTCTCGATAGGCGCGATTCATCTGTTGCTCGGCCACACTCACCGAGAGCGCCGTTGGCCCATAGATCTCGTACTCATCGCCACGGTAGACGTGGACGCGCGTGTCGGAGAAGGTGGTCGTGGAGTCGCCAATCGCGTTCGCGACGAGCGTTGGGCGATACACGTATTTGCGCAGGAAGCACCCGGAGAGCGTGGCCGTTAGGCAGAGCGCGGCAGCCGCGAACCGGAGTGCGTACCCGCCCGCACGGTACGTCATGGGGCGCCGCGCGGCGGGTTGCGAAGTGCGACGGGAATTGTGCGGCACAAAATGCATCATCGGCGCCCAACGAGCTGGCGCAAGACATATGGGAGAATGCCGCCGTGGCGGTAATACTGCATTTCTTCCGGCGTATCGATTCTCGCGAGAACCTTGAATTCCTTCGTACCATTCGAATCCTTCGCGCGAACGACGAGCGCGGCGCGAGGCCGCAGCGACGCGTCGAGGCCGACGATGTCGTACGTCTCGAAGCCGGAGAGGTTCAGCGATTGGCGAGTTTCGCCGTTCGTGAACTCCAGTGGAAGCACACCCATACCAACGAGGTTGGACCGGTGGATTCGCTCGAACGATTCGGCGATCACGGCGCGGACCCCGAGGAGGATCGTGCCTTTCGCCGCCCAATCACGTGACGAGCCGGTGCCGTATTCCTTGCCGGCCACCACGACGAGCGGCGTTCCATGTTTCTGATACTCCATCGCCGCGTCGTAGATGAACGTCGGCTCGCCGCCGGGTGTCAGCGCCGTGTAGCCACCCTCCGTACCAGGCACCATCTCGTTCCGCAGGCGGATGTTGGCGAAGGTGCCACGCATCATCACCTCGTGATTCCCGCGGCGGGCGCCATAGGAATTGAAATCCTTTCGCTGCACGCCATGTGCGACGAGCCACTTCCCTGCGGGACTCGCGCCGGGAATGTTGCCCGCGGGCGAGATGTGATCGGTGGTGATCGAGTCGCCTAACAATGCGAGCGCGCGTGCTCCGGTGATCGAGCGAACGCCCGGCGCTTCCATGCCCATGCCGCTGAAGTACGGCGGATTCTTCACATAGGTGGAATTGCCGTCCCACGCGAACGTCTCACCGTGCGGCACCTCGAGCTTTTGCCAGAGCTCATCACCGCGAAATACGTCGGCGTACTGCGTTTTGAAAAAATCGCTCTTGACGCTGCGATTGATCTCGTCCTGTACCTCGGGAGGCGCTGGCCAGATGTCGCGGAGGAACACGGGTCCATCGCGACCAACGCCTAACGGCTCCTTCGTGAGATCGATGTCCATGCGCCCGGCCAGCGCGTAGGCAACGACGAGCGGTGGTGACGCGAGATAGTTGAAGCGCGTCAACGGATTCACGCGGCCCTCGAAGTTGCGATTGCCCGACAGCACGGCGCAGGTGACGAGCTTGTTATCTTCGATCGCTTTCGCGATCGGGTCCGGCAATGGGCCGGAGTTACCGATACACGTCGTGCAGCCATAGCCGACGATCTGGAAGCCGAGCTTGTCGAGGTATTGCTGGAGGCCAGATGCCTTGTAGTACTCGGATACGACACGTGAGCCTGGCGCCGTCGACGTCTTGACCCACGGCTTCACCGTTAGGCCACGCTTCACCGCATTGCGCGCGAGCATGCCCGCGGCAAGCATGACGGCGGGGTTCGACGTGTTCGTGCAGCTGGTGATCGCGGCGATGACGACAGCACCGTGGCGCAGCGTGAAGGTCTCTCCCTTATACTCTACCTTGACGCCGGCCTGTTCCGCGGCTGGCTCGTCGAGGACCGCGGTGCCCGCCACCGCAGCTGATCCGCCCTCCTGTGACGCGCGCCTCGCATCGCTGCCGCCGGCCGGCGAGCCAATCTTGGCGAGGTCTGTCTCCAACGCGTCGCGGTACATCTGCTTCGCGGCCCGCAGCGGTACTCGGTCCTGCGGACGCTTGGGGCCAGCGAGACTCGGTTCCACCGTACCGAGATCGAGCTCCAGCGTGTCACTGAACACGGGGTCCGGCGTCGCGTCGGTGCGGAAGAGGCCCTGCTCCTTCGTATAGGCCTCGACGAGCCGAACGTGTGCCTCCGGTCGACCAGTCAGGCGCAGGTACTTGAGCGTTTCCTCATCGACAGGGAAGAAGCCCATGGTCGCGCCATACTCGGGCGCCATGTTGGCGATGGTCGCGCGATCCGCGAGCGGCAGGCCCGTCAGGCCCGTTCCATAAAACTCGACAAACTTGCCGACGACCTTCTTCTGCCGAAGCATCTGGGTTGCCGTGAGCACGAGGTCGGTTGCCGTCGCGCCCGCGGGCAGTCGGCCGTGCAACTTGAAGCCGACCACTTCGGGAATGAGCATCGACACAGGCTGGCCGAGCATGGCGGCTTCGGCTTCGATGCCGCCAACACCCCAACCGAGCACGCCGAGACCGTTCACCATGGTCGTGTGCGAATCCGTGCCGACCAGCGAATCGGGATATGCGATCGTCTCGCCGTCTTCCTTCGACGTGAACACCGTCTTCGCGAGATACTCGAGATTCACCTGATGACAGATGCCGGTGCCCGGAGGCACGACGCGGAAGTTGCGGAATGCTTCCTGGCCCCATCGAAGGAAGACGTATCGCTCCTTATTGCGATCGACCTCGAGGCCGGTATTGATGAGATACGCGGCGTCCGTACCGTATTCGTCGACTTGCACCGAGTGATCGATGACGAGGTCGACCGGCTGGAGCGGATTGATGCGTTGTGCGTCGCCGCCGAGCTTGACGATCGCATCGCGCATCGCGGCGAGGTCGACGACGGCGGGCACGCCAGTGAAGTCTTGCAACAGGACGCGGCTCGTACGAAACGCGATCTCTTTCTGGACCCTGCCTTGAACATTCCACGTCGCCAATGCTTCGACATCGGTTCGCTTTACGAACGCGTCGTCCTCGTTTCGTAGCAGGTTCTCGAGAAGGATTTTGAGGCTGAAAGGGAGCCGGTCAGCGGTGTTTCCGCGGAGTTGGCGTAGGACGTCCAGACGAAAAATGGTGAATCGTTGACCATCGACGTCGAGCGTTGCGCGACTGCCAAAGGAATTGGAAGGCATTTGCTCTCTCGCTACGGCCGCGAGGACCGCTTCGAGGTTTCGGACGGAGCCACTGTCGCCGGCGCACGGTCGACGACAGGCTGAAACGCAATCTAGCGCGACGGGACGCAGTGCGGTGCGCGCTGTTGGCCACCGATCCACATCGCTAGCTTGCGCGCGATCGTTCTCCCATCTCGCTCCCCGAGACCCGTGTCAGATCTCGACGTCATCGATCCGGTCGATCTTGCCGCACGCATCATGGAGATCGACTCTACCAGCGGTCGTGAGAGTGCGGTGATCGATTGGATGCACGGCTTCTTGGCCGGGCGTGAATGGTCGGTGCGGCGCATACCGGTGTCAGCCGGGCGCGACGATGTATTCGCCGCACCCGCCCCGGGAGATGACTTTCCGCGTGTTACGCTCTCCACGCACCTCGACACCGTCCCGCCGTTCATTCCGCCGCGCCTCGTTGGCGAAACGTTACATGGTCGCGGGTCGTGCGACGCGAAGGGCATCGCGGCCGCGATGGTCTGCGCCGCGGAACGACTCCGCGAGCGCGGCGTGCCTGTGGGGCTCCTCTTCGTCGTCGGCGAGGAGACGACGCACGACGGCGCACATGCCGCGAACGAATTTGCTCGGGCCCGTCGTGGGGCGGCCCCGGTCGATTCGCGAGTACTCATCAACGGAGAGCCCACCGAGAGCACGCTCGCGGTGGGGACCAAAGGCGCGATGCGCGTGTTCATTCGCGTTGCCGGGCAGGCCGCGCACTCCGCGTATCCGCATCTGGGCCGGTCGGCGACCCGCGAGCTGGTCCACCTGCTCGCAGCGCTCGATACTGTCGAATTTCCGCGCGACGAGTTACTCGGCGAGACGACAGTCAACATCGGTCATCTCGCTGGCG
This sequence comes from Gemmatimonadaceae bacterium, assembly GCA_036496605.1. Classification (NCBI taxonomy): domain Bacteria; kingdom Pseudomonadati; phylum Gemmatimonadota; class Gemmatimonadia; order Gemmatimonadales; family Gemmatimonadaceae; species Gemmatimonadaceae bacterium. The sequence goes on along the minus strand of DASXKV010000033.1, from coordinate 210,198 downwards.
GCATTGCCGACAACGTGATGGCGCCCGAGGCGGAGGCCCGGTTGATGATTCGCCTCGTCACGTCGCCTGACGAGGTGTGGCAGTCGATCGAGCGATGGGCCGCGGGTCGCGCCGAAATCGAGCGCGGACCGACGGTGCCACCGGTCAGGCTCGGTGTCGTTCCCGGTTTCGCGACGTCGGTTGCCGCGTTCGCGACGGACATTCCCGAGCTCGGCGAGTGGGGACGGCCGCATCTGTTCGGGCCGGGATCGATTCACGTCGCACATCGCGACGATGAGCATGTGCGAATCGAGGAACTGCGAGCGGCGGTGACGGCCTACGAGCGGCTCGTCGTCGCAGCGTTGTCCTCGTGAGCGACGAGGATCGGCTTTTTTCTCGCTCTTGAAATCAAGTGCCTAACAAGGATCTACAGGGGGAAAACGGACAGGGCCGGACAACAGCACGGACACCGCCGGACAAAACAGAAGAGCGTCCACGAGCTTTGAAAAAAGTCGCAAAGCGTTGGTCTTCGAGGGGCCGATAAAGCAGATCCCTCGCTGCGCTCGGGATGACGGTCGAGTTTATGCCGCGTCGGCCTCTGTCGGACCACGCTGCGCCGGGTTCGACGACGACGGCGTTAGGCGCTCGATCTTTCGCACTTCGATCGCGCATGTCGGGCAGTGATGAACGAAATCGCCGTCGGCCGTCGACCAATCCGCGGTGCGCGATCGCGCGAACGCCTTGCCGCTCCCGTCCATTCCCATGACCGCGGGCGCGAGAGCCACGCAGAGGCCGCACCCGATGCACTTATCCTTGTCGACCTCGATCGCGACGCGTCGGCGGGGATAAACGCCGCCCGGCTGTTCGAGGACCGCGTCGAAGTCCTGCAGGGCCAGCGATGCCTTACGATACCCTTCGTCCATGCTCGCCGCCGCGTTGCCGAACGAGAGCCAATCCTGGCCGAGCTTCGGACGAATGAGAAGCATGGGCGGCCTGTCCCAGCGAACCAGCGGATACTGCTGCAGCGCGTGCATCATCGTCGTCGCGGCACGCATGTAGATCGACGCGAACCCTTGTGTCACGATGTCATTCGTCGGTGAGAGATCGGAGCTCCCGACGTCGACCGCGATCACGGCGTCCGCGTCGACCGAGGCCGCACCGACCGGCAGATTGTCGATCACGCCGCCATCGACGCAGAGGCGGCCACCCACTTCGCCCGGCGGAAAGAAACCAGGCAGCGCACACGACGAATACACCGCATCCTGCACCCATACGTCACGCAACCCGGGCAAGCCCCACACGAGCTGTGTGCCGCGCGTGATGTCGACGGTATTGACGAGCAATTGCGCACCGAGATCGCTGAACTTCAGCGCGGGGACGATGCTGCGACAGAGATCACGGAGGGGCTCCTCGAGATAGATCGATGGAGACCGCATTCGCTCGAGGAGCATTCCAAAATGATTGATGCGGAAGAGATCGCGGCGGCGGAGGCTCTCCGCGCGGCGCGCCATCTCCTCGACGGGCATGCGTCCGACGGCAGCAGCGGCGATGAGCGCGCCGATGCTCGTGCCCGCGTATACGGTCGGTTTGATTCCTTTTTCCTGGAGAGCGCGGAGCACACCGATGTGCGCAAAACCCTTCATTCCGCCGCCACCCAACACGAGCGCCACGCGCTTGCCGCTATTGCCGCCGGTCTGTTTTACCATCGTGCGTTCTTGGGCTCCATCTTTCCTTTTGGGCGGACAGTCATTGCAGATACCTATACAAGCCGTACAGCCCAACGACGGCACCACCGACCATGAAGACGTCACCAGCTGTGTCGCCGACGATCGCGCCGACGAGAATGGCCGCGCCGCCAACAATCATGAGTGCTTGCGATTGGGTCAGACCAGCACCACTCGCGGCCGACGGTGAGGTCAAGGGCGGAATACTCTGCTGGACCGCGACGCTCAGCGCTGCGCGCGTGGGACCGACGTTCTGCGCGACCGGCGCGGAAGAGACAGGCCGGTTGAAGAATGAAGTATCGGTGAGCGACTGCGCTTGGCTCGCGGGAGCACGCAGGACGAGGGCGAATACGGATAGTGATAGCAGGGCAGCACGAGATCGTACGTTCATCGCTTTCTCCTTTCGAGGTCTCGTGAAACGGCGAAAGATCCGCGCCATTCCGCGAATCTGCCCAGAAAGATGACGCCTATCCCGCCGCTGGCGTCAACGGCGATTCGCGATTATCGAGCCGGTGGCGCACGCTCGTAGCGCGATCTAGTGTTGAGGGCGATGCGCGACCATGAGACACGAGACGAGCGCGAGCTTGCGCCAGATGGCGCACTGATTCGCGCCGTCGGCGTTTGGGGACTGACCGCGGCCATCGTCAACGTAACGGTTGGCGGCGGCATTTTTCGTCTGCCATCAGGGGTCGCGGCATCGCTTGGCGCCGCCGCACCGATCGCATACGTCGTTTGCGCGATCGCCATGGGCCTCATCGTGCTCTGTTTCGCCGAGGCGGGAAGTCGTGTTGCCCTGACCGGTGGACCGTATGCGTACGTCGAGGTGGCGTTCGGGCCATTCGTCGGATTCCTGAGTGGCGCGTTGCTGTGGGCTGGAGTCACGGCGGCACTCGCTGCTGTTACGAGCTTCTTCGCCGATTCGCTCGTAGCGCTCCTCGCGGCGTTCGCACCACCAATCACTTCGACAGTCGCTCGCGTGATTGTGATGTTGATCATCCTCGGCGGGCTGACGGCGTTGAACATTCGGGGCGTTCGCGGCGCAAGCCGGTTCAACTCCGCGATGACGATTGCCAAACTGCTGCCGCTGGCCGTTCTAGTTGTCGTTGGTGCATTCGCCCTGCAGCGCACACACCTGATCTGGCGTGAAGCGCCCTCGGTTGGCGCGATCGGTCGAAGCTCCGTCCTGCTCATCTTTGCTTTCCTGGGCGTCGAGACGGCGCTGGTCCCGAGCGGAGAGGTGAAGGATCCCGCGCGCACGGTGCCGCGCGCAGTGCTTCTCGCGATCGCATCGATCGCCGTGCTATACGTGGCCGTGCAGATCGTGGCCCAGGGTGTTCTCGGCGCGAGCCTCGCGACGTCGACGACGCCAGTCGCGGACGCGGGGGGCGCCGTTTTCGGTCCATGGGGACGCACGCTGATCCTCGTTGGATCGACCGTGAGCATGTTCGGTTATGTCAGCGGGATGACCCTCGCCGTGCCGCGAATGCTCTTCGCTTTCGCGCGCGACGGATTCCTGCCCCGCAGCGTTGCTGCCGTACATCCTCGCTTCCGTACGCCGTACCGAGCGATCGCGATTCAAGCGGTGCTGGTCGCGCTGCTCGCGGCCTCCGGAAGCTTCGAGAAGCTCGCGATCGTGGCGAATGGAGCGGTGCTGCTCGTGTACGCGACCTGTTGTTTGGCGACGGTGGCGTTGCGTCGACGTGACGTGCGCGCAGGTGGCGTTCCCTTCAGCATCCCGGCGGCCGGACTCGTACCTTGGCTGGCCCTGGCAATCCTCGTGGCCCTACTGGCGACGCTCCAGCGGGGCGAATGGCTCGCGGTGCTCGTTGTCGTGGCCGCGGCGGTTGTCGTGTTCGGCGTCGCGCGGTCGCGCCGCGGCCCAGCGATCGCCGAGTCGGTCGGGGATTGATGGGCGATCCGCTGCTCTCGTTTCGAGGGGAGTTTCCAATCCTCGAGCGCACCACGTATCTCGTGTCGAACTCATTAGGCGCGATGCCGCGGGCTGTTCCCGACCGGCTCGCCGAATACGTGGACGAGTGGGCTGAGCTAGGCGTGCGCGCGTGGGCCGGGGAGCACGGATGGTGGCGGAAGCCGGTCGACGTCGGCGACGAGATCGCGCCACTGATCGGCGCGGGCCCCGGCGAAGTCGTGATGGTGCCTAACGTCACGATGGGCCAGGCGACGGTACTGTCGTCGCTCGAGTATTCAGCGCCTCGCAATACGATCGTGATGACCGAGCTCGACTTTCCTTCGGTCCGTTACGTGTACGAGTCGCTCGCCAAGCGCCTCGGTGCGAGAATCAACGTTGTGCCCAGCGAGGATGGCATTTCCATCGATACGGAGCGGCTCCTCGGGGCGATCGACGAGCGCACGCGGCTCGTCGCGATCTCACACGTGCTCTTTCGCTCGGCGTTCGTCATGGCTGCGGAGGCGATCTGCCGGCGCGCGCACGAGGTCGGCGCGCTCGTGTCCCTGGATGCCTTCCATTCGGTGGGGGTCATGCCGGTAGACGTGCGGCGACTCGGAGTCGACTTCCTGACCGGCGGCGTGCTGAAATGGCTGTGCGGTGGCCCTGGCGGCTGTTTTCTCTACGTCGCACCACACGTCTCGGACCGCCTATCGCCGGCGCTCACCGGCTGGCAGGCACACGCGCGGCCGTTCGCTTTCGAGAAAACGATGGAATACGCCGACGACGCGTTTCGGTGGCTCGGCGGTACGCCGGTGGTTCCGGCGCTCTTTGCCGCGATCGAAGGGCCGCGCATCATCCGTCGCGCTGGCATCGATCGGATTCGCGCGAAGAGCATGCGCCAGACGGCGCGCCTGATCGAGCTCGCTGATGCGCATGGCTTTCGCGTCACCGCGCCGCGCGATCCGGAGCGGCGCGGCGGCACGGTGGCGTTGGATGTGCCGCACGGACACGAAGTGTCGGAGACTCTGCTCGCAAACGATGTGTTGGTCGATTATCGACCGAACGCCGGCATCCGTGTCGCGCCCCACTTCTACACGAGCGACGCGGAGCTCGAGCGCGTGGTGGCGATGATCGCCGACATTCTCGAGTCGGGCGACTGGCGTGAGCATCAACCTTCAACCTGATCCACCAATGTCTTTCCTCGCGCGCCTAACCGCCGTCGCCATCGCTGCATCAGCGGTATTCGCTCCCTCACCCGTCGAAGCGCAGCGCGCGGATACGATCGCGCTGCACCGAACGCTCGATTCGCTCAGCCGGCACTTTCACGGCGTGCTCGGCTACTCGATCGACAACCTGGATACCGGCGAACGCCTAACGCTTCGGGGCGACGAGACCTTCTCGACGGCGAGTCTGATCAAGGTCCCGATCCTCGTCACTCTGTACGACCTGTCGGAGAAGGGGCAGATCTCGCTCGACGATCAGCTCACACTGCTCAAAATCGATCAGGTGCCAGGATCGGGCGTGTTGCAGTTCATGCATCCGGGAATGACGCTGAGCGTGCACGACGCAGCGGTGTTGATGAGCATTCTGAGCGACAACACGGCGACCAATCTCCTGCTCGACAAGATCGTCATTCGCCGCGTGTGGCAGAAAATGGAAGCTCTCGGACTCCCACACACGAAGGTCCACTCGAAAGTGTTCCTCCGGATAGCGAGTGTGGCCATGGACAGCTCCGCGAAATACGGACTCGGCGTCACGACACCGAACGAAATGGCGCGCTTGTTCGAGATGCTGGCGAACGGCAAGGCAGTGAGTCCAAAGGCAGACTCGGCGATGCTCGATATTCTCGCGAACAATGAGGATATGGAGAGCATGCAGCGAACGGTGTCCGGATTGGCGGTGCCTCATAAGACGGGCGCAACCGATTCGGTGCGGACCGAGTGCGCACTCTTTCGGCTGCAGAGCCGAGTCGTCGCGTGCGCGCTCACGAAACAAAATGCGGATACGCGATGGGTCGTGGACAACGAGGCACAGCTCGCGCTCGGCAAGATCGGAGAGGCGATACTGAGAACGTGGCCGCGCAAGCCGGAGCACGCCGACGATTCTCGTTGAACAACAGCCGGGCACGACCTATGCCACCAATGGAGTCGATGATTCGGAGGATTCCCGTGAGGCTACGCTCAGCAACGACTGCAATCGCGCTCTCCGGCGCGGCACTGCTGGTGCCGGCACTGCTTCCGGCGCAGTTCACGACGTACGTCGCTCCGCCGCGCAGGGCCGCTGCCGACACGGCCAGGCCGAAGTCGCCAGCGACCGTGGCGAAAGCGCGCGCCGACAGCGCGAGCCGAATGAGCCTAACGGAGATGAAGACGTGGGTGGACTCGGCGGCCGGCACGAGCACGCCAGCGGTGTCCATTGCTGACACGGCGCTTGCGAGCGTCGACACGACAACGTTGCCGCCGCGACCTGCGCCAGCACGAGCGCGCTCGACGACGACGTTCTCGAGCGGCGCGATTGCGCCGAATACGGCGACGTCGCTGCCGACGCTGCTCGTCGTCGGAGTAGGGCTCGTCGCCGTCGGGGTCCTGGTGCTTCGGTTGCGCCCGCGGGGCACGTAGCGGTCACATGATGGAGTCCCGCTTCGAGCTGACGAGACGGACGCTCGGTGCGACGTTGTGCGTCCTCGGCGTCGCAATGCTTGTGTACGCTGGCGCGAAGTACACCTCCGGTGCCCTTCGCGCAGACTCGATGCGCCGGCAATGGAACGAGCAGCAGGCGCAGGCACTTGTATCGCAGGCGCGAGCGCGAGCCGGCGATCGGATGTTGGGCATCGATCATGTGGCGATCGGAGCGCCCGTCGCCCGCCTGCACATTCCGCGCATTCACCTCGACGAGATAGTCATCGAGGGAGTCGGCGACGACGAGCTCAATGCCGGCCCAGGTCATCTACCCGGAAGCGCGCTTCCGGGAATGACCGGCAATTCGGTGATTTCGGCGCATCGTGACCGGCATTTCCGACGGCTGGACGAACTACAGCTTGGCGACACCATCCGCACGGAAACGGGTCACTCGACCGATTCCTGGGTCATTGTCGAGCGACGAATCGTCGGCCGCGCCACGCCGGCGCTGTTCGGGTCGAAGCAGCGGCTGCTCACGCTCACAACCTGTTGGCCCGTCCGCTACTTCGGCGACGCGCCGGACCGATTGATTCTCAGCGCGAGGCCTGCCGGCGCATCCCAACGCTCGAGCCTGGCAGGATCGAGTTGACGCTTTGGCGACGTCTTAGCTTATCGGCGTGCGCACTGACATTACGCTCGATTTCTCGCCGCCGGTTCGACACGCACTCGATCACCAGGAGCCTGTTGTAGCGCTGGAGAGCTCGGTCTTCGCGCAAGGTCTTCCCATACCGGCAAACGCCAACGCAGCTCGGCGCATGTTCGGAGCGGTGGAGGAACGTGGCGTCGTCCCAGCGATCACCGCGATCTCACGCGGTCGTCCGACGATCGGTCTGGAGGGCGAAGACCTGAAACGCTTTCTCTGTCGCGACGGCGTACGAAAGGTGAGTAGTCGCGACCTTGGTGCAGCGATGGCGCTGCGCGCCGACGGCGCCACGACGGTAGCGGGAACGCTTGTGCTCGCTCGGCTCGCGAACATTCACGTCTTCGCAACCGGTGGCATCGGTGGAGTTCATCGACGAACTCGCGGAGAGCTCGAGCGCAACGCGCAGGTGCGAGATGAATCAGCCGATCTTCTCGAGCTTGCGCGGTCGCGTCTCGTCGTCGTGTGTGCCGGGGCGAAGTCGATTCTGGATCTCGCGGCAACGTGGGAGCGACTCGAGACGCTCGGCATCCCGGTGATTGGATATCGGACGAGCGAGCTCCCGGGCTTTTTTTCCGCGCAGACCGGGATTCAGCTGAATGTGCGCTGCGACACGGCCGATGAGATTGCGGCCATAGCGCGCAGCCACTGGTCGCTTGGCAACGGCGAAAGTGTGTTGGTCGTGCAGGCTCCCCCGGCGGAGCAGGCTATGCCAGGCTCGGACGTCGAGCGCGCGATTGCGCAAGCGTTGCTGGATGCAGAACGCAAGGGCATCGAAGGACCTACGCTCACGCCGTTTCTCCTGGAGGCAGTCAGTCGTTTGACTAATGGAAGGTCGCTCGACGTCAACCTTGCGCTGTTGGAGAACAACGCGGCGCTTGCAGCGGATATCGCGCGTTCGCTTGCGGCGTAATAAGATGTGACAGTGACGGAATTCGGTGCAGTTGATGGGCGATGCGCGATCACTAATGCAGCATCGTGCGTGCGTTTTGTTGCGGTGAATTCGCGCCCAAGCAACACCATTGAACTTGACGGAAACGCCGGGTACTATAGGCAAGGAACATCCTCAGAGCTGGAGGCTTGCTCACGATGCCCACCCCGTTCCTGAGTTCGGAAGAGTACGACGAGCGCGCCCATCAGCTTTACAATGAAGGTCAGTACGAGGAAGCGCTGCGTGTGCTCCGAGAGGGACTCGCGCTCTATCCGAACGCCGTGGAGCTGCACATCGGGGTGGGGTATGCCCAGCTGGCGCGTGAAGAGTTCGCCTGGGCGCGTCGTAGCTTCGAAGACGCGCTGGTGCTCGAGCCCGAGCACGAGGATGGATTGGCCGGGCTTGGCGAATCGCTGCTGAAGCTGGGCCAGGACGAAGCGGCCCTGCGCTGCTTCTATCGGACGATGGAGCTGGGCTATGGCGACGACATCGACCTGATGCTGCAAATCGGTCGAGCGCTATTCCGCGAGGGTTCCGTCCGCGAGCGTTCCGATTTTTTCGAGTCAGCGAAGGAGTTTTTCGAGACGGCAGTACAGCAGTCGCCCGATTCGGCAGAGGCTGTGTCGTGCGTCGGCTACACGCAGCATCGCCTGGGCGACGACGACGGTGCGCTCGCATCGCTGCGTCGCTCGCTGCAGCTGGACAACGAGCATTCCGAAGCGCGCATCTATCTCGCGAACATCCTGTATGATCGCGGGGAGTATGAGGCGGCCTTGTATCATCTCGAGCAGACCACTCCGGATGATCACTGGGACGAACTCGGGATCTGGCGGCTGATCGAGTTGAAGCGAACGCTTTACAAGGTCTCGGAACAGGATCCGGAGTTGAAGCCGTGGGACGAGCGTCTGTCGGAGTTGGCGGCCGATCTCGACGACGTCGACGAGCTGTTGCTGGAGCTCGATCCACGGCATAGCGCCGACGAGAGCTCACGCGAGGCACAGATCGCTCGCGGGCAGCTCGAGCTTTTCGGCACGCTGCTCAGCGGCTTGGCGGAGCAGAAGGAGGAAGCCGATGCGGCGCACCAGATCGTTGCTCGAGACGGCAGCAAGTTCGCCGGATCGTGGGAAGAGATCGTGATGCGTATGCGTGACACGTTAGGCGATCCAACGCACACGATGGATGACTTCATGCGTCGCGCGGCGCGACGCGGCTTCCGGGAGACGGGCGTCCAGATTCCGACGCACGACGCGGAGAGCTTCATCAAGGGCAGCGCGGACGCAGGTCTCCTCCGAATCGTCCGGTGACCGACGTCGCGCGACGAAGCGCGCTGGCCGCCCTCGATCGCGCTCGACCGGCGATCGCTCGGTTGGACCAGTCGCGCCACTTCGAAGAGCTTGCGGCGGACTTGATGGAGAGCTGGAGCGCGGTGGAAACCGCGCTCCGTTCGCTCGTAGGGGGCACCACGTTGAGTGGCCAGCCGCTCCTTCGCGAGGCACGACAGCGTCAGCTGCTCTCATTCGAGCAAGCGAACGCGCTGGCGGAATTTCACGCCGCGAGCGAGCGCGCGCACGCGACCGATTACGAGCCGACGCCCGCCGATCTCGACGCCGCCCGCGATGCGTTTCTCAAGTTTGAATCGGGATTGATGGCGGATCAGGCGGGCGCGGTGGCACCGGCGCCGATCACACTCAACACCGAGGGAATGCGCAGCTCCCCGCTCGGCGCACCCGAGCGCGTTCCGCCGCCGCGCGACGGCCTCGAGCCATGGATCAAGGCGGTGCTCGCCGGCGTCGTCGTATTGCTGCTCGTCGGTTTGGGTTTTGGCGCGTACTCACAAGGCTGGTTCGGAAAGAAAAACGACGCACTGCAGTCTGGTATCGATGCCTATCGGCGTGGTCAACGCGAGCAGGCTGTTGGTGAGTTCACGAAGGCGGCACGCGACAACCCGAACGATCCGCTTCCCCACGTCTATCTGTCGCGGATGGCCCGGGAAGTCGGCAACATGACTATTGCCGGACAAGAAGCCCAGACGGCAGTCTCGTTAGGTCCGCAGAACGCGGTGGCGCTGCGTGAGCTCGGTCTGTATTTGCTGAGCGCTGGAAACTACGATCTCGCGCGTCGTTTTCTGACGCGAGCGGTAACAGCCGACACCAGCGATCACATGGCGATGGGTTATCTCGGCTGCACAATGATGCGGCTCGGCCGGTCCACCGAGGCGCAGGTCTGGCTCAATCGAGCCGGCCAGGGAGACTGGAGCCGATGCGCGACGGCCCAGGTTCCTCCGATGACGGGGCAGCCGGCACCGGGCATGACGATACCACCGACGGGTGCGCCGCACCCTTAACGAGCGAAGCCCACTGGCCGGTTCTCCGTTCGTCCGTTTCGAGCGCGTCGGCAAGACCTACCGCGGATTTCGCCGACGTGTCGAGGCCGTTGTCGACGTCAGCCTCGAGATTCAGGCCGGCGAGGTCTTCGGACTCGCCGGGCCCAACGGAGCTGGTAAGAGTACGCTCATCGCGCTCCTCCTCGGGTACTTGAAGCCCACGAGCGGGGTGATCGCGATCGGCGGTCATCGTCCGCGAGAGTTCGTCGAGCGACATGGCGTCGGTTATCTGTCCGAGATCGTAACGATTCCGCCACGATGGCGGCTCGAGGAAGCTCTCTCGCGGTATGCGCTGCTCGCCGGCATCGAGCCGGCGCAGGTGCGGGGACGCATCGTGGAGCTGGTGGATCGGCTTGGGCTGGCCGAACACTGGGGCAAGCAGATACGCCAGCTCTCGAAGGGAAATCTTCAGCGAGTCGGGTTGGCGCAGGCGCTGTTGCACGACGAGCAGCTGGTGATACTCGACGAGCCGACGCACGGTCTGGATCCGGTGTGGACGCAACGCTTTCGCGAGATCGTCGCCGATTTGCGAAGCGCCGAGCGCGCGATCTTCATCGCGTCGCACAATCTCGACGAGCTGCAGCGGATCGCGGATCGAGTGGCGATCATCGATCACGGGCGTGTGCAGCGCGTGGTGCAAACGCGTGCGACCGGCGCTGATGCGGGAGCGATTCCGTATCGCATCGTCATCGCACAGGGCACGGCCACGGCGCGGGAGTTGTTGCCGAACGCGCGCGATGTTGCCGTGGACGAGTTGGAGCTTCCACCGATGACGCTCGCGTCGCTCAATCAGTCGTTGCATGCTCTGCTCCAACGTGGAGTACTCATCGCGTCTGTCGCGCCAGTGTACTCGTCGCTCGAGCGCGAGTTTCGGCAAGCGGTCGAGGGCGCATGACAAAGCCACGCGATGCTCGACTCGGACGGTACTTCTGGTGGCAGTATCACGACTACATGCTGCATCAGGCGCCAGCCACGACCGCCGTGCTCATCATGTATGCGTACCTTACGTTGATGCCGATTCTCAACGGCTCCCTCACGAATAGCCGCGTGTACACGGTATCGACGCTGCCAATGACGGTGGTGCAGGGTTTCTTCAGCGACTCGATGGCTTCGTTCATTCTGCTCGGGACGCTCTTCGCGACGAACGGTATCGTCGCCACCGACCGGAAGACCGGCTACTTCCGGTTCTACTTCGCGAAGCCGGTGAGCGCGCCGCGCTTCTACACGAACGCTTTCATCGCGAACGGGAGCGGGCTGCTGACGGTGAGCCTCCTCCTGCTGTTCGCGTTCGCGCTTCTCGTGCGCCCGATAGTACCGCTCAGCTTCATTCCGGTCATTGCGGCGATGTACGTCGCTTTCGGCGGCATCGGCTTCATGCTGTCGACCATCTGGCGCTTCGACTGGTTGTCGCTCGTGACTGTCGGGATCGTGTCGTCGCTCGGCTGGGGCATGTGGGGTGAGGATCCAGGCATCAGGGGCTGGCTGGTCCATCTGCTTCCTCCGATGCACCGAACCTCGGAGTTGTATGCGTACGTGGCGGGAACGACGTCGAGCTTCCCCTGGACGACACAAGTCTGGCTGACGGCCTACGGAGCGACATGCTTTCTCATCGGACTCTGGATACTCCGCACGCGTTCGCTGGCGACGCAGTGATGTGATGGCTCGGGCGATTAGCTTGTTCACATGACCACCGCTGCGACGCTGTTTGCCATCGAGCCTGCGAGCGTGCACCGAACGGTGCTGCCGAATGGCCTGAAGGTTTTGATCAAGCCCGATTTTTCCGCGCCCGTCGTCGCGATCGTGACATTCGTGAGCGCGGGTTATTTCGACGAGACGGATGACGTCGTCGGCATCGCCCACGTGCTCGAGCACATGTACTTCAAGGGCACGCCAACGCGAGGTGTCGGCGAGGTTGCCAAGCAGACGAAGGCCGTTGGCGGGTACCTGAACGCGGCGACGATTTACGATCACACGAGCTACTACACGGTTCTTCCGGCGACGGGATTCCGGCAGGGACTCGAAGTCCAGGCGGACGCATATGCCAATTCACTCATCGACACGGACGAGTTGGCGCGCGAGCTCGAGGTGATCATTCAGGAGGCGAAGCGAAAGGCTGACAGTCCGCCGGCCGTGGCAACGGAGACGTTATACGAGTTGCTCCACGACAAGCATCGCATTCGACGGTGGCGCATCGGCCGTGAGCCAGGGTTACGCGCGTTGACACGCGATGCGTTGCTCCGGTTCTATCGAAACTTCTATCACCCGGCCAACACGGTGTTGTCGATCGTCGGGGCGATCGATCCGGACGACGCGATGCGAGAGGTGGAGCGGCTCTACGGTGTCCTTCCGGGCGGCTCGCCGCAGCGTACGCCGGGGCCTAACGAGGAAGGCATCGGCGGCTTTCGCTACCGCGAGATGACGGGAGACATCGGCCAGACGCAGATCGCGATGGGCTGGCGTACTCCCGGCACGTTACATATCGACACGCCAGCGCTCGACCTCCTCGCGATGGTTCTCGGCGCCGGTCGCGCGTCGCGGCTGTATCGCGCCGTCCGCGAGCGCAAGCTCGCGTCGGCCGTGAGTGCGTACGACTACACGCCGACAGATCTCGGCGTTTTCGTCATACATGCCGAAACGCCGCCAGCGACGACGGTCGAAGCGGCGCGCGCAATCTGGGACCAGCTGCGACGCGCGCGCGAAGAAGCAGTCGGGGAGTACGAGCTCACCCGTGCCAAGCGGTTGTACGAGTCGCGCTGGGTTCGCCGACTGGAGGACATGGAGGGTCAGGCGAACTATCTCGCGGAGTGGGAAGCGCTGGGTGATTGGCGGCTCGGCGATTGGTATGTCGAGCGGCTGTTGACGACGACGAGCGAGCAGGTCGCGGACGTCGCTGCGCGGTATCTGTCGCCCGAACAAGCGGGCGTGATCGTGTACCGGCCTAACGGGAGCGCCATCGTCGCCGAGAATGCTGGCGCGATGCTCACGCTGGTCGACACCGGCCATCCGGAGGGGCTGCCGGCGAGCACGCCGTATCAGCCAGGCGAGCCGGCGCCTCACGTCGCCGGGGTTCGTTTGCAACGCGTCGAGGCCGGCGTGCACGTGTACGAATCACGGTCCGGCCTGCCCATCCTCGTTCGAGTCAAGGCAGCCGCGCCGCTCGTGCACGCGGGCGTGTTCTCTCTTGGCGGGGCGAGCGAGGAGACGGACGCCAGCGGTGGCCTAACGACACTGATGGTACGCACGGCGCAGAAAGGAACGGTGAGCCGCACCGCGCTCCAGATCGCCGAGGAAGCGGAAGTACTGGGTGGCAGTGTCAGTGGCTCGGTGGGGTCCGACAGCTTTGGCTGGACGATCTCGGTGCCGACATCGTACGCGGCCGCGGCGATCTCACTGCTCGCCGACGTGGCGCAACATCCGACGTTCGACAACGACGTACTGGACACCGAGCGCACCGTGGCGATCGCCGATGTGATCGCCGCGCGCGACGACATGTTCCGCTATCCAATGCGTCTCGCGACTCAGGCCGCGTTTCACGGTCACTCGTACGGCGTGCCGGCAACGGGGACGGAAGAATCGCTGCGCGCCATCGAGCGGACGCATACGCTCGTATGGCATCGCGAGCACGTGCTTGGGCCGAGCGCGTCGCCAGTCGTCGTCATCGTCGGCGACGGTGATCCCGAAGCGCTCGCAGAGCTCGCGGCGCGCGAATTCTCCGAATTGGGGCGGGGACACACCCCACGTCTCGTTACTCCTGAATGGCCGAGCGGCGTGACGACGTCGGCGGAACGGCGCGACAAGGCGCAAACCGCGATGGGTGTACTGTTCCCTGGGCCGTCGCGCAGCGATCCCGACCGATTTGCCGCGGCGATGATCGCGAGCGTCGCGAGTGGGTTGGGAGGCCGCTTCTTCGACGAGTTGCGTGACAAGCAGTCGTTATGCTACACCGTCACCGCATTCAACTCGTCGCGTCGCGCGGCAGGGACGTTCGGGGCATACATCGCGACATCGCCGGAGAAAGAAATCGCTGCGCGCGACGGCCTGCTCGCGCAGTTCCAGCGGTTGCGTGACGAGCCGGTTTCACCCGAGGAGCTCGTACGTGCGCAAACGTACGCGATCGGCGTGCACGCGATCCAGCAGCAGAGTGGGAGCTCGGTGCTCGGCGACGTCGTCGATGCGTGGCTGTTCGGCGAGTTGAGTGATCTCGAAAGTTACGAAAAGAACGTCAGGGCGGTGACGGCGAGGCGAATGCAGCAGCTCGCGCAAGAGAACTTCGATCCGGATCGGCGCGTCGAAGGGATCATTCGGGGCATCGCTCGGGCCGTTTGAATCCCTTTCTGGACGTCGTGCTCAGGGCGTCGGCGTCGTCACCGTCGCCTCTCGTAAGGCTCGCATGGCTCCCATCACGTACAACGTCGCCTCGCGCAAGCGGCCGCTTGGCGAGCGAAGACCGCGCGCCTGACCGTAGTCGCCCGCCTCGTAGACCACCAGGCCCTTGATCGCCGGGTGCGCGGTCGCCCACGCGAGCGCGTCCCAGATGGCTTGCGTCTGACTCGCTTCGCCGTGCGCGAGCGGATAGCCGCCGGCAGCAAATATCCAGTGTGGTTTCGATGGAGGGACGACCGCCATCCATCGATCGGCGGTGCGTGTGTACGCATCGATTGCTTCGGCACCGCGCCGGTCGGGAAAGAGCGAGAATCCGAGAATGTCGATCGGGGACGCGGGACCTGCGGCCCACGCGTACAGCGCGCTGTCGCGCGAATCGAACGCGGACGCGGAGAGTCCGATGCGAATACGCCGATCGACGGATTTCGCCGCCGCGGCGGCGGTGGTGAGGTAATCCTCCCACACCGGAAGCTGCAGGCGGCCGAGGAGCCGTTCGCCAACGCCATAGGGGTCCTCGGCGGGGAGCAGAATATCCGGCCGCAACCGCCTAACGATCCGGCGGATCGCGGCGATCCTCGTGCGCGGATCGAGCGGTACGTGCCGCAACTCCGGGAGCAGCTTGCCGCGGTAGCCAAGGGTGACGATGAGCAGCGTGCTGTCGCGTTGCAGCTGATCGAGCGCGTGCGCCAGTGAGTCGAGGACCTGATTCGTGACGTCGGGAACGACCGTGACGGCGACGACGTCGGCCGTCAGCGTATCCGCGAGCGCCAGGTCGCTCTCGACCGCTGGTGGGGGCGGCGGACTGCCGATGTCCGGAAAGAGCTTCACACCGATGGAGAAATCGCCTTCGGGTCGCTCGGTGAGACGATCGGTCGCGTGCGCGCGGTAGCTGCGCACGGCTTTGATCGCGACCGGCAACTGGAAAGCGATGCCAATCGACCAACCCAACGCGACGGCGGAGAGTAGCGCGCGGAAGCTCGCCGTCACCGGTCGCAGCGCCGGGAACGCCGGAGCGATCATCGGCACATTGAGGTATAGCGGATTGGAGATCGCCGCCGATGTCGTCGCGAGCGAGAGGGCCGCGGTGTGCGAGGCGAGCAGCAGCAGGAACGGATACGACGGTTCGACGCCGCGCGACGCCAGGTAGCGAACGATGCCGGCGGCGGCGATGATGACGTCGTAGATCGCGATCGGAATACCCCACGCGGGGTTCACGACGCGACGCGCCAACGCATACACGGCCTGCGCGGCGAACACCGCGAGCAACGCCGGCCAGATCCAATCGACGTAGAAGATCGCTCGACCCGTGACCGCCGTCGTGGTCGCGAGCGCGACGATGAGCGCCGGCAGAACGAGCAGCCCGGCGAGACCGGTGAGCGCCGCAAATGCGCGCGGCGCCTGCGGCACGCGCGCAATGCGGCCCGCCAGGACGATGTCCCAGACGATAATGACGAGACAGAGCGCGAGGTGCGCCGGCGGGAGCCAAACGCTCATGAGCAAACGCTCAACATGTCGCTGTCGCTAAGCGCGATCACGCGCATCGCGATGGACGGTGCGCGCGGTCAGTCGGCGCGCGAACACGTCGATCGCTCGCGATGCATCGATCGTGCGGGGCGCAAGGACGTCCACCAACAGCAACTCCCGCTCAGGGACCGCATGCACCGTGATGTGGCAATCGTCGTGCAAGAGCGCCGCGGTGAGCCCGCCGGCCTTCCTTTCGCGCATCGCCGGCAGGCCAGCGGCGTTCATTCCGGCCGCGCTCGCAGCGGCGACGACCAGGCCGCCGATCATTGCGCGATCGGCCAATTGATTCGACGGCACGCCGACAAAATCGGCGACGATGTGCTGGTAGTCGCGAGACAAGCGTCAGGGCACCGGCCGTCGGGTTGCGCCGTGCGGTCGACAGGATGCGTTCAAAGCCAAGCTAGGCCGCGCGCTGAATGGTGGCAAGCTGCGCGCTGGAAAGCGCACCGGGCGACATCTAGCTTTCCTGCGTCATGCACGGACTGCGCTCGCGCGTCGAGCTTCACTGGCTTCTCATTTCGCTCCTCGCGCTCGCGCTGCCTTCGCGCGCTGGCGCGCAACAGGCTTCGCGTCCTTCATTTCCGCCGTTCGAGCTGCGCGTCGATGCTATCGATGTCAGCTCGGTGAATTCCGGCACGCTACAGGGCGGAGTCGGCGCGAACATCCCGCTCGGCTTCTACGTCAGGCTGGAGATCGACGGAGCGGGCGGGGTGACGCGAAGCGATAGCGTCAATCACAACAGCGCTCGTGTCGATGCGCTCGCGCGCTTTCTGCTGGATCCGTTCAACGACGCGACGTGGGGTTTATCCATTGGTGGCGGCATGAGCGCGATGTTCGCGCAGGGATCAACGACGCGTGAATACCTCGTCGTCGTCATCGACCTCGAAGCGCCGCATGTCAGCGGCGTCACGCCCGCATTGCAGCTCGGCCTCGGCGGAGGTGCGCGCGTGGGCATCGTGCTCCGGCCGTATCGGCGAGGGCAACGGTAGTCGAAGCAGTTTTACTATGCTCTAACGAGTGACGCCCCCATCCGTGCGATGGAGGCGTCGATCTACGACTCAAGCCGCGGAGACGTCGGCGGCATCGTGCTTTTTGGGCGGTTGTGCGAAGCGTTCGCCAAGTTTTCGCAGCTCGCCGAGCTGTTCGGCGCTGAGCTCGGGGAAGCGCTCAGTCATGTACTGCATCGTTTCGCTGAACCAGTCGCCTTGATGCTCGGGAGCGGATTCGACGACGCCGCACCGCATAATGTGTTGAAACAGCTCGTCCCGTGCCTCCTCGAAAGGCGACGGGGCCGCCGCTGGGCTCCTGCTTCGGTTCTTCTGTTTGGCCATGTACGCGTCTAAAGGGTGAAATGCCGTGACAAATCTAACGAGGCGCAGCCTCTCCTTCTACAGACGCGCTCGCACCTGAAATCGTTGGCTGAGTCTTCACAATCGAGAGCGTGCAGGAGTCATTCCGAACGAAAGTTCAGGCGACGCTTTGCCATCACGACAGGCCGTCTCATGCGACGCTCGCACCATCGAACTCCAGCACGAGATTGACGAGCGTTTCGGGCGACTCTTCGGGGACTAATCGACCGATCGTTGGCAGCCGTACCAATCGGCAGCCGGGAATTTCCTCCGCGAGTCGCTCGGGCGCCGGCATGTCACGTCCGTGCGGAGGAAGAAAGCGATCCTGTTCTCCCCACACGATGAGCGTTGGCTGATCGATCTGCGAGAGCTCGATCTCATCGAGATCCTCCGCATCGATCGAGCGCGCGAGAATCTGCAGATGACTGAGTCCCTCGCTTCCGACATACGGCGCGAGATACCGAGCGACGAGCTTGTCGGGCATATGCGCGGGATCGGCCACGCTCTGCGTGAGCAGATCACGCATCAGCGGCGCGGCGCCGAGAATGCCGCGCGAAATGCGAAACACATAACGACCGGTGTTTTTCTGGAGTTCCTTGACATCCTCGGCCGGAACATTGTCGTACGCGATCGGGTTCACGAGTACCATGCGTTCGACGCGCTCCGGTCTCGTGGCGGCGAGCCGAAGCGCAACGGCGGCGCCGAGGTCGACGCCGACGACGGTCGCACGCGCGACGCGCAAGGCCGTGAGCGCGCGATCGAGATACTCCGACTGCGCCGCAATGCCGAAGTCGGCATCGAATGGTCGGTCGGATTCGCCGTAGCCAAACAAATCGACGGCGAAGGCAGTACGATTGGCGAGCGCAAACTCAGGCGCAACGTTCCGCCAGAGAAAGCTGCAGGTGCCGAATCCGTGAACGAGAAGAACGGCGGCGCCGCCATGTCCGTAGCGCTCCACATGCATGGAACCGGGTCCCACAGGAATGCGCAGCAGATCGGCGTCGATGGGGAGCCTCCTCGGTGAAAGAGGGTATTACGTGCACGCGTCGGCGCGGCAGATGCGTTCTTTTTGGCGGCGGTGAATCGTCCATTAGACGGGCGTCCAGCCAGCCGCGCTGCAATGCTATTCTCGAAGCGTGCCAAGGCAAGCTGCGGCTGGTAGTTGGTGGCGGTAGTTAGTCGTTGGTTGTCACGAGCAACCCACAACTAATCACCAATCACAAGCTTGACCGAAGTTGGTCAGACCATAGCTTCCCTCCCTCACTGACGAGACGGCCAGCTGCATGGCGGACGAGTCGAACCAGCCGGAACAGACCTACGACGAAGGCCGGGCGCGCAATCTCGAGGCGCTTTTGCGTGCCCTCGCCTCGAGGATTCTGGAACTGGATGCGCAGGGTCGGCTGCTCGGTGAGGCGGGAGAGCTGATGCGTCTGATTGGTGACGTGAAGAGCGAGCTCTTTCATTACGAAGTCAGAGCGACATACGATACTCCGGACATCGCCGAAAGCCGGCGGATCGTGCGCGACGCCCAGGACAACGACACCGAAAAAGCGAAATGGGACAGGACCGAATGGACGCCGGACGAGGAAGAGGATCCGGAGTGGTGAAGCAGACGCCTGGCAAGGGCAAGCGCCAGCCACAACAGACAAAGAACTCGACGCGCGTCTTCTATCTGGCGCTCGCTATAGTGGCCGTCGCCGGCATCGGCGCGCTGACGTGGATGTCAAAGCGGCCCGAGGCTCGTGACGCGAGTCCATTTGACAGCACGCTGCCGAAGGTCCAGTCGAACGGTTACGTCATAGGGTCCACGGCGGCTCCGATCGAGGTGATCGAGTTCGGCGACTTCGAGTGTCCACAGTGCGCTCGCTTCGCGAGCCTCACGGAGCCCGACGTGCGCACCCGTCTCGTCGACAAGGGAATCGTCCGATTCCGCTTCATCGACTTTCCGCTCTCGATGCACCGGAACACCTGGCCGGCTTCGCGGGCGGCTGCGTGCGCCGACGAGCAGGGGAAGTTCTGGGAGATGCACGACGCGCTCTTCCAGGCGCAGGATCAATGGAACGGGGAAACGACGAGCAGCCCTAACGACGTCTTCAAGGGCCTCGCGAAGCAGATCGGCTTGAACCAGCAGCAATTCGATCAGTGCGTCGACACCAAGACGACGCAGGCGAAGGTTCAGGCGCACGAAGAGTTGGCGATCCAGCAGCACATCAACGCGACGCCCAGCTTCATCATCGGCGGCAAGATTCAGGAGGGCGCGCTCACGTACGACGAGTTCAAGTCGCTCGTCGACGCGGCGCTCGCGAAGTCGGGCTCGCCAATGGCAGTTCCGACCGACAGTTCGAGGCAGCCAGGCGGGAAGAAAGCCCCAACCAAGCGTTAGGTTCGATGAGCCGGCGCATGGCCATGGCGCTGATCGCCCTGATCGGCGTCTTCCTCTCGCTGTATCTCACGCTCTACAAACTGGGCTACATCGGCACGCTTGCCTGTGGCAGCGGATCGTGCGAGTACGTCCAGCTGAGCAAGTGGGGTGACTTTCTCGGCCTTCCGGTCGCCGCCTGGGGCGTCGGCTACTACCTCGTCGTCCTCGTGCTGTCCTTTGCGGGCGTGCAGGAGCGATTCGCCAAGTCGGCGCGCCTAACGAAGACCTTGGTATATGTGACAGGCCTTGGGCTACTGTTCTCGATCTGGCTGACGTACTTGGAGCTGTTCGTCATCCACGCGTTATGCCGATGGTGTCTTGGCTCGGCGGCGACGACGATCGTGCTGTTCGCGCTCGCGGTGTGGGACCAACGATCTACGCCCGCTTGATCGTCCGCTCGCGGGCCTCCGAGGCTTCGCCAAGCCGGAGCTTGGGACGCTCGGACTCGTCGGACTCCTGGGCACGACGCCGATACGGCACCAGATCCTGGCCAAGCACAACGAGCGTGCGCGTCGCAACCGTGCTGGCGAGCGGTTCGGGTATCGACATCTCGCGGATGTAGGTGTCGATCGCCCTATCGAACGAGAGATCTTCGGCGAGCGTATCTACGAACATCAGCGCGTTGTCTACGTGTGCGCGGATGATAGACTCTTCGGCGCGCGCTTGGGCGAGCCGAAGCCGCCGTTCGGCGGCGGGCTCGAGCTTGCGGGCGAAGATCGTTTCCGGAAAGAGTCGCCTGAGAAAGCCGGCCATAGGTTACGAGGAAGCTACTCAATGAGGTAAGGCAGTGTCTATGCCACCGAGCCGCCGGTGCTATCATACCGCATGAGCCAACCTCTCCACGAGCAGGTCGGTGTCGCCGTCGGGCTGCAATATGAGATAGACGGCGAGATCGGCCGCGGCGGGATGTCGGTCGTCTATCGCGCGCTCGACCGGCGTCTCAATCGGCCAGTTGCGATCAAAGTCCTCCCGCCAGAGCTGGCGCACGACCCGGCCATTCGGACGCGCTTCACGCGGGAGGCGCAGACCTCGGCCCAGCTCTCACACGCGCACATCGTGCCGATCTACGACGTCGGCGAACGGGAGGGGTTGGCGTACATCGTCATGGCGATCGTGACTGGCGGCAACCTCGCGATGTTGCTCACACGCGAGCCCCGCCAGCCGCTCGATGAGGTGCGGCGACTGGTCGCCGAGATCGCCGACGCATTGGCATATGCTCATCTGCGCGGCGTCATTCATCGGGACGTCAAGCCCGACAACATCCTTCTCGACGAGGCTAGCGGCCGTGCGATGGTCACCGACTTCGGCATCGCGCGCGCGATCGAGGCGAGCACCCGCCTAACGGTAACGGGAATCGCGGTTGGAACGCCCGGCTACATGTCACCGGAGCAGGCGGTGGGCGACCGGGAGATCGATGGACGGAGCGACGTCTACTCGCTCGGCGTTCTCGGTTATCAAATGCTGACGGGGCGCCTACCGTTCAGCGCCGCGAATTCGATGGCGCTGTTACTCAAGCATGTGTCCGCGCCGCCACCTCCCGTTCTGGAGCTCCGCCCCGACGCCCCGCGCGCTCTTCGCGAGGCGATCGAGCGCGCGCTCGCGAAGTCGCCGGAAGACCGGTGGCCGACGGCCGCGGCGATGCGGGACGCGCTGCTGTCAGATCGAGTCGGTGGGCCGTCGTGGCGTGCTGAGCATCGCGAGCACGTGCGCTACACGTCGCCACGTCCCGATGGAGGGCGCGTGGAACCGGTCCAATCGAACGTACCACGGCGCGGCACCGACATCGCCGAGCCGCGGCCGAATCCGCCGAGCGCCAAGCTGCCTAACGGAATCAAGCTCGAGCCGGATCATCTGACGTCCTTCACTCCGGAGCAACGTTCCGACCTTCGACTCTGGCACGGTCGCGTCAATCTGATGGACCGAATCAAGGCAATGCGGGGATACGCGCTGCTCACTCTCGGCGCGGCGGGACTTGGCATCGCCGGGTTCATCGCCGGCGTCAGTGAAGTGCCGCCGCTCGTTCTTGCACCGCTCGTGCCGATCTACATGAGCGTGAAGCTGTGGAGACGAGGCAAGTCGCTGCGCCAGAGTGGCCTCCGGTTGCGTCGCGTTCTGCTGATGCCGCGAGCCCGACACGCGTTCCCGACCCAGCCGCGTACGGCGCAGCAGCACCGGTTGGAGAAGGTCGCGCCACGCGAGGTCCTCGACAGCCCATATGGCACAGCCGTTCGGCGCGCCGTAGAGGATCGCGCCGCGATTCTCGAGATCGCCGCAAGGTTGCCAAAGGAGGAACGCGCGCAACTCAAGGAGCTGGAGCCGACGATAAAAGCACTCGTCGAGCGCGTGTCGCAACTCGCACAGACGGTGCACCGTCTCGATCAGAGTATCGATCCGAATCTCACGGAAGAGATCGAGTCTCGGATCGCTGTCGCCGAGCGGGAGCGGAGATCGCCGGAGGGCGATCGGCAACTCGCGCTGCTGCGGCGGCAACGTCTCACGCTGGACGAGCTGGTGCAGCGACGCGTGACTCTGGCCCGTCAGCTCGACAACGCGGCGCTCACGCTCGGCAATCTTCGTCTCGACCTGATCAAGCTCCGTTCATCGGGACTGCAGTCGGCGCTCTCGGACGTCTCGATGGCGACGCAGGAGGCGCGCGCATTGTCGCGCGAGATCAGCGCGGTGCTGGAGGCGTCGGCGGAGTTAGAGAAGCTTTGAACCGCGGCAACAGGTGAACGCCTGCTCCAGCCGGTCATACTGTCTCGGCGTTTACCTATTCGCGTTCCTCGTACTGTTCCTTCAGCGACGCCACGATGTTCGGATCCGCCAACGTGGTCGTATCGCCTAACGTGCGTCCTTCGGCGATATCGCGTAGCAGCCGGCGCATAATTTTTCCCGAGCGCGTCTTCGGCAGATCGGCGCTGAAGAGGATGTCGTCGGGCCGCGCGATCGCGCCGATCTTCTCGGCCACGAAGTTGCGCAGCTCTTCACGCAGCTCGTGGCTCTGCTTGAATCCCTCGCGGAGTGTCACGAATGCGGCGAGCGCCTGGCCCTTGAGCTCGTGCGAACGTCCCACGACGGCGGCTTCGGCGACCGCGCGATGCTCGACGAGCGCTGACTCGACTTCCATTGTCCCGATGCGATGGCCGGCGACGTTTAGCACATCGTCAACTCTGCCGAGGATCCAGTAGTAGCCATCGTCGTCGCGCTTGGCGCCGTCGCCGGGGAAGTAGAGATCCGGACGACCGGCCCACTTGGAGAAGTACGTCTGCACGTAACGCTCGTCGTCTCCCCAAATCGTGCGCAACATCGATGGCCAGGGTCGCGTGAGTGCAAGGAGTCCTCCACCAACGGGAATCACGTTGGCGTTCGAATCCAGCAGCTCGGCGGAGAATCCGGGCAAGGGAGTCGTGGCGCTGCCCGGCTTGGTTTCGGTGATTCCCGGGAGCGGAGAGATCGCGATCGCTCCGGTTTCCGTCTGCCACCATGTGTCGACAATCGGGCACCGCCCGGCGCCGATGTGTTCCTGGTACCACATCCACGCCTCAGGATTGATCGGCTCACCGACCGAACCGAGGAGGCGCAGTCGCGTGAGATCGTGCTTGGCCGGCCACTGATCGCCCCACTTCATGAACGCACGGATAGCAGTCGGCGCGGTGTAGAGAATGGTCACGCCGTGGCGCTCGCAGATGTCCCAGAAACGATCCTTCTCCGGCCAGTCCGGAGCGCCCTCGTACATCACGCAGGTCGCACCGTTCGCGAGCGGGCCGTACACCACGTAGGAGTGTCCCGTGACCCAACCGATATCGGCCGTGCACCAGAAGACGTCGTCGTCCTTGAGATCGAAGACGATACGCATCGTGGTCGCGCAGCCGACGAGGTAGCCGCCGGTGGTGTGGACGATGCCCTTCGGCTTTCCCGTCGTGCCGGAAGTATAGAGGATGTATAACACGTCCTCCGCGTCCATTTTTGCCGGCTCGCACCTGGCCTCCGCGTCGGCCATGAGGCGATGCCACCAGTGATCGCGTCCCTCGCGCATCGTCGCGAACGCTTCGTCGCCCAAAGCGCCCGGGCGACGCTGAACGACGACAACGTGCTCGATCGATAGGCACTCCTCGACCGCTTTGTCGGCATTTCGCTTGAGCGGGACGATCTGTCCGCGACGGTAGCCGCCATCGGCGGTGATCAACACTTTCGCTTTGGCGTCATTGATCCGGTCGCGCAGCGACTCCGGCGAGAATCCGCCGAAGACGACGGAGTGAATCGCGCCGATGCGCGTGCAGGCGAGCATCGCAATTGCCGCCTCGGGCACGAGCGGCATGTAGATGGCCACGCGATCGCCGCGGCGCACGCCGAGCTTCTTGAGCACGTTCGCGAACTTCTGGACCTCTACGTAGAGGTCCCAGTAGGTCAGTGTCCGCCGATCGCCGGGTTCGCCCTCCCACACCAGCGCCGCCTTGTTCCGACGCGGCGTATCGATGTGGCGATCGATGCAATTGTACGAAACGTTGATCTTCCCGCCGAGGAACCACTTGGCACGCGGCGGATTCCACTCGAGGACCTTGTTCCACCGCTGGAACCAGGTGAGCGACTCTGCCGCTTTTGCCCAATACGCTTCGGGGTCGTGCGCTGCCTTCTCGTAAATGGACGGGTCGGAGAGCTGCGCGCCGCGTCGGAATTCCTCGCTAGGCGCGAACTTTCGGTTCTCCTGGAGCAGGACGTCGATATCAGTCACAACACAGAGGGGCTAGGGGCTGGGGCATAGAGGCTAGCGCATACTGCGATGATCCCTGCGGGGCCACAAGTGCAGGCCGCAAGGGCGGTGCCGGCAACCGATCGGTATCTTTCGCTCATGACTTTGGGGACACTTTTGCCACGGTGGCGAGCGTCATGAGCGTACTCCAAGCCGATCGGCTGTCTCGTGCCTTTGGAGGGCGGCGGGCGGTGGCCGACGTAACGCTCGAGCTGCATTCGGCAGAGTGTCTCGCGCTTTTTGGTCCGAACGGGGCGGGGAAGACGACATTGCTGCGTCTCCTCGCCGGGCTGCTCAAGCCAACGACGGGCGTGGCGCGCATCAACGGGGAGCTTTTGCGGGGCGACGCCGGCGCGCGCGGTTTGGTCGGGTTCATCTCGCATCAGAGCATGCTCTACGGCGCGCTCACGGTGCGCGAGAACATCGAGCTGGCTGCACGGCTGTACGGCGTGCCAGACGTAGGTATCGCGACGGAGCGCGCGCTGCGCGAGATGCGCGTCCTGGAACGTGCCGAAACGCGCGTGCGGGCGCTGAGTCGCGGGCTGCAGCAGCGCGTCTCGATCGCGCGCGCGCTCGTGCACCGGCCGCGTGTCCTCCTTCTCGACGAGCCGTACACGGGGTTGGACGCGTTGGGCGCGGCTGCGCTCACCGAGACGCTCGAGCGCCTCCGCACGGATGGCGATGGCGCGACGATGGTGCTGGTGACGCACAATATCGGCGAAGGCTTGGCGCTCGCGACGCATGCCGCCGTGATGCACGGCGGACGACTCCTGCGCCTCGAGCGAAGCGAGGAGCTGGATAGCGCGAGCTACGCCGACGAGTATCGCGAATTGGTCGGGGGTGCCGCGTGAGGCCGGCGCTGCTCGCGTCCGCGTGGCTCGTGGCGAGCAAGGATCTCAGGATCGAGTTCCGCACGCGTACGGCGTTTCTCGCCGTGCTGGTGTTCGCGATTCTCGGCGTCGCGATTTTCTATTTCGCCTGGGATGCTACGGCGGTGGCTGCCATCGATCTCGCGCCGGGGGTCCTGTGGGTGATCTTCACCTTCTCCGGCTTGCTGAGTCTTCAACGATCGTTCGGTGTGGAGCAGGCCGATCGCGCGATGGACGGATTGCTTCTCTCGCCGATCGACCGCGAGGCAATCTTCCTCGGCAAGGCACTCGCGAACCTGGTATTCGTCGCCGGGATTCTGCTCGTAACCATTCCGGCCGTCGTGCTGTTGTACAATCTTCCAATTGGACGAACGCCGGTGGTGCTGTTCGCGGTCGCGCTGCTGGCCGCGGTTGGACTGGTCGCGGTGGGCACGCTATTCAGCGCGATGGCGGCGAACACGCGGCTCGCCGAGCTCCTGCTCCCGATGCTCAGTCTGCCTTTCTTCGTGCCGGTGGTGTACGGAGCGGCGCAGGCGACGTCGACGTTGCTCGCGGGACGGCCAATGGCGGAAGCGTGGCCGTTCTTGAAGCTTCTCATCGCGTTCGATCTCGTGTTCCTATTCGCTTGCACGCTCGCATTTCCGTTCACTCTCGAAGAATGAGCTCGATACCATTGGCCAGCGAAACTCGTGCTTCCTCCCACGCGAGCGCGATGACTGCACGGCGACCGCTGTTCGGTTGGCCGTTCGCCGCCGCGGTCGTATGCATGGTGGCCGCATACATCCGCGCCATCTTCTTCACGCCGATCGAGGCGCTGCAGGGCGCGGCGCAGAAGATCTACTACGTTCACGTGTCGGCGGCGATCAGCGCCTATCTCGCCCTGAGCGTCGTTGCCCTGATGTCGATCGTTTATCTGTGGCTGCACGACGAGCGCGCCGATCGATTGGCGGAAAGCGCGGGTGAGGTCGGCCTCGTTTTCCTCACGATCGTTCTCACGACCGGCCCACTGTGGGCAAAGCCCATCTGGGGCACGTGGTGGACGTGGGACGCGCGCCTAACGCTGACGCTCTTTCTCTGGTTCCTCACGGCGGGGTATCTCGTCATGCGTGGCGCCGTGGACGATGTGGCGATGCGGGCGCGTTATTCGGCGGTGCTTGGCATACTGGCCGCGTTGTTGATTCCGTTCATTCACCTCAGCGTCTACCTCTTCAATACGCTGCACCCGAAGCCGATTCTGCTGAAGCCCGACAAGCCGTCGATGCCGACCGAGATGCTCATCACCTTTCTCGTGATGTGGGGTGCGTGCACGCTCCTGTGCGTCTCGCTGATCGGAGCGCGATATCGTTACGGCGTCGACCGGGACGCACTGCGGGCTCTCGAAAGCGAGGCAGGCGACTGATGATCCTCCAATCTGGCGGGCCGCCCGATACGGCGGCGTATTATCGCATCGCCTACACGTGGGTGGTCGTTGCCTACGGTGCGTACGCGCTCGCGCTGTGGTGGCGGGCGAGACGGGTCCGGGCGCAGCTCCGCGCGGCCCGCGACGGGGAGGCGCGAGCGACTCGTGGCATCTAAGGAAGCCGGCGTCGATCGAGGGATCGTCTATCTCGTGGGCGCCGGACCGGGAGATCCGGGACTCTTCACCGTTCGTGGACGCGAGCTTCTCGCGAGTTGCGATGCCGTCGTGTACGACGCGCTCGCCAATCCGGCACTGCTCGCCGGGATCGCGGCGGAGCGCTACGATGTCGGGAAGCGAGGAGGGAGCGTCGATTCGGCGAGGCAGGAGGAGATCAACGCCTTGCTCGTTAGGCTCGCACGCGAGGGGAAGAGGGTGGTTCGTCTCAAGGGTGGGGATTCGTTCGTCTTCGGCCGCGGCAGTGAGGAAGCGCAGACGCTCGCGCGCGCAGGGATACCCTTCGAAGTCGTGCCTGGAGTCACGGCGGGCATTGCAGCGCCTGCCTGCGCCGGCATTCCTGTCACGCATCGCGGGCTGGCGACATCGGTCACGTTCGTGACCGGTCACGAGGATTCGACGAAAGGCGCGCCAACGGTCGATTGGGATGCGCTCGCGCGAGCAGGAGGGACGATCGTGCTCTACATGGGCGTGGGAGCGTTGCCGCGAATCGTCGCTTCGCTGCGCGGCGCGGGACTCGCCGCTGACACGCCCGCGGCGGCGATTCAATGGGGGACACACCCCGAGCAGCGCACGGTCGTCGGGACGCTGGCGACGCTCGCGGACCGCGCGACGGCAGCGGAGCTCGAGGCGCCCGTGATCTTCGTCATTGGCGAGGTCGTTCGGCTACGGGAGGAGATTGCGTGGTTCGAGCGACGACCTCTCTTCGGGTGGCGAATCCTCGTCACGCGCGCGCAAGTGCCGTCATCGAGACTCGGCGAACTGCTCGCCGGCGCGGGAGCGGAGGTGGTGGAAGTACCAGCGACACGGATCGAACCGCTCGATCCGGGCCACCTGCGCGCGGCGCTCTCACATCTCGATGCATATGACTGGATCGTGTTCACGAGTCAGAATGGCGTCGAATTGTTCTGGAGAATTCTGTATGATTGCAAGCTCGACACGCGCGTGCTCGGGGGCTTACGAGTCGCTGCCGTTGGACCCGCGACGAGTGACGCATTGCTTACGCATGGCATCTCGGTGGACGTCGCCCCGGAGCGTTTTGTCGCGGAGGGTGTGCTCGAGGTGATGTCGAAGCGCGACGACGTTCGCGACGCGCGGATACTCTACGTTGCGGCGGAGGGGGCGCGCGACGTGCTGCCTAACGGCTTGACGGATATCGGCGCCCGCGTCGACGTCGTCCCGATCTACCGATCGGTGCCCGATCTGGCGAGTCAGGAAGCGATGCGACAGTTCGCGTTGGCCGGCGACGAACGCTCGTTGGTGGCGTTCACCTCGGCGTCTGCCGTACGGGCGTACATCGATGCCGTTGGTGCGTATGGAGGTCCACTCGGGGTGGCGTCGATAGGCCCGGCGACATCCGCGGCGGCACGCGAAGCGGGACTGGAGGTATGCTTGGAAGCATCGCCGTCGACGATTCCATCTCTCGTCGATGCCATTGTCGCGCACGGAGCTTCGCGAAGGAGCGAAACGTTCGCATGAGCGAAACCACGGGCAGCCAGGAGCAGATTGCGGTCGTCGACAATCCGGAGGCGAGCCAATTCGAGGCCCATATCAATGGCTATGTCGCGTTCGTCTCCTACATCAAGCATGGCGACACCATCATCTTGGTCCACACCGAGGTGCCGAAGGAACTGCAAGGCCGGGGTCTGGCAAATGTGCTCGCGCGCGCGGTACTCGAGCGGGCGCGTGGCGAAGGCTGGCGCGTGGTCGCGCGCTGTCCGTTCATTGCGAGCTACATCAAACGCCATCCGGAGTACGAGCCACTTCTCACGGGAGGACGGTGAGCGAGACAAAGAGTCTTCTCATCGCTACGAGATCGTCCGAGCTCGCGCTGCGCCAGGCGCGGCAGGTGCAATCCGCGCTCGCGCGCTCGGGCGTCGCCGCGGAGTTGAAAACGTACAAGACGACAGGCGACAAGAAGCTCGAAGAGCCGTTGAGCGCGATCGGGGGGAAGGGGTTGTTCACGAAAGAGCTCGAGGTCGACCTCGCGAAAGGCGTCGTCGATTGCTGCGTGCATTCCCTGAAGGACCTGCCGACGGAACTGCCCGATGGCCTAACGATTGGCGCGGTGCTGCCGCGGGAAGATCCGCGCGACGTCTTGATCGTCAACAGTGTCACCGGCGCGACGTCGATTGCGGAGCTGCCGCGGGGATCCCGCGTCGGAACGTCGAGCCTTCGCCGGCGCGCGCAGCTCATGGCGCTCCGTTCTGATGTCGACGTTGTCACGCTGCGCGGCAACGTGCCGACGCGCATTCGCAAAGTCGACGACGGTCAGGTCCACGCGGCTATCCTCGCCGCGGCCGGTGTGCACCGACTCGGCGTCTCGCAGCACATAGCCTCTTATCTCGACGCGCCGGACTGGCTGCCCGCGGCCGGCCAGGGTGCGATTGCCGTCGAGATCCGCGAAGATGATGCCTCCATGCGGGCGCTACTTGCCGAGGTGCATGATGCGGAAACGTGGCTGCAGGTCCGAGCCGAGCGGGCGTTTCTCGACGCGCTCGAAGGCGGATGTCAGGTCCCGATCGGTGCGCTGGCGCAGGAGCACGACGGCATACTGACACTGTATGGGCTCATCGCCGACGTGCATGGACGGCAAATCGTGCGCGGCAATTACGCGATCGACGCTGAGAATCCGGAGCTGAGTGGCATTCGTCTCGCCAACGAGCTCCGCGGCCGTGGCGCGACGGAGATTCTCGAGGGCTTGAGGCGCGCCGAGCAGGTTCCGTCACCGCAGCCGGAATAGCCGACTGGCTCGTGAGCGACAGGCTGCGTCGCTGTGCGCGCTGCCGCGCGGTATCTTTGGCAGCATGCCCAGTTTCCCCTCGTATCGGCCGCGGCGACTGCGTCGGACCGATGCGCTTCGCCGGATGGTGCGCGAGACGGAGCTCGCGCCGGCACAGCTCGTCCTTCCACTCTTTGTTCGATCAGGGCGGGGCATCAGGCAGGCTGTTGGTTCGATGCCTGGCGTGTGTCAGACATCCGTCGACGAAATGTTGCGTGACGCGCGCGAGGCGGAGCGGTTAGGCATAGGCGGTGTCCTGCTGTTCGGCTTACCGGACGTCAAAGATGCAATCGGCTCCTCGGCCTGGGACGATCGCGGCCCGGTGCAGGAGGCGGTGCGTGCGCTCAAGCGTGAGACGCCGCGGCTCGTCGTGATCACCGACGTCTGCATGTGTGAATACACCGATCACGGACACTGCGGCGTGCTCAAGGACGGCGAGGTGGACAACGACGCCACACTCGAGCTGCTATCGAAAGAGGCCCTCTCGCACGCGCGCGCGGGAGCGGACATCGTTGCGCCGAGTGATATGATGGATGGCCGAGTGCGGGCGATTCGTCAGGCACTCGACGGCGCCGGCTTCGCGAACACGCCGATCCTGAGCTACGCGGCCAAGTTCGCCAGCGGCTGCTACGGCCCGTTTCGCGAAGCCGCCGAATCGACACCGCAGAGTGGCGATCGGCGCGGCTACCAGATGGACTCGGCGAACATCGACGAGGCGATGCGGGAAGTGTGGTTGGACGTCGAGGAGGGAGCGGACATGATCATGGTCAAGCCCGCCGGTCCATACCTCGACGTCATTCAGCGCGTGAAGCAGGAGACGGGTTATCCGGTTGTCGCTTATCAGGTGAGCGGCGAGTTTGCGATGATCAAGGCAGCGGCCGAGCGCGGCTGGATCGATGGCGAGCGCGTCATGATGGAGTCGCTCATCGGCATTCGTCGTGCGGGCGCAGATATCGTCATCAGCTACTTCGCCACCGAGGTGGCCCGAGCCCTGGCGACATCGGGCGGCGCGGTCGGCTAGCTTTGAGAGCGATGAGATACAGAAAATTTCCAGGCGCCGGCGTCATCGTATCCGAAGTCGGCTTCGGCACGTGGACGCTGTCCACCGGCTGGTGGGGCGAGCGCACCGACGACGAGGCGGTGGAGATGTTGCGACGGGCGCACGACGAGCACGGCGTGACCTTCTTCGACGCCGCGGATACGTACGGCAACGGCCGGGCCGAGCGACAGCTCGCGACGGCATTCAAGCGACGGCGCGGCGACGTGGTGATCGGCACCAAGGTCGGTTACGACATCTACGACGAAGCGGCGCAGCTTGCGCGACGCGGGCAGAGCGAGCTGCCAATGCGCACGGATCCCACGTACATCCGGTTTGCCGTCGATCAGTGCCTCGAGCGGCTCGACACCGACTACATCGACGTTTTGCAAATTCATAACGTCAAGATGGAGCAGGTGCGCCAGCCCGAGCTGTGGGACACGTTGCGCGCGCTCAAGAAGGAGGGGAAGCTTCGTGCGTGGGGCGCGGCGTTCGGTCCTGCGATCGGCTGGCTGTACGAAGCCGTCGAGCTCATGGAGCGCGAGCGGGACATCGACACGATTCAGATGATCTGGAATGTGTTGGAACAACATCCAGGAAGCGCAATGCTCGCCGCGGCGCGCGAGAACGCACCGACCTGCTGCTTCAATATTCGAGTGACGCATGCATCGGGCATGCTGGAAGGAAAATACACCGAGGACACGGTCTTCCCGCCTAACGATCATCGTCGTCACCGGCCGCGCTCCTGGCTGATCAATGGAATCAAGAAGGTCCGGACGCTCGACTTCCTCACGGCGCGGATGACGCTTGGACAGGCCGCGCTCAGGTGGCTCCTCGCCGAGCCGCTCGTCGTCACGACGCTGCCGAACATCTATGACGACGCGCAGCTCGACGAGTTTGCCTCGGCAAGCGACCAACCGGACCTAACGATCGACGAGATGGAGCACGTGGCGCAGCTCGCGGCCGACAACTTCGGCGTCGTCGAAGAGCCGATGGTCTACAAGGGCACGATGGAGCGCAGTGCGGTGAGCGCGGGGCATACCGCCTAGCGCCTCATGCTTCATCTCTGGAAAGACCTCTCTCCGGGGCGTCGTCCGCCCGAGGAGGTCACGGCTGTCGTCGAGATTCCCTCCGGCAGCCGCAACAAGTACGAGCTCGACAAAGAGACCGGTCTCATGAAGTTGGACCGGGTGCTGTATTCCTCGATGCACTATCCAGGCGACTACGGCTTTATACCGCGGACGTTGGCCGAAGACGGGGATCCGTGTGACGTGGTCGTACTCGTCACCGAGGAGACGTTTCCGGGTTGCCTGATCGATGTGCGCCCGTTAGGCGTGCTGCGGATGCTGGATCGTGGTGAACCGGACGACAAGATCCTCGCCGTGCCGCTCCACGACCCGTATCATCAGGAGTGGTTCGATATCGCCGACGCGCCGCAGCATGTGCTGAAGGAGGTGGAGCATTTCTTTCAGCGCTACAAGGATCTCGAGGGGAAGCGCGTGCAGATCGTGGGATGGGAGAAGAGCCTGAAAGCGATGGATGCGATCATCGACGGCATCAAGCGCTACGACGAGTCGTACATGGCGTTCGGCCCCTGACGCGGCCGAGGGCGACAAAGGGTAGGGCGACTGCCTCTATTCGTCCGTCGTCGTATCGCCGGTGCGGCGCTCGCGACGCCGGACCTTCGTCTGCACTTCGGCCATCAGCGCCCAGCCAGTGAGCCGGACAACCGTTCCGGCTTTCCACGCCTCGCTTCCCTCGCTAGGCTCTCCCCCACCATGGACGCTACTCATCAGCGAGCCGACCCGGCTTACGACCTGAATGCCGGGTGGCACCACGATCTTCACCGCGGCCATGATCGAGCGCACGTGGATGTCGATGATCCCCGTCGGCAGCGTGGCCTGGGTGAGATCGATGGTGGTATCCGACATCATCGCCAACAGATCGAGCCGCTGCGGGACGATCCAGGGACCGGCCCGACGGGTCTCGCTCATCACCGAGAACACGCGCTCGCGATCGGGAGCGATCGCCGTCGACTCTTCCGCCGCGAGCGGCGCCGGAACCGACGTGGACGCGTTGTTCGGCAGGTCGGCCGTTAGGCGCTGCAGGTCGGCAATCGTCGCGGCCTTGTAGGCGAGCTCCATGCGCGACTCCATCTCGTCGAGCGAGAGTCGATCGTTCGCGAAGTGCTCCGAGAGCTGTTGAATGACACGGTCACGCTCGTCGCTGAGCGAGACGATCGGGTGCTGCTCCGGCGGTGGCGGCGACATCTCCAGCGCAGTGAAGCGTTAGGCAACGGGCCGGACCGGGCCATGATCGACCGGTTCGGTACCGTGCGGAATGAAGAGCGCTTCGTACACCAGCGCGGCGGCGATGCCGCCGAGAATGGGCCCTATCCAATAGACGGCCTGCCCCTCGAAGATACCGCTTGCGACCGCGGGGCCGAACGAGCGCGCCGGATTCATCGACCCGCCGGTGAGTGGGCCGATGGCGAGAATGTCCGCCGCCACGGTGAGCCCGATCGCGAAGCCGCCGACTTTCGGCGCCTTCGGATCGACAGCCGTCCCGAAGACGACGAAGACGAGGAAGAACGTGGCGATGAACTCGAGCACGATTGCCTGGAGCGTCGACACGTCGATTGCGACCGATTGACCGCCAAGGCGCGTGCTCGTGGCGACCGCAGCGGGGAACAGTCCACGGAGCGCGTACGCGGCAAGGACGCCGGCGAGGATCTGCGCGATGAGGTAGACGAAGGCCATGACCGGCTCGATCCGCTTGGTGACGACGAAACCGAGCGTGACTGCGGGGTTGAGATGTCCGGAGACGCGCATCGTCGCCGTGACCATCAGCGCGAGGATAAGGCCGTGCGCGAGTGCGATCTGGGTAATGCCAGCGGGATTGTGAGTGAGGTCCGCGGCCATGATCGCGCCGCCGCCGATGAATACGAGTGCGAATGTGCCGACAAACTCCGCGACGAAATGGCGGTACGAGTCACGCATGCGGGGCTCCAAGGCCGGGTAAACCGCTCAAAACGGCAGACGCAGTTAATCTGGACGACAAAGGCGCTCTTGTCATCCTTCGGCTGGCTCAGGATGACACTAGTCCGCGCGTCGAAACACCAGCGCTGCGTTGATTCCGCCGAAGCCGAAGGAGTTGCTGAGCGCGTACTCAACTTCCTGGTGCCGACCGGCTTTGGGTATGTAGTCGAGATCGCAATTCTGGTCGGGGCAATCGAGGTTGACCGTCGGCGGCAACCAGCGCCGCTCGAGCGCGAGCGCGCAGATCGCTGCTTCGAAAGCGCCGGAGGCGCCGAGCGCGTGACCGTAGTAGCCCTTGGTGCTGCTCACCTGCAGCTGGCGCGCATGGTCGCCGAACACCTGCTTCAGCGCGAGTGTCTCCGTCGAATCGTTCAGGGGCGTCGAGCTGCCGTGGGCGTTCACGTACGCCACATCCGTCGGGACGACATGACCGTCGTCGAGCGCGCGTCGCATCGAGCGCGCGGCCTGGGACCCGTCCGGACGCGGCGCGGTCATATGGTGCGCGTCATTAGAATTTCCATAACCAACGACTTCGGCGTAGACGTGCGCGCCACGCGCCTGGGCGCGCTCGTACTCCTCGAGCACGAGCACGGCGCCGCCTTCACCCATCACGAAACCGTCGCGATCGCGATCGAAGGGCCGTGAAGCGCGATGCGGCTCGTCGTTGCGCGTCGACATCGCGCGAATGATCGCGAAGGCGCCGAAGGTCAGCGGCGCCAATGGCGCCTCCGAGGCGCCGCACAGCATCACGTCCGCGTACCCGTCGCGAATTTCACGGAATCCGTCGCCAATCGCGATCGTACCCGACGCGCAGCTCATCGCATTCGTGCTGTTCGGTCCCTGCAGACCGAACTCGATGGCGATGTTGCAGCTTGCCGCGCCGCCAAACACCATCAGCGCGAGCGCAGGATCGAGTGCCTTGAGCCCCTTCTCCATGAAGACGTGCATCTGCGACTCGGCGTAGGTGACGCCGCCAAGCGCACTCCCCATCATCGAACCGATGCGTTCGCGATCTTCGCGGGCGAGATCGATGCCGCTGTCGTCGAGCGCGAGACGGGCTGACGCCACCGCGAAATGGCCAAAGCGCTCGAGCCGCTTCGATCGCTTCTGGTCCAGAAAATCCGTCGGGTGAAAATCGTTGATCTCCGCGGCGTTGCGGCTGCGGAACATTGCGGGATCGAACCGCGTGACCGTTCGCACCGCCGACCGCCCTTGCAAGAGACCCTGCCACAGTCCTTCACGCGCGATGCCGATCGGGCTGACGATACCGATCCCCGTGACCGCGACGCGACGCGTTGCTGCAGAAGACACAAATACCTCGAAAGTAAGAGAGGCTAACGAGCCGCTAGATCGGCTCCTGTTCCGCAACCTTCGCCAACCCTTCCAGTGTGCGACTCGCAATCCCGTGCACGAACACGGGTCCGATGACGTTCGCCGCCGCCATACCACCAACCACGGGCCACGGAGGCCCGTTCCACGCATGCACGATGCGCACGCGCGTACCGCCCTTATCGGGATGAAAGCTCCACTCGACGTCCATTCCGGCAGTGATCCCGTCGATATGCCGGAATCGAATGCGCGGCTCCTCGCTTCCCTTGGTTCCTCGGCGGTGCACTGACATCTGTGACACCCACCTTGTGGGCCAGTTCAAGGGACCGAAGGGTCGATTCGCCGCCATCTCCACGACTCCTCCGTCGTCGCGCGTTCGTTCGCGGAAGCGGACATAGCGGTAGTGCGGCAGCAGATCCGGCCACCGCTCGACCTCGAGCGCCAGCTGGAAGATCGTCGCGAGTCGCGAACGGACGAATCGCTCGTCGACCGTGTGCATCCTGGCGTTCTTTGCCGGCGAGCGGAGAACAAACGGCTCGCCCCTCGTGCTGGTTGAATCTGTCATCCTCGTCAGGCTGGAATGGCCAACGGCGTCCAACTCGCCGTAAGCCGGTAGCCGAGCCGCCGGCGAATGGCCGGCTGAATCCCGGTTGCGGCCACGACCATACCGCCCAGTTCTCCTTCCGTAAAGCCGCGCAATACTGAAAGCCGTCCATCGTGCCGCGTGATTGGATGAAAGCCCAACGCGATGGCGGCGACAGTAAAGCCCGCGGCAGCGAGCCAGCTTCGCCGAAGGTCGCTGACGACCACGCGACGGCGCGCCACGCGGTCCAATTCGGCGATGAGCTGCACGCCGCGCGACTCATCGAAATGGTGCAGGAGCTGTGAGCAGAGCACGATATCGACGCTCCGATCGGCGAACGGGAGTGTGAGCGCGTCCCCACAGACGGTCGCGTTCACGCGATGGCGTGCGGCGGCAATCAGGCTGAAAGCTCCGTCCAGGGCAATGGTGCTGAGCGCGACGCCACGACGCCGAGCGATCTCGCGCGCACGCCATGGAAGGTCGGCCAGTCCGGTTCCGATGTCCAACATGGTCGCGCCTGGCGTCTGACGAGTGGATCCACGAGCCCGAGCCATCTCGTCGAACAAAGGACGCAACGCGAGCATAACGGCGCGGCGCCCGCCAAGGAGCACGTTGGAGCGTTCGACGTCCCGATGCGACCGCTGGCGAAGCGCGGGGTCGATCGCGGGATCATCGAGTATCTCGAGCGTCGTGAGTCTCATCGCTCGAGCTGTGCGTACCCGCCGCGATAATAGAGCAGAGGGCGTGCATCGAATGCTTCCGCGCGATCGACCGAACAAACGACGATCGTGTGATCGCCTGCTTCGTGACGCGCGATCACCTTGCACTCGAGATGCACGAGCGCGTCGTCGAGGAGCGCAACACCGTTCTCGCCGCGCGTGTATCCAACGCCATCGAATCGGTCCGTCTCTGGATCCGCGAAGCGGCGCGACAGCGCTTCCTGCGCGGACGAGAGCACGCTGATCGCGATGTGCTCGACGCGCATCATGAGGCCGTGCATCGACGCGTCGTGGCCGATGCAGACGAGCACGAGTGATGGGTCGAGACTCACCGAGCAGAACGCGCTCACCGTCATGCCGTGGTCGCGACCCTTCGAATCGCACGCGGTGACGATCGTTATTCCACAGGAAAAGCGGCCGAGTGCGGCGCGGAATCCGTCAGAGTCGATCATCGCGTGGAGCGTGGAGCGTTGCGCGCGGAGCGTGAGAGCGGCAAGACGAAGAGTGAGAGTATATACCGGAGGTTCAAGACCGCGCTCGCGGGGACGAAATCACCAGTGACTCCAACGAGGAGGTCGGCCATGTCCTTTCGCGCCGCGAGCACGCGGGCAGCGCGGTTCATCAAACGCGGCGACGCGACGACGGCGCCAATGATCCATTCGACGATCCATTTGCCCCCGAACTCGCGGCGCCGCAGGCGATCGTATGCTGCCAACTGCGCGTCCGCGTGACGAGCAGAGCTGACACCTAACGCGTCGACCACGAATGGCGCGAGCATCTCGCCGCCTCGCAGCGCCGCGTAGATGCCCTCGCCTGTGAATGGATCGAAGAAGTCGGCAGCGTCTCCGACCAGCGCCACACCTGGTGACCAGGCGCGCCTGGCGCGGGAAGCAAACGGACCGGTGGCAACCACGGGCGACACGCGCGTCGCCCCCGAAAATCGCGCCGAGAGTTGGGGTCGCTCGGCAAGCCAGCGCTCGAGAAATGCCTCACGTCCCCCCGCAAATTCCTTGGCGCGGCGACTCGGAACGACCAGTGCGACAGTCGTTAGGCCGCCACCGACGTCGGCAATGCCGACGAAGCCACCCGGTTCGACGTGCATTTCGCCGCATTCGCCGATCTCGCCAACCCCGCTATAGTGCGTGACGAGCGCGTAGCGCCGCGGCCAGCGTGCCGAGCGCGCGAGACCGAGCCGGCGAGCGACGACCGATCGCAGCCCGTCCGCACCGACGACGACATCGGCGACGACGTCGGTTCCGTCGGCGGTCCGCACGCCTCTCACACGGGCATCGGCGCCGCGAATCACATCCACGACATGAGTCGACTCGCGTATTTCGGCGCCGGCACGTTGCGCGGCGCGCAGTAAAATCGCGTCGAGGACTTCGCGTCGCACGGAGAGACCGCGATCGCGAAATCCCTTGACCGTGCACCCCGCGAACTCCCCGACGACGCGCGTTCCGTTCGGCGCGCGAACCACCATGCCGGCCAGTTGCGCGGCGCCGGACTGTTCGACGTCCTCGAGCACGCTCATTGAATGCAATACGCGCGACGCCTGTGGACTCAGATACTCCGCACATGGCTTCGGCCGCGGAAAGCGCGCGCGGTCCAGTATGAGCACGTGCGCACCGCGACGAGCCAGGGACACGGCGAGCGAACTGCCCGCGGGTCCGCCTCCGACGATCACGACGTCAGGGTGGATTCCCCCCTGCCTCCGCACTCCCACGGCGGTCATGTCCGAACTCTACCCGGTGATTGCAAGCGCCATCAACCCGCCCACCGCGCTGCAGACGAGATTCACAACGTCATTGTCGAGCCATCGAACGCCGCCGACAAATCGCGTCGTCGTCCCACAGTCGTGCATGTCTCGTTCGGTCGCGCAGTCGCAGCGATCACATCGGCGTCGCAGCTGAAGCGTGGCGCCCAGCAGGGAATCGAGCGTCGAACCGACAACTCCGGCGACGAACGCAGCCACGGCAACACGCGTCGGCCATGCGAGCGCCGACGCAGCGAGGGCGACGAACGCAGCACCAGCGAGCGCGGCGATGCTGCCAGCGACAGTAACGCCGCCAGACATTCCAGTTGCTACTTGCGCAAAGCTCAGGATCGAGCGCGGAGAGCCACCGACGAGCGTTCCGATCTCGGTTGCCCACGTATCGCTCGCGGATGCTGCCAATGCGCCGATGCCGACGGCGACCCAATGCGTCGCATGCTCGGGAACGAGGACGGCTAGTGCGGCGGCAATCGCGAACACGGCGCCGTTCGCGAGCACCTGCATCGCGTCGCGCTCCCCGCCTTTCTCGATGACGCTCGTGGTTCGGACGCTTTTTCGATCCGCGCCGAATCGAGACAACGCACTCGACGTACCGAAGTAGAGAATGAGCACCGCAGCCCATTTCCATCCGGCGAGCAATGCGAGCATGCCGACGATTGTTGCCGCGACGGCACCATCGGGGCTGAGTGCCCGAGCGCGCCGTGCGAGCAGCGCGATCGAGAGAGCGATCAGCGTCGCGATAGCTAGTCGTGCGAGGACGCTCACGGCCGACGCCCTACCAGCGGCCCCGTTGGCGCATTAGCTTGGCACTCCCACCTCCGAATTTCGCAAGGCGCTCTTGAAGCATCGCAATGCTCGCCACTGTTGACGCGCTCCTCCCCCTCAGTCTCCTCCAGGCCGTCCGCAACGTCGATACGCCTGCAGACGGGCTGGAGGCCGAATACGTTGACGAGCTTCGCAATAAGCGCCTCGGGTTGAGCGACACGATCTACTCGCAAATCCGCCGGTACAGCGAAGCGGTTCGCCGCCGGCAGCGCACGGCTCAGGATGAAGCTATCGCACTAGCTCGGCTGATCGGGCGTCGTCCGGATGCGGAAGCGGTGTTCCGGGCCGCGGGAAGGATCCTCGCGAAGGAGGCCTATCTCACGGTTTCGACCTTCTCGCGACAGCTCTTGCGGGCGATGCCGACCCTCGTCGCTCGGCCGGTCGCGCTTCGACGGGCGAAGCGGATCTCTTCGCGCTATCTGAGCGGGAACTTGCGGCGCGTGGGCAGCTCGCTTCTTCTCGACGTTCCCCGATCGATCACATTGGGAACGGCTCCCGGAAGTGTCGGCTGCGCGTTCTACGAATCGAGTCTCCGCGAGCTGCTCCGTCTCCTCATCGGCAGCATCGGCGTCGTAGAACACGTGCGATGCGAGGCACGCGGCGAAGGTGGCTGCGAGTGGCGCGCTGACTGGCGCGCGTTCGATCGGTCGCAGGCCGGCGCCGAGGAAGACGAGCAACTTTGAACCCGAGTGATGATATCGCGTGTCGAATGCTAACACCTGATTCACTCGAGACTTTTCAGAAGGCGCTCGCCGAGCAGGGCGTCGACGGTTGGTTGCTCTTCGACTTTCGTGGAGTGAATCCAATCGCGAAGGAGTTGCTGCGCATCCAAGGAATGGCGACGCGACGGCAGCTGGCGTGGATCCCAGTAAAGGGGACACCGATCGCCTTCATGCACGTGATCGAACAGGGACCATGGGCTCACTGGCCGTCTCAGTGGCAACGCGAGACCTATAGCTCCTGGAAATCGCTCGAAGCACTGCTCGCGCGCTACGTGGCCAACAAGCGAGTCGCGATGGAGTACTCGCCAGGCGACGCCGTGCCGTATCTGGACCGCATACCAGCCGGCGTGCTCGAGATGGTCCGCTCGACGGGCGCGGACGTCGTGTCATCGGGCGAGCTCGTCTCACGGTTCTACGCAGTATGGAGCGAGCACGACGTCGAGTCACACCAACGCGCGGCAGAGGTGGTTGCCGGCATCGCTCGTGAGGCGCTCGCGTTGGCGGGGCGACGCGCGCATGCAGGGCACGAGATCACCGAGCACGAGCTGATGCGCTGGATCCTCGAGCAATTTCGCGCGCACGGTCTCTCGACCGATCATGGCCCGAATGTCTCGGTTGGCGAGAACGCGGCGAACCCGCACTACGAGCCGTCGCCAGGACATCCGCGGCCGATTCGCGTCGGTGAGATTTTGCTCATCGACCTCTGGGCGCGCGAGGAGGGTGGTGTCTACGCCGACCAGACGTGGATTGCGTCGGTCGGTGAGCCGAGCGCGGAGGCGAAGCGCATATGGTTGGCCGTGCGCGATGCCCGCGACCGGGCGATCGCCATCGTGCGGGACGCATCGACCCGAGGGACAACGTTGCGCGGCGCTGACGTCGACGACGCCGCTCGGAGCGTGATCGCCGAGCGCGGCTACGGCTCGTACTTCACGCACCGGACGGGCCATTCGATCGACGCCCGCGATCTGCATGGCTCCGGCCCGCACCTCGACAATCTCGAGACACGGGAAGAGCGTTTACTCATCCCGGGCGTCGGCTTCTCGATCGAGCCCGGCGTCTATGTACCGGGCAGGATCGGGATGCGCAGTGAGGTGAATGTCTTTCTGCTGCCGGGTGAGGCGGTGGTAACGCCGAAGGTGTATCAGACGGAGTTAATCGAAGTCTGAGCTGTGCGCTGAGAGGCGGACCGCGTGAACTGACTAAGGGGCGGTTTCCGCACTCTACGCGGTCTTCGCAGTTCCCGCGGACCCGGCCTTCACGATGTCAGAGCCTAAGGACCAGGCGCTAATACACTCCACACCGCGGGATCTTCCTGCCCCAGTCGCCAGAGAGCGATCGTCTCCACTCCCTGCGCTTGCACTTCGCGGATCAACGCGGTGATGAGGCCTGCGTCGCTGACCCACATGTCCCACGCGCCTGGACTCGTCGCGTGAAGCGTTGCCGTGGCGGCGTCGCGCTGGAGCTGAACATTGGCGGTGGCGGCATCGCGCTGCGCGTCGGCGAACGTGACCGCGGCCGCGTGTCCGGTCGCGGGCCAGCGGTAGCCGTACAGCGGCAACGCGGCGACGACATGCTGCGCACCGACTTCCGCCACCCGCAGCGCGGTCGCGCCGCGCACCCAATCCGGCGCGGCAAGGGGACCCGGCGCCGATGTCGTCCAGTGCTGATCGTACAGCATAACGAGTAAATAGTCGGCGGACGGCACGAAGCTCCGCCCTGGAAACGCCGCCGTATCGACGGCCGGAACGGCGACGGCAATCGGCGTCACGCCGCGCCGCCGCGCCGAATCGGCGATGGCGCGCACGACGGTCGACGCAACGTCGCGATCGCCGGGCAGAAATCCCTCGAGATCGATCACGAGTCCGCGATAGTGCGCGTTCGTCGCGCGACGCGCGATGTCGCTCGCGGCCTGTGATAACGCCGACGGATCTGACGCCAGTCGCCGCACGGCATCCGGATGAAACCGGCCGCCGACGGCGTTCGTCACGATCGCCATCAGCCGCATGCCCGAGGGGGCATTTCGCGCAAGCGTGTCACGGAACTCGGCGAACGGTTGTCCCGTGAGACTGTCGAGTTGGATCCACCCAGAGATTACCGCGCCGAGCTGCGTCGCGTGCGACCGAGCGATTGCGCTACTGTTTGCATCCCACGGTACGGTGAACGCCCACACACGAAGACGCGCGACTGCACCGAGCGATCGGGCGGCGCATGCGCCGACCGCGGCGACGAACGCCGCGGCAATCAACAGCCAGCGATTGGTTCTCATGGAT
This sequence comes from Gemmatimonadaceae bacterium, assembly GCA_036496605.1. Lineage (NCBI taxonomy): Bacteria > Pseudomonadati > Gemmatimonadota > Gemmatimonadia > Gemmatimonadales > Gemmatimonadaceae > Gemmatimonadaceae bacterium. Next base: position 167,949 of record DASXKV010000033.1, on the reverse strand, counting down.
GGCACATACACAAAGGGTCGACGAGAGTTGCCCGTCGACCCCGAAAGCTACGTGCCGTTGTCGCGTTATGTGCGCGTATTGCTGATCACGCCACGGTCGCGAACGAGATTGAAGGGGTAGACGATGGTCTCGATTGCGAAGGGTCCCTTCTCGAAGCGCCAATTTCGCACCGAGGTAGTGATGCACATCTCGACTTCGTGGTGACCGGTGCCCGACAGATTCGACGACGAAACCGCCGCTTCTTCGACGCGTCCCGAGGGATCGACAGTAACTTCGACTTCGATCAAACCGCCAAGGCCAGGGTTCACGCGCAGACCTTCGGTCTCGTAACAGCGTTGGATCTCACCGGCGTGACGGAGTGCGACCAGTCGGACGTCTACATCGGGACGGACGCTGTCGGGGACGGTGCGCAGAGGATTGCCCAATGACATTCGGCTCGCGACAGCGAGTGACAGCAACAGAGTCTGCAGCATGTACAGGTGACGAATGGGCGCGCGCGACGGTCACATGGCGCATGCCTTGCCAACTCGGCAGTACGCCCTGCACTCAATTGATACTCCTCGTGCACCAACAACGCATCAGCACGATCCGACGAGCTCGTGCACGTTCTCTCGAAGGCGTTCGGGTGCCCATGCTGCTGCTGGTGGCGGCCCTCGCCTGCTCGGGCGATCCCAGCCACACGGCGCAGGCACGCACGGCAAGCCGGACGTCAGCGGCATCGAGCGATCTGCCAAGCGTAGCGTACAAAGCGGTTGCGCTCGGCAGCATCGGTACGATCGCAGGCACAGTCGAGATCGATGGGAATCCACCACCGGATAGCATCGTTACGCCGACGAAAGACCAGGAGCTTTGCGGGACTGCTTATCCGGACTCGTCGATCGTGTTGCACGGGAAGGCGGTCGCAAACGTCGTGGTCTGGCTGTCCGACGTCGCGGAAGGGAAGTCACTTCCGATCGAGCGACGGACGGAGATCGTCAACGAAGACTGCCGCCTCATTCCGCGTGTACAAGCAGTGGTCGCCGGAACGACGGTAAACGTGCGCAACGAAGACCGGCTCGCGCACACGACGCGCTTTCTGCGCGGCGGCAACGGCGGCGATGCCCTCGCGGTGGTTCCGCTCACGGACGACGGACAAGTCGTGCCTAACGAACATCTGGCGGCGAAAGCTGGTCTGATCACCGCGGTGTGCGCGCAGCACCCGTGGACCCGAGGATTCATCGCGGTGTTCGAGAGTCCCTATTTCGCCGTCACCGACGACGCGGGTACGTTCCGAATCGACTCCGTGCCGCCGGGCAAGTACCGGCTTCTCGTGTGGCACGAGCGCGGCGAGTCTCAGATCGAGCGCGAGGTCGAGGTGTCTGCCGGCGGGACGAGCAGAGTGGATGTGCAGCTGAAGCTGAAGTGAGCCGTCAGGGAGGGGCTAGGGGCCAGGGGCTAGCCAATGCCTAACAACGCTCATCTCGCGGTTCAGAGAATGTCCCTCGCGCACGGCGCTTTCGATTTCGGCGAGAAGTCCTGTCGCGTTGCACTCTGATGAGGTTGGCGCGGCACTCCAGTCGTCGCTGGACCACGATTGGAGTCGGACCCGGCCGTCGGCGGTTGGGCGGTCGATGAGAAAGAGCTTCTCCGGTACGCCGGCGCCACCGCCGACGAGCAGGTCCAACGTATCGCTCACCGCAAGAGCACGCGATCGGCGACCATCGCGCCAAAGAGCAGCGCGAGATAGAGCAATGAGAACTTGTATAATGACCAGGCTGCCGGCATCCACCGCCCGCCGCGCGCGACACGGACGACGCCGAGCAGCAGCGCGCCGTCGAGGAGCACGGCGGAGGTCAGGTACAGCGGGCCGAGGGCGCCGAAGGCCGCCGGCAGGAACGTGAGAGGAATGAGGATGGCTGTGTATGCGAGCATCTGGTGCATTGTCTCGCGCTCACCCCACACGAGCGGTGCCATCGGCACACCAGCGCGATCGTAGTCGCGCTGCTTGAGGAGCGCAAGCGCCCAGAAGTGCGGCGGCGTCCAATAGAAGATGATGAGAAAAAGATAAACAGCGAGCAGGTCAACCCGTCCGGTGACCGCGGCCCAACCGACGAGCGGAGGGAATGCGCCAGCCGCACCGCCGATGACGATGTTCTGCGGCGTGCTGCGTTTGAGCCAGCGCGTGTACACGAAAACGTAGAAATAGAATCCCGCGAGCGCGAGCGCCGCGGTCAACACGTTGGCGAGGTGCGCGAGGAGGTAGGTGGCCGTCGTCGCCAGCAGAATGCCGAAGAACAGCACTTCGCGCGCGGCGAGACGCCCGCTCGGGATCGGGCGAAGACGCGTGCGCGCCATACGCTCGTCGATGTCGCGATCGAGATACATGTTGACCGCGTTCGCGCCGCCCGCCATCAGGTAGCCGCCCACGAATACGACCAGCACGAGGGTCCAGCTCGGCGTCCCAGCGACGAACATCGGTGCGATCGTCGTCACTAACAGCAGCGAGATGATCCGCGGTTTGGTGAGCGCGATGAGATCGCGGGCCAAGGCCCGCGACGTCGACGCAGCCACGTGGGTCATGAGATCAGGCTCCGTGCGGCTTGCGAGTCCGCGGCGCGCGAAGGGATCCTCCTCGCCAAGACGTCGGCGCGCACGGCCGTGCTGTCGCGAGCGATGTGCGCGAGATAAGCGTATGTGAACGTCGCGAGCCAGACGCTCACGCCGATGGCCTCATGGAGCGATCGAAGGAAGGGCGGCAACGTCATGAGTACCATCGACGCTGCCACCGCGAGCTGCAGGATCACGAGACCGAGAGCGACGCTGGCCGCGCGAGCCACCGTTCTCGACTCGTCCCCTCGTCTCGAGAGGCCGGCGACGACACCGATGAGGTGGAGCAGGAGCAATAGCGCGAGGACGCGATGCGTCACCTGGACATGGACCGAGCTCGCGGGCGCATCGACGTCCCGTCCGCATAACGGGAACGACCGGCAGGCGATCGCCGCGCTGGGATACTTCGCCGTGAGGCCGCCGAGCGCGACGGTGAGAAAGGCGAGAACGGCGGCGGCATTTGCAGCACGCGAAACGCGGCCGGACACTCTCTCGAGGCTGACTGTTGCGCCGCCCAGTGCGCCGGCGCGAATCGCTGCCGCGCCGAGCGTTGCGAACAACGTCATCGCGAGCAGCCAGTGCGCGACCGTCGCGTATGGTGTATTCCCGAGTTTGACGGTGACCGCGCCGAGGATCGCTGCCGCGAAAACCGCGACGACGGCGAGGAGCACGGCGCGGAGAACACCACCAGGTCCGCCGACGCATGGCTGGCGCCGCGCGCGCCACGCAACGACCGCGAACGACACAACCGTCAGGACGAGAATGGACGCGAGCAATCGGTGGGTCCACTCGACGACGAGGTCGGGACGGTTCATCGGCGGGAACAGACTGCCGTAACAGAGCGGCCAATGGTCGCCGCAACCCATTCCCGAACCTGAAATGCGGACGATGGCTCCGAATACGAGATGCGTGAACGCAACGAAGAGCGCCGCGTACGAAAACTTTCGCAGAGCAGAAAGAGTATTCATGGGATCATGCGCCGGGGTGAATGCGGCGCCACGTCACGACCAACACGACGGCAAGGCCGATGGCGGGTATGAGTGCCCACGCGAGCTCGATGAATCGTCGCGGCGACGTACGAAGAACGGAGCGCGCGATTGCGATGTGGGCGACGATGCAAACGAAGACAGCGGCCCAGAAGAGCAGCTGTGCGAGAAGAACGGGCACGGTCAACTGATGAGAGAGAACGGCGGAAAGAACTATCGAAAGCTGACGGACGTGCCGGTTTTGGTCAATTATGGAATGCGTCCTTTCGCGAGGGCGGCGCGCGCCCTAGCATACTGACCCATGCGCGAACCCTCCGCGGTCGACCCACCTTCGGTGCTGCCGCGGCGTCTCGGCCTCTGGAGCGCCGTCGCGGTCGTCATTGGCACGACGATCGGCTCCGGCATTTTTCGATCGCCGGCGAGCATCACGAATCGTCTTCCGGGTCCGGCGCCTCTTCTGGCGGTCTGGGTCGTCGGCGGCGCGCTCGCGTTATGCGGGGCGCTCACCCTCGCCGAGGTCGCCGGCGCGTTTCCACACACCGGCGGGATATACGTCTTCATTCGCGAAGCCTGGGGACGACTCGTTGCCTTCCTCTTCGGCTGGGCGGAGCTCGTGATCATCCGCGCCGCGGCGCTCGGCGCGATCGCGATCACGTTCGCCGAGTACCTCATTCGCGTCCTCGGCTACGATCCGACCAAGGCACCGTACGATTCGTACGCTCACTACACGGCGGCGTTGGCGATCATCGTGATGGCCGTCGTGAACATCCTCGGCGTGCGCTTCAGCTCGTGGGTACAGAACGTCACGACGGTCGCGAAGTACGCCGGCCTGCTGTTGATCGTGCTCGTTGCGCTCGCGTTAGGCTTCCCGCGAACCGGGGGCCACTTTACGCCGGCCGCGCCGCCGGGAAGCTTCTCCATCTCAGCGTTCGGTTTGGCGCTCGTCTCCGTACTGTGGGCGTACGACGGCTGGGCCGATCTGAGCTTCATCAGCGGTGAGGTCAAGGATCCGCGGCGCAACTTGCCGCGTGCGCTGATTCTCGGCGCAGTCGCCATCATTGCGATTTATTTGTTCGCCAACATCGGCTATCTCGCAGTCATGCCGGTCGACGAGATCCGCACGTCACGGCTCGTGGCGGCGGATGTCGCGCAACGATTGGTTGGCGCGGCCGGTGTGGTTTTCGTGTCGAGCACGGTGATGTTGTCGACGTTCGGCACGCTCAACGGGTCGATCCTCACGTCGCCGCGAATCTGGTTCGCGATGGCCGACGATGGCCTGTTTTTCCGGCGCGTCGCCGCGGTGCATCCGCGCTTTCAGACGCCCTACGTCGCGATCGCGATCGCGGCGGTGTTGGGCGCCGGCTTCGTGCTCCTGCGAACGTTCGAGCAACTTGCCGACACATTCGTGACGGCGATCATTCCGTTCTACGCGTTAGGCGTCGCCTCGATCTACGTGCTGCGGCGGCGCGCGGATTACGATCCGCCATTCCGCACGCCGGGTTATCCCGTGGTCCCGGCGCTGTTCGTGCTCGCGACGATCTATCTGCTCGCGAACGCCATCATCGATCCGTCGAGTCGCTGGGCGACGTTGGCAGTGATGGGCGTAACGCTGTTGGGCATTCCTGTCTTCTATCTGACCGTTGGACGACGGCCGGCGGCTACGGCAGCGCGCGCCGAATCAGCCGCTGATTAGCGATACTGTCATCCTGAACGAAGCGAAGGGTATGCGTCCGATACAGATTCTGCTTTTCGGCCTCATTGCGTCGTCCGCGACGGCTCAAACGCCAATCGACAGCGGCGTCACGCTCATTCACGCAGGCCGCGTGTACGACAGCGAGCACGCGGTCTTCCTGACGGCGCGCGACATTCTCGTCAAGCGCGGCATGATCGACTCGGTGGCCGAGCACATTGCAGCGCCGGCGGGAGCGAAGGTCGTCGACCTGTCACGATACTCGGTGCTGCCAGGGCTCATCGATTCGCATACGCATCTGCTCTATCTCGAGAGTCCGGCAGGTGAGCTCACGATGCAAGGCGCAGGCGCCGTCATCATGGAGGGCACTCCGCTGCGCGCGCTCCACGGCGCGGCGCGGGCACGCACCTTTCTCGCCGCCGGCATCACCACGGTGCGCGACCTCGGGAACTCCGGTCGTTTCGGTGACATCGCGCTCCGCGATGCCATTCGCGATGGCAGCGTCGACGGGCCGCGAATGGTTGCGGCCGGTCCGGGGTTGAGTCCCGAAGGCGGGCAGTTCCCAGGGCTCCAGAGCAGCTACCGGACGATCGCGGAGGAGGAATACCGGGTCGTGCGCGGTCCGCAGGACGCCGCGTTAGGCGTTCGCGAGAACGTCACGTATGGCGCGGACGTGATCAAGATCTACTCGAACAACACGCCGAACCGAGGCGCGCTCTCCGTCGACGAGATGCGCGCGATCGTCGACGAGGCGCATCGCCTGCACGTGAAGGTCACCGCGCACGCAACGTCGGACGAAGCGGTCTGGCGCGCCGCGACGGCGGGCGTCGATGGCATCGAGCACGCGTATCAGGTCGCGGACTCGACGCTCACGCTCATGAAGCAGAAAGGAATCTTCATGGTGCCGACGGATCTCGACAGTGCGACGATGCTTCGTTACGCGAGCCGCTCGCAAGGCAAGTTCACCGTGACACCCGCGCAGGTGCCGACCTACCTCGCGGGCCAGCGCGACCGACTGCGGCGCGCGATGAAGATCGGCGTCACGATCGCGGCCGGGTCGGACAATTATCTCGATATGGGAATGCCGCAGGGCGAAGCGGCGAAGCACAATCTTTTTGCGTACGCGGAAGGCGGAATGCCGAATCTCAACGTCGTGCAGGCAGCCACATGGAATGCCTCACGATTGCTCGGCCTCGAGAATCGAATCGGTGTCGTGAAGCCCAAGGCTTTTGCCGACATCATCGCGGTGGAAGGCGATCCCGCGACGGACATTCACGCGCTCGAGCGCGTGCGGTTCGTGATGAAACAGGGAACAGTCTATCTGAACAGGATCGGGACGATCCGAGACTAGCCTGTCATCCTGCGCGTCAGAATATCCGCAAGTTGATGTACTTCCGCGGATTCTTCTTGAAGTCGTTCATAAGGGAATCGACGCTGCCGACGAGGTTGCGGACGTCGCGATAGAGCGACGTGTCGGTCAGGAGCCGCCCGGCCGATCCCTCGCCCGTGTTGAGCTTGGAGAGCGCGAAGTTGAGCTGGCGCGACGCACTGTCGAGCGTGCTGGCGAGCTTCGCGAAGTTCTGGCTCGTTGACGAGAAGCTGCGTAGCGTCGAGTCGATGCGCGCCGAGTCGATCGCCGTCGCCGCCCGCCGATACGCGGCGAGCGTCGCCGTGAGATTGCGATTCTGCTCGGCGGCGATCGACTGAAGCTCCGACGCGAGCGACGTCGTGGCGGCGATCGTGCGCCGCAGATCCTTCACACCGCCGGCCTGCACGAGCTCTATATCCATCGCGCGCGTCATCCGCTCGACGTTCATCCCGATCGAGTCCATGCGCGTCATGATCTGCGCGATATCGGGACTGGGTGTGCCCGCCGGCACGGTGTCACCAGGCGCGTAATTCTGCGGGGGCACGGGAAACGTTGGCGTGATGGCGACGGCGACGTCGCCGAAGATGCCGACCGGCTTCACCGTCGCCACCGATCCCTTCGGCACCATCTGATCGTTGTCGACGCGGAAGGTGACGTCGAGATAGCCGTCGCGCCGGAGCTTCACGTCGCTCACGTAGCCCACGTTCACGCCGGCGAGCAGCACGGGCTGCCCCTGCTTCAAACTCTGCCCCCACTGAAATCGCGTGTACAGGGGGTACCCGGTCGACAGTCCGCCGCGCGCGAGCCACAGGGCGCCGACCGCGAGAATCGCGATGGCGATGGTGATAAGTACACCGACGGCCACTTCGTCGCGTCGTCTCATGCTTGAAGGAAAGGTCCGAGCAGAATTGCCGTAATCGCGTCGAGCACCAGAATGACGACGGACGTGATGACCACGGCCCGCGCGGTCGACCGCCCGACGCCCTCGGCGCCCGTCTCCGTGATGTAGCCCTCGTACGAGCAGTTGAAGGCGATTGCCCAGCCGAACAGCATTGCCTTGAGCAAACTATAAAACAGCTGAAAGCCACCATATCCCAGCCGAAGCCCTTCTTTGAAGTCGCTGGGCGGTACTTTCGTGAAGAAAATCGAGATGACGTACGCACTCCCCAGCCCCACGGCATCGGCGAGAATGACCAACGTTGGAAGCATAACGAGCGCCGCCAACAAACGAGGGACGACGAGGTAGGCGATCGGGTCATACGCCAGCGTTTCCAGCGCGTCGATCTGCTCGGTGACGCGCATCGTGCCAATCTCGGCGGTCATTCGCGCACCGACGCGGCCGGTGAGCACGAGTCCCGTGAGGAGAGGGCCCAACTCGAGAATGATCATCAGTCGTGAGGCAAGCCCCACGAGCGACAGCTGAACACCGGGAAAGAGCTGATACCGGATCTGAATGGCGATGACGGCGCCGATGAACGCCGCGACGATGCATGCGAGCGGTACCGAATCGACGCCGATATTGCGCATCTGGCGACTCCACTCGCCAACCCACGTGCCCGGCTCCGCGAGCGCGCGTACGATGTCGCGCAGGAAAAAGCCGCGAAGCCCGACGTGTCGAAAAATGTTGACGAAGCTGCGTGTGACGCGGCGGAAGAAGCGAACTCCCGCGCGCTGCACGACCGGGAACGTTTCCGTCGGCCGTAGATCGGTACCCCGAGGATAAAAAGTGGAACCCACTAGCGGTGCATATCGGTGGGTTCGCTCTGCCTAGCGAGACGTGTCAGCACGCCGAATTCTAGCATAGCGCGGTAGAGGGTGAGCGCGCCAAAGCATGCCCTACGTTCGGACGCGTGCCATCAGCACCAGCCCAATGACCCCGAACAGCACTCCGGGAACCCACGCCGCAAGATCGGGCGGGATGAGTCCTTTGCCGCCAATGGCCTTCGTCAGCTGAATCATCATCAGGAAGATCACGGTCGTGGCGAGGCTGACGCCGATGCCGTACGCAGTGCCACCTCGCTGCGTGCTCGTGGCAAGGGGCGCGCCGAAGAGCGCAATGATGATGCACGTCGCGGGAATCGCGATCTTGAGCGCCCGCTCGACACGCATGAGATTGGCGTCGCTCCCCGAACGCTCCTGTGCACGAATGAAGCGAGTGAGCTCCTCATAGCGCATCTCTTCCGGGCTGCGTGGCTTCGCCATCATCTCGACCGGGTGCTCGGTGAAGCGACGATCACGAAGGCTGTCGAAGCTTACAGCGAAGCTGGCGGGGGTCGTGTCCGGGACCACCTCGAGGTAGCCGACGCCGAGCGTCCAGCCACGCTTCGCGTCATAGCGTGCGGTGCGCGCCGTGAGCACGTAGGTCGGATAGTCCGCGCCCGATCCCTTTCGCTCGATCTGCGCTTGATCCATGGTGCCGTTGTTCGTGTTGAGCGATCCGATCTTGTAAACGCGTCCGTATTCGCCGGCGAACGCGAAGTTATACCGGCTCGTCTGCGTCACCGCGGCCGATTTCTCCTCGAGGAGGTCGGCGCGCTTTTGATTGGTGATCGGAACCACTTCGCCGAGGGCGAGATCCAGGCCACAGGCGATGACGGCGGCCAGCAAGATTGGCGTGATGAGCCGGTAGAAACTGATCCCCGATGCCTTCGCCGCGGTGATCTCCGAATGGCGCGTGAACCCACCAATCGAGAAAACGGTCGCGAAGAGCACGGCCGCCGGCATCACCATGAACATCGAGTCGGGAAGCCAGTAGACGTAGCTGAGTAGGATGTTCTGCCGCGGCAGGTTCCGGCTGAGATACTTGCTCAGATTGTCGGTGAGATCGATGACGATCACCAGCAGCGGAAAACCGAGTGCCGTCGACACAAATATCTTCCAGAATTCGAGAAAGACATAGCGATCCAGCGGCCTAACGAGTCTCACGCGATCCTCCGCCGCTCGAGCGGCAGGCCGATGCGGCGACCAAAGCGAGCGAACCACATGCGCGCCGTTTCGAGCATTTCGCCGAAGTCCCCGCCGCGGCCGGTCGTGGCCTCGCGGCCCATGCGCAGCGTCATCACGAGTCCGACAGCGGTCATGATCACATTCGTTGCCCACATGGCCCAGAAGGGCGAAATGATGCCTCGGTCAGACAGCGCCTCACCGCCGATGAGGCCAACGTAGTACACGGCAAAGATGAACAGGCTGACCCCGATCACCAATCCGACGCCGCCTCGCGGGAAGCGCAACGCGACGGGGGCGCCGACGAGCACGAAGATCAGACAGGCGGCAGCGAGCGAGAACTTCTTCTGAATCTCGACGTCATAACGATTTCGCAGAAGTCGCGACTGATCCGCATTCATCTTCGAGAGATTGAGGCGCTGGTCCGGCGGCAGCCCGCCCATGCCACCAGCCGAGGGCGAAATTCCGGCCGAGGGAGGGAGGGGGCGTGCAGTCGCGGCGGCTGCCGGCGATGGTCCACCTCCGATCAGCCGCCCCACGCCGGCGAGCAGACCGCAGTACGCCCCGCCGACGCCAAAGGGCGTCCCATACTTCACGGCCTTCGGGTGCGGTCCTACCGGCGGCTTCGGACGTGGCACTGCCTTCGCGCTCGTAATATTCGAGGGAGGCGTCGCGGCGAGAATCGAGTCTCGCTCCCACTGCGCCTCGGTGGAATCGAAGCGCGCGCGCTGGAGTCCGGTATCCGCCTTGGCGAGGGCTGCCTGCATCTCGCAGACTGACATCTCGCGGTCGCCCTTCGACACGGTGTCGGCGTCCCCGGTCTCCTGGAACTGCGACGCGACGCCGGCAACGCGCATGAGCTGCCGCATGTAGTAGAGCCGAGTGAGCTGACCCGGCTTGTCGGTCGGAACGGTCTCCATGAGGCCGTGGTAGAGCGTCACGTGGAGGTCGCGCTGATTCGGCGCGAGCTCGATAACGCCACTGTCGCCGGTGATCGTGCGCCGATTCACAGGGTTGGCGACGTCGTAGATCGTGACGTCGCGCATGCGCGAGGAACCTTCGTCGAGATGGCCCGCACGAAGATAGAGCTGGCCTTCCTTGATCGTGTTTAGTACCTGCTCACGAAGCGCGAAGGTCGGCTTCGTGCGGAGTATGTCCATCTGCAAGACCGCGAGCCGATGATTCGCCCTTGGCAAGATCTGGTCGTTGAAGGCGAGCATGACGAGCGCCAGCACGAAGGCGAGGGACAGCGATGGAATGAGCAGCTGCCGCATCGAGACGCCGCCGGCCTTGAGCGCGGTGATCTCGTTCTCCGAGGCGAGCCGGCTGAACGCGTACAGCACGGCAACGAGCACGGCCATCGGGAGGGTCATGGCAACGGTAAAGGGAATCGAAAGAACGAAGAATTCGGCAATCACCTGCCAGCGCAGTCCCTTGCCGACGAGGTTCCCGAATTGTCGCGCGATGTATTGCAGCAACATCAACGACGTGAGCGCCGTCAACGCGAAGGTAAACGGGCCGAGGTGCTCCTTGAGTACGTAACGACTGATTATTTTCACGACGATTCCTGGAGGCGTTCCCGGCGAACTTCAGTATTTCCACAATGTTGGACGCCCGGACGTACCTCTAAGTTCCACAGGCACACGAGCATTGTGCAAGAGACCATGTGAACGGCGGAGACCGCGTGGTGGCGGGAACCGTCTATACTGCGGGTTCCGCCACTCACGCGGCCTCCGCGTCTGAAGCCCATCGGTAACCCGTTGGCATTCAAGCAGTCCTCTAATCGCTCGCACCGTGCAATCATTGCTCCCCTTTCCTGTCGTCGCCTGTTTGTTCTTGTCACTGAGCGCCTGCGACCGCTTTCAACGGCCGCAGACCGCGTTCAGCGGCGACGCGTCGCTCGCGTATGTGAAGACCCAGCTCGACTTTGGGCCGCGCGTTCCAGGGAGTCCCGCACACCGCCGCGCCGGCGACTGGATCATTTCCCAGATGAAGCAGCGCACCGACACCGTTGTGGTGCAGAGCTGGTCGCACGTCACCGCGAGGGGTGATACGCTGCCATTGCGCAACATTCTCGCGCGCATCAATCCCTCGGCGACGCAGCGCGTCCTGTACATCACGCACTGGGACACTCGACCGACAGCGGACGAAGACCCGACCCTCGGCAACCGAGGGTTGCCGATCCCGGGGGCAAATGACGGCGCCTCAGGCGTCGCGCTGTTGATGGGAATCGCGGACGCGCTCAAGAAGACGAAACCGATCTACGGCGTCGACCTGCTGTTCGTCGACGGCGAAGACTATGGCAGCTTCACTGGCTACAACCCGGACAGCGCGCTCACGCAACACTACGACGTGCTCATCGGATCGACCTACTTCGCGAATCACCTGCCCTCCGCCGATTATCGGCCAATCTTTGGACTGCTGTTCGACATGATCGGCGACAAGAGTCTGCAGATCGACCAGGAGTCGAATTCCATCGAAGCCGCGCCCGAGGTGGTGACGCGCGTGTGGTCGACGGCAGCTGATCTGGGATATGGGAAGTACTTTCTCGACGTCAATCGGGGCGGCGTGACCGACGATCACGTACCGTTGCTCAAGCGTGGGCTGCGCGTGATCGAGGTGGGAGACTTCGATTACTGCTCCGACGGCACCGTCGACTGCGAACCCGGTCCGAACAATCTGCATCACACGATGCAAGATACGTTCGACAAGGTGTCGGCGCGCAGCCTGCAGATCGTCGGTGATGTCGCCGTCGCGCTCGTTACTCGTTAGGCTCCTGGCTCCGGCGCGCAGTGCGTCGCGCGCGATTGATACCGCCCGAAACACTTCGATAACGCCGAGCGAAGGCGCTGCGGCTAGTGTTGCGGCATGCCAACGCCCGCCGAAAAGAAAGTACTTCTCTTCCTTGCCAGCGTCGCGCTCCTCGGAGCGTCGGTGCGCGCGCTACGCGCTGTCGGGAGCATCGAGAAGCTGCCACCGCACGACACCCGTGCCCTCGAGACTCAGCTCGTCGCCGTCGACTCGGCTCGGCGAGTCAAGCAGGGCAACGCCAAGACAAACTCCGCCAAGGCGCGCGGCCGCCATCGGCTCCCACCGGACACTTTGCCCGGCAGCGACACCAGCGTCGAACGGCATCTGCCTAACGGCAAAATCCGCGTGGCGTTGCGAACGGGCAGGATCGACGTCGACTTTGCGTCGACGGAGGAGCTCGATGCGCTCCCCGGCGTCGGGCCGGTGCTCGCCCGTCGCATAATTGTCGATCGTGAAAAACACGGTCTTTTTGGCTCGCTCGCGAACTTCCGACGCGTCAAAGGGATCGGACCAGCACTCGCCGCGCGGCTCGATTCACTGGTGACGTTCTCGGGCACTCCGCGTCCTCCAAGTGCTACGCTGACGGACTCTTCGGACACCGAACGCCGACGCGCACAACGTTCTGGCGGCGCGTCCCGAAGGACCCGCGGCGATGCTCGCGTGCCTAACGCTTCCGCGTTCGGGCGCGATTCCTCAGTTCTTCAACGTCCCGCTTTCTCTCGACCTCTTCCCCCGCCCGCGCAATGGCCGCTCCAGTCGTCGCCATCGAGCGAATCGGCGACCTCCTCGTCCGCGAGGGGCTCATCACGCGTGAGCAACTCGCGCGCGCGCTCGAAGAGCAGCGGCAAAACGGCACCCGGGTCGGGTACAATCTCATCAAGCTCGGCTTCATCGAAGAAAACGAGCTGACCAAAATGTTGGCGCGGCAGTACAAGATGCCCGCCATCGATCTCGCGCGCTTCGAAGTCGATCCGAAGATCGCGAAGATGATTCCCACCGAGCTCGCGGTGAAGAACCTCGTCATTCCGCTCAAACGCGACGGTCGCACGCTCACGATCGCGATGGCGGATCCGACGAACCTCGGCGTGCTCGAGGATCTCAAGTTCATCACACGCTACGACATCTTCCCCGTGATCGCGGGCGAGTTCACGCTCCGCAACGTCATCGAGAAGATCTACGGCTCGCAGGACGAGCAGCGCCTGCAAAGCTTGATGGCCGAGATCGCGGACGATGCCGACATCGAGGTCATCGAAGAGCACGACGACGAGGCGACGGCGGCGGACATCGACGACGCACCCGTCGTCAAACTGATCAACGCCATTCTCACCGACGCAGTCAAACGCGGCGCGTCGGATATTCATTTCGAGTGCTTCGAGCACGAGCTCCGCGTCAGGTATCGCATCGACGGTGCATTGAGTGAAGTCATGAAGCCGCCGATGAAGCTCAAGGCGGCGCTGATCTCGCGTTTCAAGATCATGGCGCAGCTGAACATCGCCGAGCGGCGCGTCCCGCAGGATGGACGCATCAAGCTGAAGGTCGGGACGAAGGTCATCGACTACCGCGTCTCGACGCTCCCGACGCTCTTTGGCGAGAAGGTCGTGCTCCGAATTCTCGACAAGGGCAACCTGACGCTCGACCTCGAGAAGTTCGGCATCGAGCCGCGCGCCGAGAAGGATCTCATGGAAGCGGTCATGAACCCGTACGGCATGGTGCTCGTCACCGGTCCAACCGGTTCCGGTAAGACGACGACGCTCTACTCGGCGCTCGCGAAGATCAATCAGATCGACGTGAACATCATGACGGCGGAAGACCCCGTCGAGTACAACATGTTCGGCGTCAATCAGGTTCTGGTGCGCAACGAAGTCGGCATGACGTTCGCCGCGGCGCTGAAAGCGTTCTTGCGTCAGGATCCGAACATCATCATGGTCGGTGAGGTTCGAGATCTCGAAACAGGCGGCATCGCGATCAAGGCCGCGCTCACGGGCCACCTGGTGCTCTCGACGCTGCACACGAACTCTGCGCCGGAGACGGTGACGCGCTTGCTCGACATGGGACTCGAGCCCTTCAACGTCGCGTCGGCGCTCAACCTCGTGCTCGCACAACGACTCCTGCGCCGCATCTGCAACAATTGCCGCACGCAGTATGAGCCGACCGACGAAGAGCTTGCCGGCGCGAAAGTGACGCGCGAGACGACGCTCAGAGATCTGCGCTTCACCAACGAAGCGATCGCCAGCGCGAAGGCGAAGGCGACGAAGGAAGCGCAGGGCATTCTCGCGTACGCTTCGCTCGATACGACAGTCGGTGAGCTTGGCTTCTTCAAGGGCACGGGGTGCGACACGTGTGCCGGCACGGGCCTGAAGGGACGCCAGGGCGTGTACGAGGTGATGCCGATGAGTCAGAAGATTCGCCGGATGATCATCATGAACGCCGGCGCCGCCGAGATTCGCGACGGTGCGATCGAAGAGGGAATGCTCACGCTCCGCATGGACGCGTGGATGAAGGTGATTAAAGGAATTACCACCGTAGAGCAGATGATCCGAGAAACGGCCGCGTGATGGTGGCTGGTAATTGGTGACTGGTGATCGGTCGACACCGGCAACACCAACCACCAACCATCAACCACCAACCACAGAGATCAATGACCGCTCCAAACACCGGACCCTCCAGCCTCAACCTCCGCGTCCTGCTCGAAGAAATGATCGAGCGGGGCGCGTCCGACCTGCACATCACCGCAGGCGAGCGGCCGAAGGTGCGCGTCGACGGCGAAATCACGAATTCGAACGTCGACATCGTACTGCAACCGAAGGATTGCATGCAGCTCGCGTACTCGGTGCTGACGGAGAATCAGAAGAAGAAGTTCGAGATGGAGGACGAGCTCGACTTCTCGTTCGGCATTCAGAACCTCGCGCGCTTCCGCGGCAACGTCTTCAAGCAACGTGGATGCGTATCGATGGTGATTCGACAGATCCCTTTCCAGATCCGGACCTTCGAGGAGCTTGGACTGTCGAAGGTGCTGGCCGATATGTCAGACAAGCCGCGCGGACTGATCCTCGTTACGGGTCCCACCGGCTCGGGAAAATCGACCACGCTCGCGGCGATGATCGACCGCATCAACCGGCAAGAGAAGGGGCACATCATCACGATCGAGGACCCGATCGAGTTCATCCATCGACATCAGCAGTGCATTGTCAATCAACGGGAAGTCGGCAGCGACACGAAGAGCTTCGGGGCCTCCCTGAAGTACGCGCTGCGTCAGGATCCCGACGTCGTGCTCATCGGCGAAATGCGAGACCTGGAGACCATCCAGGCGGGCCTAACGATCGCCGAAACCGGTCACCTCGCGTTCGCGACGCTCCACACCAACTCGGCGGCGGAAGCGATCAACCGTATCATCGACGTCTTCCCGTCCTATCAGCAGGGTCAGGTGCGCGCGCAGTTGGCGTTCTGTCTCGAGGGCATCATCACGCAGACGCTCTTGCCGAAGGCGAAAGGTCGCGGGCGGTCGATGGCGGCGGAGATCCTCGTCTGCACGCCCGCCATTCGCGCACTGATCCGTGAGGACAAGATCCACCAGATCTACTCGATGATGCAGTCGGGAAAGAAGTACGGCATGCAGACGATGAACGATGCGCTGTATCAGCTCTACATGTCGCGCGAAGTGGCGTGGGAAGAAGTGATCCGCGCGTCGCACGATCCGATCGAGCTGGCGCGTATGTGCAATATGCAAATCGAGGGCTTCGACGACGATCAGCCCAAGAAGGCCGCTGCGGGTGGTGGGAAGCCGTTAGGACTGAAGCGGTGATTGATGGCTGGTGATTAGTGGTTGGTGAAGAAGGAAGGCCGGCGCCGCGCGCGGCAAGTCCGAACTCACCAATCACAAACCACCAACCACGCAAGCGCCATAACGAGGAGATCCGAGAATGCCGGTTTACACATACAGCGCTCGCGCCATCAACGGCGAGCTGAAAAACGCGACGATCGACGCGCCGAGCCGCGAAGAGGCGGTTGCGCAGCTGCGAAAGCAGCGGCTCAACGTCATCAAGATCGACGAGGCGACGAAGAAGAAGAAAGGCGGCAAGGTCCCGATGCGTGAGATCGTGATCTTCACCCGCCAGTTCTCGACGATGATCAACGCCGGTCTCCCGCTCGTGCAGGCGCTCGATATTCTCGCGAATCAGAGCGAGAACCAGGCGCTGAAGGACACAACGAAGGCGGTGGTGTTCGACGTCGAGTCGGGCAACACGGTCGCCGACGCGCTGCGCAAGCATCCGAATGCGTTCAGCGATCTGTATGTGAACATGGTCGCCGCCGGTGAAGCGGGCGGTATTCTCGATACGATCCTGATGCGCCTCGCGGTTTTCATGGAGAAGAACGACGCGCTCGTTCGAAAGGTGAAGGGCGCGATGATCTACCCGGGCGTGATCATGAGCGTCGCCGTCATCGCAATCACCGTGCTGCTCGTGTTCGTGATTCCGGTGTTCGAGAACATGTTCGCATCCGTGAACATGGCGCTGCCGTTGCCGACGCGAATCGTGATTGGCATGTCGCGCTTCCTGAAAGGGTACTGGTGGGCGGTGGGCGCCGCGGGCTTCGGTCTCTTCTACATGTTCAGGAATTACTACGCGACGTCTGGTGGAAAGCTCGTCATCGACAGGCTGATGCTGAAGACGCCGGTGCTCGGCGACGTGTTGAGAAAATCGGCAGTGTCGCGATTCACTCGCACGTTAGGCACGTTGATCTCCTCGGGTGTCTCGATTCTCGACGGCCTCGAGATCACGGCGAAGACGGCGGGCAACCGGGTGATTCAGGACGCAATCATGGAATCGCGCGCGTCGATCGCCGGTGGTGAAACGATCTCGGCGCCGCTGAAGAAGAGCGCGGTCTTCCCACCGATGGTGATCTCGATGATCGCCGTCGGCGAGCAGACGGGCGGACTCGATGAAATGCTCACCAAGATCGCGGACTTCTACGATGAGGAAGTCGACGCGGCGGTGAGCGGATTGTTGGCGATGATGGAACCGATGATGATCGTCTTCCTCGGCGTCGTCGTCGGCGGCATGGTCGTCAGCATGTACCTGCCGATCTTCGACATGGTGAACGCCGCCGGATAATAGTGCTGCGTGACGAGTGTCGAGTGGCTAGTGGAGAACATCCCACTAGCCACTCGCTTTTCCTGCTCAGACGCGGGTTGCATGTATGAGCGTCACCGTCGGAGTCGATCGAAGGTCGAGAGCCTTTGGCCGATGCGGCCGTGGCACACTCCCGGGACCGATGGTCGGCCCAATGTGCCTGGCCAGGCATGGCCGCGGTCCTGGCGAGACGTCGCCGAGACGTCGCGCAAGCGTGGGCACCCAGTCGACGGGTTCGCCAAGTGCTTCATGTAAGGGCGAGAACTGCATGCAAGTTCCAGATCCTGGTTTGCGAGCAGTGAGTACCGCATCAAAGCGCGTGCGAGAGCGAAAACTGCGCCAGTGCTCCGTGGCGTCACCCGCCACGGGGAGAACCTCGAATGCGTCAGCCCATGACGCGGAGTTGCTTCACCGCCCGATCTGCTTCGCGGATCGAGTTGCGGTGATCTGCTGCGCCCGCGAGATCAGTATTCGCAAACGCTATCCGACCGTGCAATTGATTCCGCAGTACGTCGCGGGGCGCGGGATTTCCATCAGTTCCAAAGAAGAAACCAGGCTGCGGATTCACATAGGCATGTCCCCAGCGGTTGAGGATGATCCCTGCGACGTCGCGGCGGGGATCGAAACCGCCCTGCGCGAACATGTCGGCCAGCTGCTCGCGAAGGGCACGCTCGTACTGCGTGAAGGATGTGGCTAGTAGTTCGGTGCGTCCGCGACTCCCTTGCTCCGCGACCGGCAGACCTGGCTTCGCGAAAAGCACTTTGATCGTCAGCACCGTCGGCGAGTCGGGGCCGAAGCTCTGGTCGTACGGCCCGATCGTCGCCATCCGGCGCACCGAGAGATAGTTGCCGAGGCCCTCGAACCATCGGCAGCCGGACATTCCCATGTTGTAGAGGAAGCGCCAATTCCGCACGGCGATGTTCGCCATCAGACACGGCGATCGATAGAACTGGGCATACGCCTCGCGATGCGTCGTGGGCAGGTCTCGGACGACGTGCTTCGTGGTCCAGCTCCCGCCGGCCATCACGACGGAGCGCGCCCTGACGGTGAAGAGGCGGCCACCCTTCACATACGTGACGAGAGCGTGCGGCGCAGTCGCCGGATCACCCTCGTGCTCGACGCGAATGACCGTGGCGTTCAGTCGAATGCGCGTCGCTTGTCCAGCGCGATCGAGGGCCGCGAAGTTCACGCGGTTGGCCCAGACGGCCTCGACGGAGCGCGGCCCGCCGATGGCGTCCGGGATGAGCGTTTTCACCATGAGCCGGGCGAAGCCGCTGTTGCCGTCGGGGAACATCTGGTCGCCTAACGCGTTGTCCCCGTCACCGGGAAACTGCGTCTCGATGGCGTAATTGCAATAGGCGGACAGCACATCGGGGCCGAGGCCATAGCCGCCGCCTTCCACGGGCGAGAGAAAGTTGCGCACCGTGTCGCGGCTGATCTGGTGCGTCGCCATGAGGTGATCTTCGAGCGTGATCGTATCGAGCTGCCGCGAAATAGCGCCGCCCTCGCTCTCTGGCCGTGGACTGTTGCCGCCTGCGGTGCGCCATCGCAGGAGCTCGGCCTTCTCGTTCTCGCCTAACGGTGCGCCCTCGAGCCGGCGTCCCCACGGATCGATCATCCAGACGCCGGGCCGCTGGGCGAAGTGCGGCCCGAAGTAGAAGCCATAGTTTTTCGGCTCCTCGTACGGGCTCTGACTCACCTTCCACTCCGGCGACGGACCGCGCCAGCTCTGGTACTCGAACGCGCGCCGGTCCATCCCGATCGACTCGTAGAACCGATCGGTGTAGCCGCCCTTCTGCGGCACGAGAAAGATCGCCGACCCCTGGTGTGCGACGACGGTCTGCCCGTCGACGATGAACTCGTTGCGCTTCGCCTCGCCGCCGAAGATGGGGTGATTGTCGAGCACGAGACAGCGGCCGCCCTTCTCCTTCTGGAAGAACACCGCCGCAGCGAGTCCACTCATCCCGCCGCCCACCGACACGAGGTCGTACGTCTCGCCGGTGTCGATGGCGCGCGCGAGCGCATTCTCGAACTGCCCGTCGCGCATCGCGTGCGCGGTTGTCATCACGTCGTAAGTGTTGCCGTTCGACTGCGCGTAGTCGCCGACGCCACCGTAGCCCGTCCAGTCATCGGACGGGAGTGGCGAGGTTATGAGCGGTGCTTGCCCGTGCAGCAGCAGGCCTGCGCCCGCTACCAGCGTGCCATTGAGAAAGTCACGCCGCGAGATCGGCTCGTTCATTCCGAGCCGGTCGGCCTGGGCGCCGCTCGACGCGTCGTCGGGAGTGTCTGTCATCGAAGCCTTCTTCCTCATTGGAGCAACGTGAGGAATTCGAGGCCTTCGCGCAATTCGCGACCGCCAATTGCTCTTTTCGCGATCTCGAGTGCCGTGTGCTCGGGACGTGGCCTCTCTCGGCAGCATTCTGCGTTCGGTAATCGATTGTCTCTGATGCAGAAGCCGATCACCGAACCTTCTGGAACGCTCTCAATGCGCACATCTCGCTCTCTCGCCTTTGCCCTCGTCGCAATCGCCATTGGCTGCCACGATGCCGGTACTGCTCCGCAATCGACGACTACATCCTTCGACGCGCGCCACGCGCTCGCCAGGATCGATCCGATCGCCGCGGTGATCGACCAGCCGATCATCGCGTCTTTCGAGGCAGCGTTGTCCTTCTACGAGTCGTTCTTCCGATCGGGCGGAGCGACAGCGGTGTCCCTAGCGCCACAACGAGGCGCATTCGATCTCCGCCTAACGCGAAGTCTCGCAGGGGTCGCGCGGATCACTGCGATGCACAACCCCGATGCTGGCAAGGGAAAGACGTTCGTCTACGATCTATCGGCCGGCTCGTACGTGGTCGACGCGACCGCGACCGGTGCTCCCGCAACGGGAGTCCGCTTCGTGCTCTACATATGGGATGGACCGAACGGCCGGCCGGCGCTGCCGCTCACGCGCCTGGGCTACGTCGACATCGCACCCGTCGAGGCCACCATCGGCTCGACGGAGCTCGTCATCATTCGCGACTCGCCCTTTCTGCCGATCGCAGACTTCGTCGTCGCGCACGCGGCAGCAAACGGAGTGAGCACGTTTGGAATCCAGGGATCCGCCACTGACGGCTTCACCGAGGACATGATCAATCTCGATGGCTTCGAGAGCGGCGGGATCGGACTGCATCATCTCGTCTACAACACGACGCTCGCTTCCTCCCCACCGAACACGAGCGCATACGAGCAGCTCACCTACGACGAGGCAACCGCGTCGCAGACCGGGAAGCTCGAGCTCTCATACGAGGGGCACACGTTCACCGACGAGAGCGCCGGCGCGGGGACCGAGATCAAGTTTGATGGCGGTCTGTACGCGCGAGTTCTCTTTCCGCGGACAATCGATGACGCGACGCAGTACCTGAAGCCCGACGGCACGCCGCTGAGCCAGCAGGAGGTCGCCGATCTGAACGCATTGCTGGACAGAGTCGTCGTGGCAGACTTCTTCTGGATCAGTCTCGCCTGGCCCTAAGAAAGAGGATCGTCCAAGCAGAAGTGAGTGAGTTCGAATGAGGCGTTGGGTGGCGAGGGGTGAGAAATTCAGCGCTCGCCACTTTTGCGTTTGTGATTCATTGCGCAAGTTGTACGGCAGATGCTTCCTGCCTCGATTCGCGCGATCACCGCGCTCGCTCTCGCCGCCGCGACTCTCGCTGGCGGTGATGCTCGTCCCACCATCGTCATTGACCCGGGCCATCCGTCCGAGGTAAGTAGCGGCGCGACGATGCAGAACGGGACGAGCGAAGTCCACATTGCCTGGCTCGTGGCGCAGCGCCTCGCGACACTGCTCAGGGCACAGGGATACAACGTCGTCATGACCAAGCCCGCCGAGCGGACGATGGTGACCAACGTCGAGCGGGCGAAGGTCGGTAACTCCGCCAAGGCGGCGCTCGTCATTCGTTTGCATTGCGATGACAGTCCAGACAGTGGTTATGCGATTTATCATCCCGATCGTCAGGCAACCGTGAAAGGTCATACTGGGCCGAGTGCCGACGTGATCCGCGCGAGCGCGGCGGCGGCGGAGTCGGTGCACGTGTCGATGGCACGCGTGCTGGCGGGCAGGCTCAAGGACGGCGGCGTGCGCGGTGATTCCAGGACGCTGATCGGCGGGAGGCAGGGAGCCCTGACCGGTTCGGTGTTCTCGGACGTTCCCGTCGTGCTCGTCGAGATGGTCACGTTGAGCAATGCGCACGATGCAGCGTTCATCAAGCAAGCGGTAGGTCAATCGCTCATGGCGCAGGCGCTCGCGAACGGCATCGCGCGATACGTGCCGGCGGCAAATTCACCGAGGGTTCAATGATTCGGCGCCTAACGGGCCTGATCGCGTTCGTCGCGATCGTCGCCGGGTGCAGCCAAGACGGGAAGGCCGGTACCGACACGACACGATCGGCGCAAGCGGGCGCCACGACGGCAGCAGCGCCGCGACCGGCGATGACGCCTGCGCTGCAACCGGAGGTAACTCCGCAACCGATTATGACGCCTGCGCCGCAACCGACGTCGATCGACGGCTGGGAGCAGTTCGACTACTCGGCGCATGTGTCACACCGGCGGGGCTCGCGTCGCTTCCGCTCGTCTTGGCACAGCGCATTCGTGGAATCATCTTCGGTCGGCACGGACGGGTCTTTCAGGACTCGACGCTAGAGGCCTGGTTGGCGACGCGCTCGTGGTATCATGCGGATACGACCTTCACCAACGCGCGCCTAACGGCTGGCGAGCGCGAGAACCTCGAGATCGTGCGCGAAGCGGAAGCAACGAAGCACACGCAGATCGAGCCGGGAGACATACGCTTCTACCAGGACCGCGTGATCACGACGACCATGCTCGGCGATCATTCGCCGCAGGATTGGGAGGTGCTCGAAGCGGAAGTCCTTGCGAATCACGGCTACGTCTTCGAGGGCGATGACGACGACAGCCGCACCCTCCAGGGAGACGACCTACAGAAGTACTTCGAGGACCGCTATTGCTATCATCCGAATCGAGACTTCCGGGCCAAGCAGCTCTCGGCCATCGAGCGGCAGAACCTCGACACGATTGTGCTGGCGGTGACGCGGCAGAACAAACGCGCGCTATCGCCCGGAATGATGAACCTGTTCCGGTCCACACCGCTCACGGAGCCGATGCTAACGAACGTCTCGGTCGCGGATCTGCGTCTGTTGCGGAACGAGGTGTACGCGCGGCACGGACGACCATTCCAGACGGCCTGGCTCGCGCAGTATTTCAAGCAGGAGCCATGGTATGCGCCGCGAAGCGATTACTCGGACGCCGAGCTCTCGGCGACTGAGCGCGCAAACATCGCGCTGATCACAAAGCGCGAGGAGGAACTGCATCAGTCACTCGGTACGCGATTGCTGAACGTTTCGGACGTGCGCGGCCTTCTGCCCGAAGACGCACGCCGGCTGCGGAATGAGGTCTACGCCCGACACGGCCGGCGCTTTCAGGATCCGAAGCTGCAGCGCTACTTCGCGAGTTTCTCGTGGTACAGGCCTAACGATACGTTCCGCGAGAGTCAGCTCAACGAGACCGAGCGGGCCAACGCGACGCTCATCAGTCAATACGAGCACGGAAAGTTCACCGAGGGCTGATAAGGCCAAACAGGTCCCGCGTGCCGGGACTCGGTGATTCAAAAAAGTTCTTCCGGCGAGCAGATGCCCATGGTACGATAGGCGATGCCTGTCCGGACAGCTCAGACGCCACGCATGCCGTGGGTCTCCTCGCTACTTCTCGCCGGTGGAAGCCTCGTCATCGGCGCCGTGTCGCCCCTCTACGACTCGTACGTCCCGCCGCTCCTCCAGCGGCACCTGACGAGTAGCACGGCGATCGGCGCGGCGATGGGCATCGACAACGTGCTCGCGCTGTTCCTCGTTCCGCTCATCGGTGCGCTCTCGGACGGGACGCACACTCGACTCGGTCGTCGCGTTCCGTTCGTGCTCGCGGCGCTTCCAATCACCGCCGTTGCGCTGGCGGCGATTCCATTCGCGGAGCAATTCGGCTTGGCTGCGCTCCTTCTCGCGATGGTCGTTCTCGACGTCGCACTCGCCGTGTGGCGTGCCCCGTTTTCGGCCTTACTCGCGGAGCTCGTGCCGTCGATTCATCGATCGAAGACGGAAGGCATTCTCGGCGTCGCGATGTGCATCGGCGCGATGCTGATGCTTGGTTCGGCGCGGAACCTGGCCGAGCGGAGCATGGAGCTGCCATTCGCGCTCGCCGGGGTTCTCGTGGCGATCGTGTGGCTCGTGAGCAGCATGTTTCTTCGCGAACCATCGCATGAAGCGGAAGCGCGACCACAGGCTGCACGAGCGGTCGTCGCGCCGTTTCGCTCGCTGCGCGACGCGTTCACGGCCGGCGGCGGACGCGCACCGCAATTCTTTGCCGCGTGCTTGCTCTTTCAGATGGCGTTTCAGTCCTTCTCGAGCTGGTTCACGTTGCACGGCTCGGAGCGCTTTCAGACGAGCGTCGCCAACGTATCGCTTGGCTTCATCGCCGTTGCGGTGTCGACGCTCGTCGGCTCGATCCCCGCCGGTTGGCTCGGCGCGCGCTACGGCAGACGTCGCATGTCCCTCGTCGGCATCGCGGGAATGGCGGTCGCGTGCGCGATCCTGCACGTCGTGCCCACGCTCACGCTCGCCGTCGTCGTGCTCTTCCTCTTCGGGCTCTCCTGGTCGTTCCCGGTGGCCAACCTCACGCCGATGGCGCTGGAGCTGGGTACCGTGGCGCGCGCGGGATCGCTCGCCGGCGCCTTCCTCCTCGTGCAGAGCGCGGCAGGGATCGTCGGGCCGTCGACCGTCGGCGTTGTGTTCGACATGACCGGCTCGAAGCGTTCACTGTTTGTGCTGCTGGCGATCTTCCTCGGCGGCGCGTTCGCATTGTTTGCGAAGCTCGCACCCGGCTTCGGTGAAGCACATGTCAGGATATCGCCGTCAGCAACCGCGGTAGCATTGCCGACTGCCGTCGAGGGTGACGACTGATTGCGCGGGATGGCTGACCCGCTCTCTTGCCGCGACACGCGTGCCTGAGGCTTCGCTACCCGATCGCTCGTGATCGTCGCCATATCGCGACTGATATCGCGGCCGCGCAGGCACTCGCTCATGCGTGAGGACAAGTTCGCGCACGCCTGAGGATAGATCGAAGGTGCCGCCACATACTCGGACCACGTCGAAGCGCGAATTCGTACGCAGGTGCAGAATTTCACGAATCAGCAAACGCGGATGGTCTTCCCGCGCGCGCCATCACTCTTCCGTCGGACGGGGTAGTTCGGGGCGATCGGACATTGCTGCGCCCGCACTCCCGACTGCTCCTTGGCGCACTGCAGATTTTTCGTCCAGGACTATTCTTCCATCCTACCTAACGCTGGCTTCTCGCCGCTTGATCCGAACTTCTCGCGATCTGCTCGCGACATTGAGCACACCGCGCGAGAGTGGTCATAAGGGATTCGGCACTTCTTCATCTCCGACCAGGACTTATTCGGTTGCTCGTGGTATTTTCGGTGAGCGGATTGGCATTTCGCTCGACCCGAGCGGGATTTCGCTCGCGGCGACGAGTTGATGTTTCTATCGACGCGTCACATCGCCACTCTCTTCGCCGAGTAAGTCGATCGCGGGCGCGACATCCGCTCTGGCGTTTGGCAGTTTGGTCTCGCGAGGGTGAGTTCTTTCGCTCACGCGTAGAAGTGCACGGGCCGCGCAGCGGGCGCCACGCGCTGTTCGCTCGCCAGCCACGCCGGTGACGCGAGCACGCACGCGAGGCGCGCGCTGCCCCACGCCGGACTTCTATAGTCAGCACGCAGAGCCAGCCCAGCGTCACCTCGTCCCGCTCACACGACCACGCCTCGCGCCCGCTCACGCACCTGCTGCAGGAGAAGCCACACGCCTGTCGTTAGGAGCGACACCCAGTCGCATCCCGATCGCCACGTCCCGCGTGTGGCGACAGACGATCAACCCTCTCTCGCGCACGCGATGACTAAAGCCGACCACGGTGCGGCCAGGCGACGCACACAGACGACGCACCGGGACACACGCGCTGTCGCCGAGCCCCACATCCACAGCGCGCACGAGCCCACACGCCGTGCGTGGGACCCCCACGCGCCGCACGTGCCCTCCCACGCAGTGCATCTCCGCGCCCACGCACTGCGCGCGGGCAGGCACGTTCTTTCTCTTTGCGCGCTCGGGCTGCAGGTTGGAACCCACGCCTTGCGTTTCACGCACCACGGCGAGACTAAGAAGTTGCACACTCCACGCGCGCACCGCCACGTCTGCGCGGTCGGCCCCCACGGTGAGCTCCGGAGCCCCGCCATGAACGCTTGGCAGAAACGTGCATCGCGCGCCCCCATCATGCCGTGTCGCAACTTGGCACCTCCGAACTCTAAAACTCCTGTCGTGCCAGCTATTGGTCGCGCTCGTCTACGCAGAGCGCACGGAATTCGTTGCGACCGCTCGCACCGGTCTGAGGATTGCGATGCCGTTTCGGCGACTGCGGTTCGGCGGCGCGCATGCTTACGGAGAAAAAGAAACTCGAGCTCGAAACGACCGCGAACGAGATCCGCAAGTCGATTATCGAGATGCTCGTCGCGGCCGGCTCCGGCCATACCGCGGGGCCTCTCGGAATGGCGGACGTCTTCACGGTCCTGTACTTCCACACGCTCCGACACGATCCAATAAATCCCGCGTGGGAGGATCGCGATCGACTTGTGCTGTCGAATGGGCACATCTGTCCCGTCCTCTACACGACGATGGCCCATGCGGGCTACTTCCCGAAGGAAGAGCTAAAGACGCTGCGTAAGTTCGGCTCGCGCCTGCAGGGCCATCCGCATCGCGAATTTCTGCCGTACCTCGAGACCAGCTCCGGCCCGCTCGGCGAAGGCCTCTCGCAGGCAGTGGGCATGGCGATCGCAGATTCGTTAGGCGGCCAGTCGAGTGCGCGACGAATTGTCTGTCTGATGTCGGATGGCGAGCTCGAGGAAGGGCAGACGTGGGAAGCGGCAATGCTTGCCGGCAAGCACAAGCTGTTCAACCTCGTCGCCCTCATCGACCGCAACAACATTCAGATCGACGGCTTCACCGAGGACGTCATGCCGCTCGAGCCACTGCGCGACAAGTGGCGCTCATGGAACTGGCACGTGTTGGAGATCGACGGCCACAACATGGACGAGATCGCGTCGGCCTTCGACGAAGCGAAGAGCATCTACGAAAAGCCGACGATGATCATCGCGCACACGACCCCCGGCAAGGGCGTGCAGGAGTTCGAGCGCGACTTTCACTGGCATGGGAAGCCGCCTAACGCCGACGAGGCGAAAATGGCTCTCGCCGAGCTGCGCACGCTCGGCGGCCGCATACGCAGCGAGCATCAGTAAATGCTCAACCCAGACCTGCATCTGAACGAGAAGCTGTTCGACACCGACGTCGAACAGGTGGCCATTCGCAAGGGATTCGGCGATGGCTTGGTGTGCGCGGGCGAGCGTGAGCCGCGCGTGGTCGTGCTCTGCGGCGATCTCACGGAAAGCGCTCAAGCGCTCGCCTTCAAAAAGCAATTTCCCGATCGCTTCGTCGAGCTTGGTGTGGCCGAGCAGAACATGGCGTCCGTTGCGAGCGGCATGGCAGCAATGGGGAAGATCCCCTTCATCACGTCCTACGCGATGTTCAGCCCCGGTCGGAATTGGGAGCAGGTTCGGACGACAATCTGCTACAACAACCGACCGGTGAAGATCGCCGGCTCGCATGCGGGAGTGTCCGTCGGTCCGGATGGCGGAACGCACCAGGCGATCGAAGACATCGCGATCACACGGGTGCTTCCGCGCATGATCGTCATTTGTCCGTGCGATGCGATCGAGGCGCGGAAGGCGACGGTGGCGGCCGTGTCGACCGGCACACCGGTCTATCTGCGTCTCGCGCGCGACAAGACGCCAGTGATGACGACTGACGACACACCGTTCGAGATCGGCAGGGCGCGCACCATCTGGAGATCCGACGCGCCGCAGGTCGGTCTCATCGCGACCGGGTCGCTCCTCCACAAGGCGCTCCAGGCGGCTCGAGACCTCGCGAATGAGAAGATCGATGTGGAAGTGCTCAATCTCTCGACGATAAAACCTCTCGACGTGGACGCAGTTGTTACTCTCGCACGGAAAACGGGCAAGCTCGTGACGATCGAAGAGCACCAGATCTACGGCGGCATGGGATCGGCCGTAGCCGAATGTCTCGCAGGACATTATCCCGTGCCGATCGAGTTCGTCGGCGTGCATGACCGGTTCGGTCAGTCGGGAACGCCGGAGGAGCTGATCGAGCACTATGGCATGGGACGGGATGCCATCGCCCGAGCCGTCCGGAGTGTCTCGCGGCGTTGACGTTGCGCCAGGGCGCTGCTCGCGTTCGACCGGCTCGTCAGTCGCTCCCTAAGGCTGTATAATCGCGTAACGCCGTTCGACCTTTCGTCGAGGTTACGCACATGCCATGGGTCAGACTCACCCGCGTTTTGACGGTTGCGATTGGCACAGCGCACGCGGCCGTCTACGCGCAGGGCACTCCCGCCGACTACGCCAGATCCGATGGATTTCGAGCACGCGTCGAGGGAAAGGTGATCGACGCCGCCGACGCGCCGACCTGGGTTCCGATGACGGACCAACTGGTGTACCGCAAGTCGGTGAGCGGAGGCTACGCATTCATGCTCGTGGATGCCGCGACGCTCCAGAAGCGACCGGCCTTCGATCACGACCGTCTGGCGACGGGCTTCAGTGCGGCGCGCGACAGCATGACGCCGCGACCGGCCGCGCCAGCGCGTGCGATAACGGGCGTCACGCTGCCGTTCAGTCGATTCACCTTCGCCGACAGCGCGCGAGCGATCGAGTTCGTCGCCGGTTCCCGCGCCGGCGAGACCGTCGCCGACAGTACGCACTGGCGCTGCAGCCTAACGACATACGCGTGTCGCGCCGTGCCGAGGGAGGAGCCCGTGTTTCGCGGCGGCCAGCGGGGCGAGGGCGGTGGGTTGTTCGGCGAACGACGGCTTCCGCCCGAGCGGCCGAAAGTATCGCCGGACGGAAAGTGGGAGGCAATCGTCCGGAACTATAACGTCTTTGTACGGCCTAACGGCTCGCGCGAGAATGGTGTCATGCTCGGCGTCGATGGGACCGAGGGCGACGCCTTTGACGCGCAGTCGATCGCGTGGTCGCCAGACTCGAAGCGCATTGCCGCCTATCGAGTGAAGCCGGGATATCGGCGCGAGGTCCACTACATCCAGTCGTCGCCGGAGGATCAACTGCAGCCGAAGCAGGCGAGCCTCCTGTACAACAAGCCCGGCGACGTGCTCGACGTCGGCACGCCGGCAATCTTCGACCTGGAGGCTCGCCGCGAGATCGTCGTCGATCGGACCCTGTTCCCCAACGCGTACAACGTGACGGCGCTCGAGTGGCGCGGCGACAGCCGGTCGGTGACCTTCGAGTACAATCAGCGCGGTCATCAGGTCTATCGCGTCATCGAGATCGATGCGGCGACTGGCGCGACGCGTGCGATCATCGACGAGCACACGCCAACGTTCTTCGAGTATTCGGCGAAGAAATATCGGTACGACATCGCCGATGGCCGAGAGATCATCTGGATGTCGGAGCGCGATGGGTGGAACCACCTTTATCTGTACGACGGCAAGACGGGGAAGGTGAAGAATCAGATCACGAAGGGGCCGTGGGTCGTGCGCGGCGTCGACTGGGTGGATACCACGGCGCGCCAGATCTGGTTCACGGCGAGCGGGATGTATCCGGGTAAGGACCCGTACTTCGTGCACGCCTATCGCATCAATTTCGACGGCACGGGCCTAACGACTCTCACCGACGGCGACGCGAACCACAGCATCGCCTATTCGTCGGACCATCGCTACTTCGCGGATCTCTCGTCGCGCGTCGATCTGCCACCAGTCCTCCAGCTGCGGCGGGCGACAGATGGCAAGGTGCTGAGCGATCTCGAGCGCGCCGATGCGAGCGCACTGCTCGCGACGGGCTGGAAGCCGCCGGAAGTATTCGTCGCCAAGGGACGCGACGGAACGACGGATATCTGGGGCGTCGTGATTCGCCCGACCAATTTCGACTCGACGAAGAAGTATCCAGTCGTCGAGAACATCTACGCGGGTCCGCAAGGCTCGTTCGTGCCGAAAACGTTCAGCACGCAGCTCGGCATGCAATCGCTGGCGGAGCTCGGCTTCATCGTCGTGCAGATCGACGGCATGGGAACGTCGAATCGCTCGAAGGCGTTTCACGACGTTGCGTGGAAGAATCTTGGCGACGCGGGATTTCCCGATCGCATTCTGTGGCATAGAGCGTTCGCCGCGAGGCACGCGTTTTACGACATCACGCGCGTTGGCATTTACGGCACGTCGGCTGGTGGTCAGAACTCGATGGGAGCGTTGTTGTTTCATCCCGAGTTTTACAAGGTCGCGGTATCGGCGGCAGGCTGTCACGACAACCGCATGGACAAGATCTGGTGGAACGAGCAGTGGATGGGCGAGCTCGGGCCGCACTACGCGGCGTCATCCAACGTCGACAATGCCTATCGACTGCAGGGGAGCTTGCTGCTCGTCGTGGGTGAGATGGACATGAACGTGGATCCCTCGTCCACCTTTCAGGTTGTGAACGCACTCATCAAGGCCAACAAGATGTTCGACCTGCTGGTGATCCCGGGGGCAGGGCACACGAACGGTGGGCCGTATGGTGACAAGAAGCGCAACGACTTCTTCGTTCATCACTTGTTGGGCATCGAGCCGCCGGATCGCAACGTGAGTCGCGTCGCGGCGGCGTCGAATGGCGGTATGTAAGGCACGTGCCGTCGTCGCGCTGCTCACAGGCGTTGCTGGCGGCGCGGCGCGCGCTCAATCAGCGCCCGTCCTCTTCAACGGCGCGCCCGTTGCCAGCTGGATCGCACCGCCGAACGTGCGAGGCGATTCGTTTGCCGTGTTTCACGCGCGTCGGACTTTCGCGATGTCCTCGATTCCGACACGCTTCGTCATCCATGTCTCAGCTGACAATCGCTACCGTCTTTATCTGAATGGCGCACTCGTCTCGTCAGGGCCGCAGCGCTCCGACGTCGCGCACTGGCGCTTCGAGACGGTAGACGTCGGGCCCCGCTTGCGCGCCGGCCGGAATGTGCTCGCAGCGGTCGTCTGGAATTGGGGCGCGACGCGTCCAATCGCGCAGCACAGTTATCGGACAGGGTTTCTCGTTCAAGGTGACGGCGAGCGCGAGGCGACTCTCATCAACACCGGTCCGGGTTGGACGCTGCTCGTCGATTCTGCCTACACGCCGATCGTGATCACGAACGCAACCGTGCATGGCTATTACGCGGCCGGCCCGGGGGAATCGATTGACGGCAACCGCTATCCGTGGCACTGGGAAGAGCCCGATTTCGACGATTCGCGCTGGCTCACGGTCGCTCCGTTGCCGGCGCACGTCGCTGCGGCGCCGCTCGCGGCGTTTGACGTTCCCGCGGCGTCGGCGATTGTCGGGCGGACGCATCTGCGCGGAGCGATCGGCCCGACCACCGGCGAGACATTCGGTTGGCAGCTCGAGGCCCGCTCGATCCCGCCGATGGAGGAAACGCTCCAACGCCTAACGACGATCCGGCGCGCGACTGGTGTAACGGCCGATGCGGGGGTTCTCCGCGGGACCGCGGATGTGGTCGTCCCGGCGCACACGCGTGCTTCACTCCTCCTCGACCAGTCGCACACGACCAACGCGTATCCGGTGCTCGAGACCAGTGGCGGCGGCGGCGCCACGGTGACCGTTACGTACGCCGAGGCGCTTGTCGACGCGCACGGCGCCAAAGGCAATCGCAACGATGTCGAAGGACGAACGATTCTGGGCGTGCACGACGTGTTTCGTCCTGACGGCGGTGACCGGCGCGTTTTTCAACCCCTCTATTGGCGCTCGTTCCGCTACGTCCAGCTCGACGTCGAGACCACGGACGCGCCGCTCACCATTCACGACTTCCACGGGATCTTCACCGGCTACCCGCTCCGGGAGCGCGCCCAGTTTGCCAGCGATCAGACGTGGCTGAGCGATGTGTGGCGTATGGATTGGAACGGCGCGCGCATCGGTGCGTTCGAGACATATATGGACACGCCGTACTACGAGCAGCTGCAGTACGTTGGCGACACGCGGGTGCAGTCGCTGATCTCGCTCTACATGAGCGGCGATGACAGACTCGTCAGGCAGGCGATCGAAGCGTTCGATGAGTCGCGGAACGCGGATGGACTCACGATGAGCCGCTATCCGTCGGCGCTGCCGCAGATCATCCCGCCCTTCTCGCTGATCGACGTCGCGCTGGTGAACGATTACCACATGCTGCGCGACGATCCTCAGTTCGTTAGGCAGCGCCTCGCCGGCATTCGCGGTATCCTCGACTGGTACGGCGCGCATATCGACAGCACTGGAATGCTCGGTCCGATGCCGTACTGGAACTACGTAGACTGGGCGCGCGAATGGCGAGATGGTGCGCCGCCGGGTGCCTATGACGGCCATTCGGCGACGATCACGCTCCTCTACGCCTATGCGTTGCGATGTGCGGCGCAGCTCGAGCAAGATCTGGGCGTGGCGGCAGTGGCGAGCGTCTACCGTACGCGCGCCGATATGGCCGTCGCCGCGACACGCGCGCGTGCCTGGGACGCGTCTCGCGGTCTCTTTCGCGATGCCCCGGGCCGCACCGACTACAGCCAGCAGACGAACATCCTCGCGGTACTCGCCGGTGCCATGACGCGGGAGCGTGAGCATTCTACAATGGAGAAGGTACTCGTCGATACCACGCTCACGCAGGCGACGTACTACTTCAAGTTCTATCTCTTCGAGGCGCTTCGGCAGGCAGGGCTCGGCGACCGCTTGATCGGCCAGCTCGCGCCCTGGCAGGCCATGTTACAACTCGGGCTCACCTCGACGCCGGAGAATCCGGAGCCCACGCGCTCGGACTCGCACGCCTGGGCTGCGCATCCGAACTACGAGCTCCTCGCGACGGTCCTCGGTGTGCGGCCGGGGAGCGCGGGCTTTCGCACGGTGCGGATCGAGCCTTCGCTGGGGCCGCTGCAGTGGGCAGAAGGGCGCATTCCTCATCCTGCAGGGGACATCGAGGTGCGCCTCACGCGGATCGAGGGCGGCCGAGTGCGCGCGGTCGTGACGCTGCCGCCCGGACTGCGCGGCGAGTTCGTCTGGCCTGGCCACAGCGTGCCGCTGCATGCGGGCCGGCAGGAGCTCACGCTGCCGAAGCCGGCGCACTCGTTAATCGACTCTTAATCGAATAATCGGCGAGCGATGACCAAACACCCGGCAGTACTATCTCTATATTCTGCACTCGGCTGTCTTGCCCTGGCGACGCCATTGCGCGCACAGTTGCCCGCGGCGGATCCGTCGCTCATGGCCGCAATTCGGCAGATCCGCGCGATCGACAACCACTCGCATCCGCCCAAACTCGTCGGGGCAGGCGAGAAGGACGACGAGTTCGACGCACTGCCATGCGATCCCCTCGAGCCAACCGCCGCCGGCCTAACGACGAGACCCGAGAACCCACAGTACCTCGCCGCCTGGAAGGCCCTGTGGGGATACGCGTACGGTGACCGCGCACCGGCGCATGTACAGTCGGTCATCGCCGCGAAGACGCGTGCTCGCGCTGCGTATGGCGATGACTACCCGGCGTGGGTGCTCGGGCGCATTGGCATCGACGTCGAGCTCTCGAATCGCGTCGCGATGGGGCGCGGATTGAACGACGCACATCATCGCTGGGTACCGTTCGACGACGCCCTCATCTTCCCGCTCGAAAACGGTCTTCTCGCCGCGCAGACGCCCGATCGAAAGTTCTTCTTCTCGCGTGAGGACATGCTGCGCGGCCGGTACATGAATGCGCTCGGCGTCACTGACCTCCCGGCGACGCTCAGCGAGTACCTCTCGCGCGTCGTGACGCCGACGCTCGAGGCGCAGAAGCGTCAGGGCGCGATCGCCATCAAGTTCGAAGCTGCGTATCTCCGATCACTCGACTTTGGCGCGGCAACGCAGGATGACGCGTCCGCGATCTACGCTCGTTATGTACGGACCGGCGCACCCGACACGGCGCAGTATCGTCACTTGCAGGACTATCTCTTTCGCTACGTCGCGAGCGAAGCTGGGCGGCTCGGGCTCCCGGTGCACATCCACACGGGTGCGGGCTGCGGCAGCTACTTCTATCTCTCGGGCGCGAATCCGGTGCTTCTCGAGTCGGCGCTCAACGATGCCGCCCTGCGCAAGACCACCTTCGTGCTCCTGCACGCGGGCGCTGTCGCGTACACGCCGGCGATCGCATACCTCGTGATGAAGCCGAACGTCTATGCCGACATCTCCCAGCAGACGTGGATGGAGACGCCGCAGCATCTCGCGATCTCGCTCCGGTATTGGCTGGAGTGGTATCCGGAGAAGTTGCTCTTCGGCACCGACCTCTGGCCCAATGGCGTCCCCGAGCTCGACTGGGAGGAGATCGGCTGGCAGACGAACGACACCGCACGTCGCGCGTTAGGCATCGCGCTAACTGGCATGATGCGAGACGGCGAGATCACGCGAGCGCAGGCGATCACGTTCGCGCGGGACGTGCTGCGCGACAATGCCGTGCGCCTGTATCGACTGAACGCTACGGTTACTCCGTGAATCCCACCGCCCGGCGAGCCGCCCCGCGTCGAGCTGACAGCAGGATGCCGATGCCGAGGAGATTCGCGACCAGGATCACCGACGAGATCTTGAGCGCGAAGCTCGCGACGCTTACCACGTTGATGATCGGGAAGATCGACAGCGCGACGTAGAGGATCGTCATCGCCAGCCCGGACGCCGAGACGACCTTCAACCAGACAGGCGGACGTGGCGTCACGCCGCGGAGGCCGAAGAGCGGAATTGCAAACATCACCACGTACGTCAGCGCGTAGAACATTCCGGCCGCGTTGAACAGAAGCTGAAACGATTCCGCTTGCCCGACGCCGATCAGACTCACTAGCGCAATCCCGAGCGCGCAGGCGCCGACGAGCACGATCGAGTTCACTGGTGTGCGATATCTCGGGTGCAGCCTGCTGAACCACGCCGGAAGCAGTCGGTCCCACCCCGCGACCATCGGAAGACGCGCGACCGCCGTGAAGCTCACATTGGTCTGCGACACGCGCATCGCCAGCGTCATGATGATCGCGATCGTCACGAGCTGACTTGCGATCCCGAACGGTCCGAAGCCGACGCGCAGGACCTGGGGAAGAGGGCCCACAAGGTCGATTTGATCGCCGGGGATAAAGGCAACGACGGTGCTCGTGCCGAGTATGAACATGAGCGCCACGATCGGCGCCGCGATGACCACCGATCGCCTGACGGCGCGCGCCGGCGATCGCGTCTCCCCGGCGAGAATGGCGACGTACTCGAAACCGCCTAACGCGCCGAAGCCGAGCTTGCCGAGGATGTTGAGATTGTAGAGCGAAACCGAGGGCACCGTCGTGCGCAGCGGGTGATACTCGTGGAGGTGCCCTGTGAGCAGGCTCAGAAAAGGAAGCACGAGCAGCGCTCCGAAGACCACGAGCATCACGATTCCGCCGGCGTTATGCACCCATTTGCCCACCGCGAGACCGATCGTCGAGGCGAGCACCATGAGCGAGAGTAACACAGCCGTCGCGAGCGCGACGAACCAGGTGCTCGTCGTCATCCACGCGGCACTCGGGCCAAGCGCGTACGCGAGATACGTCGCACACTCGAGTCCGATCTCCGACGTATGCATGATGACGTAGAGCCACAGATTCCACGCGAGCATGAAGCCAACGGTCTCACTGAAGCCGAGTTTCGCCCACTGATACAACCCGCCCTCGAGCGGCATGAGCCGAGCGAGGTACATCACGACCGCCGCCGATGGCAGATAAAACAGCACGATAGCGAGCAGCCAGAAAATCACATGAGATGGCCCGAGCTTTCCCGCGACCCCGATCCATGACAAACCGACGATGAAGAGGATCTGCGTGAGCACGAGGTCGGTGACGCCAAGCTCCTTCCGCAATGACGCGCTGTGCGCCTCGACGCGCGCCTCGGCCTCCGCGAGCTCGTTCGGGAGCACCGTGGATGCCGTGCCCGGAGTCAGCGGCTGATTTCGCCGAGAATCGTCCAGTAGCGTGCCCATGCCTCGAGACCCTCGTGCAGGCGGTGAATGCGAAAGAACTCGTTGGGAGCGTGGTAGTCTTCGTCGGCGGTGGAGAACGAGAAGAACACTGTCCCCAGCCCCATGTGGCGCTGAAAGAGCTCGGAGATCGGCACCGTGCCGCCCGAGCGAACGACGAGCGGGCGTACACCGTACACGTCGCGAAGCGCGACTTCTGCGGCCTTCAGCGCGAAGTGATCCGCGGCGATCTGCGCTGGCCGGGCCCCATGGTCACCGGCCGCGATCGACAGACGTGTTCCCGGCGGCACGTGCGTCTCCAGATGATGCCTAACGAGGTCAACGATCTCCTCGGGATCCTGGTCCTCGACGAGACGGCACGTGATCTTGGCGTGGGCCTCGCTCGGAATAACTGTCTTCTCGCCGGGACCCTGATAACCGCCCCACATCCCGTTCACCTCGAGCGTCGGGCGCGTCCACTGGCGCTCGAGCGTCGAGTACCCAGATTCTCCAAATGCTGCCGGTGCGCCGACCCGCGCGAGGTAAGCCTTATCGTCGAACGGCAGCGCGGCGATTGCTGCGCGCTCGCCAGCACTCAGGTCGCGGACGCGATCGTAGAATCCCCTGACGGCCACTGCGCCGTTAGGCTCGTGCAATGACGCAATCAACTGCGCCATTGCGTGCAACGGATTGGCGACGCCGCCGCCATGGCGCCCCGAGTGAAGGTCCTTGGCTGCGGCCGTGAGCGTGATCTCCAGTCCCGCGAGGCCTCGGCTGGAGACGGTCAACGACGGCTCGTCGATGCGCCACATTGCGCCGTCGGCAGAGATGACCACGTCCGCCGCAAGCAGCTTCTTATGTTCGGCGATGAAGCTGTCGAGGCTCGGACT
This sequence comes from Gemmatimonadaceae bacterium, assembly GCA_036496605.1. NCBI lineage: Bacteria > Pseudomonadati > Gemmatimonadota > Gemmatimonadia > Gemmatimonadales > Gemmatimonadaceae > Gemmatimonadaceae bacterium. The sequence goes on along the minus strand of DASXKV010000033.1, from coordinate 131,417 downwards.
TCCGATCTCCTCCTCACCTTCGAACATGCACTTGATATTGATCGGCAGTGCGCCCGCCTCCGCGAAGAATGCTTTCGCGACCTCGATCGGGATGAGCATCGGCCCCTTGTCGTCGGAGACGCCGCGTGAGTACAAACGTCCATCGCGCACGGTCGGTGTGAAGGGAGGGCTCTTCCACTTCTCGACGGGATCGGCGGGCTGCACGTCGTAGTGCCCGTAGACAAGCGCCGTGAGCCTTCCTGGGGCGCCAAGCCACTCGCCATAAATGACTGGATTTCGCGCCGTCGGCATTGTCCGCACGGAGAGCGGTCCCGCGGCGTCGAGCGCCTTCGCGACCCACCGCGCTGCCGCCGCGACGTCGCTCGCGTGCGCCGGATCGGTACTCACGCTCGGAATCGTCGCGAATTCGATGAGCTCGGCGAGGATCTCGTCCTTGCGCGCCGCGAGACGGGAGAGAACTTGCTCAACAACCGTCATTTCCCACCGTCGATCGACAGCACCTGGCCCGTGATCCAGCTCGCATACTCGGAGGCGAAGAAAAGGACGCCAAAGGCGATGTCGTCTGTCGTTCCCAGTCGCTTCAGTGCGATTCGTTCCACGAGCGCCCTCTGTCCTTTGGCACCATAGGCCTTCCATTGCCGTTCCGTCGCCGGATTCGAGCGCACGAATCCCGGCGCGATGCTGTTGACCGTGATCGCCCACGGCCCAAGCTCGTGGGCGAGCTGTCGCGTCAGACCGATCTGCGCCGCCTTGGCCGATGCGTACGCCTGGATGCCCGTTAGGCTTACGCCAAGCCCGGCGCCGCTCGAGATGTTGACGATGCGCCCGGAGCGCGCCGCCTTCATTCCCGACGCGACCGCTTGTGAGCAGTAGAATGCGCCGCTGACATTGACGTCGAAAATGCGTTGCCATTGCTCGGGGGTTACCTCCTCGAGCGGCTGGCCAACCTGACCCAACACACCTCCGGCGTTGTTCACGAGGATGTCGACGCGTCCGCTCGCCTCACTGGCGTCGCTCACGAACGTGTTGACCGTTTCCCTGTTCGTGACGTCGACCGTTCGCACGGTGCATGTGCCGCCCGTTTTCGCGCACAGCGAATGCGTTTCCGCGAGCTCGCTATCGAGCACGTCGCACGCCCAGACGCGCGCCCCTCGTTGAGCAAACGCCAAGCTGATGGCCCGCCCGAAGCCGTGCGCCGCGCCGGTGACGATGACAGTCTTGTTCGCGAAATCGATCTTCATTCAGGCGCCAGCATCCCAACCGGAAACCAGCAGTGCACGCGTCTCCTCCACCGCGACTGTCCACAGCGACATCATGTCCTCGTCGGAGCGCTGATACACACCGCCATAGTTGCCATCGCCGATGTACTTGCGCATCGCGACCGGATCCAGTGTTCGCACTCGAGCGAGATCGACCATGCGCTTCTGCGTGCTCGGGAGGTCGACGGCAGGCAGCCGCGTCCATGGAAAGTTCTCCATCCACGACGCGTGCGAAGCCACGGGATCGATCTCCTGCACCTTCGCCCAGGTTCGCGGCGCGTTCCACCAGTTGTGAAAAATGACGCGGCAACCGACATGATCTGCCGACCACTCCTGCGCGTATTGCTGCACCGCGCTATTGCCGCCGTGACCATTCACGATCAGGATGCGACGGAAGCCGCTATGGGCCATGCTGTCGAGGATGTCCCGTATCAGGCTGAGGTGCGTTTCCACACGCACGGAGACGCTTCCCGGAAACTCCCGGAAATACGGCGTGACGCCATACGCGACGACGGGGAATACCGGGACGCCAAGGGGCTCCGCGACCTCGCCGGCGAGCCGCTCTGGAAGAATGCAGTCGACTGTGAGGCGCAGATAGCCATGCTGCTCGGTACTTCCGAGCGGCAGAATCGCGCGGTCGTCGCGCTTCAGGTATTGCTCGACCTGCATCCAGTTCATGTCGCCGATGCGCACTCTGGTTCCTCAGAACGAGTCGGCCGAGAAGTTACGCGGCGACTCTCCGATGTGCGACCGGACGCGGATTCGGCTTCATGCCCTCGGGAAGAAGTCATGTTTTTTTTCGTCACGGCAGCGCGCCGCGAATCGACAAGGCGGCGTCAATCGAATACACTTTCCCTGGCGACTTCAAAGGGGTATGCGGATGAGCGGCGTACGAGTCCTGACCGGCACGAAGAAGGGAGCGTTCATCCTCACCGCGGACGCGAAGCGGAAGACCTGGGATGTCTCGGGCCCGCACTTCGCGGGCTGGGAGATCTATCACATGAAAGGCTCGCCTGCGGATCCGAATCGTATCTACGTGTCGCAGAGCAATGGCTGGTTCGGACAGGTGATGCCGCGCTCCGATGACGGCGGCAAGACCTGGCAGACGGTCGGCAACAAATTCACGTATGACGGCATCGCCGGCACGCACGCGTGGTACGACGGCAGCCCGCACCCATGGGAATTCAAGCGGGTCTGGCATCTGGAGCCATCGTTAGGTGATCCGGACACCGTCTACGCCGGCGTCGAGGATGCCGCGATGTTTCGCAGCACCGACGGCGGCCAGAATTGGGAAGAGCTGTCGGGGCTCCGCAAGCACGACACCGGGCCGAAATGGCAGCCGGGCGCGGGCGGCCTGTGCCTGCACACGATTCTGATCGATCCCTCGAATCCGAGGCGCATGTTCATCGCCATCTCCGCTGCCGGCGCCTTCCGCACCGAAGACGGTGGCGCGAGCTGGAAGCCGATCAACCGTGGCCTACAGTCGCAGTTCATGCCGGATCCGACGGCCGAGGTGGGTCACTGCGTCCATCGCCTTGCCATGCACCGGTCACGGCCGAATACAATCTTCATGCAGAAGCACTGGGACGTGATGCGTACCGACAATGCCGGCGATCAGTGGACCGAGATCAGCGGCAACCTACCCACCGATTTCGGCTTCGCGATCGACGTGAACGCGAACGAGCCGGAGACGGTCTACGTCGTGCCGATCAAGAGCGATTCGGAGCATTACGTGCACGACGGTAAGCTGCGCGTCTTCCGGAGCCGCACCGGCGGCAACGAGTGGGAGCCGCTCACGAAGGGGCTGCCGCAGAAGGATTGCTACGTCAACGTGCTTCGCGATGCGATGAGTGTCGATTCGCTCGATCCTTGCGGTGTGTATTTCGGAACATCGGGTGGGCAGGTGTACGCCTCCGCCGACGGCGGCGACAGCTGGGACGCAATCGTGAGAGACCTGCCCGCGGTGTTGTCCGTCGAGGTGCAGACGCTCTCGTGATTCGCGTTGTTCTTCCACCCCCGCTTCGGATCCTCGCGCACACCGGTCCGGAGATTTCAGTCGACGTCGAGGCGCCGGTTACTCAGCGCTCGGTACTGGACGCCGTCGAGCGCCGGTATCCGATGTTGCGCGGAACCTTGCGCGATCACGAGACGCTGCGTCGTCGGCCGCTGGTGCGCTTCTTCGCCTGCGAAGACGATCTCTCGAACGAAGCGCCCGACGCGCTCCTTCCCGCCGAGGTCGCACGCGGGGAGGAGCCGCTGCTCATCATCGGCGCGATCGCGGGCGGCTAGCGGCTGGCTGTGAGCAAACGCGCAACACCGGTCGACCTTCCGATTCGAGGTGCCGAGGCGCGTGCCCCGGAGGAATTGGTGGTCTGACATGACGCGCGACCCCGTCGTCGAAGTTGGCAAAGAAGAGTCGTCACGCTCACCTAACGAGTAGAGCGCGGCGAGGAGTCGACCTGCAACCACAACCCGGGGTGCCTTTTCACGTTAGGCTACGTTTGACGTGCGGCCGCGCTCGTGCCCGATCATCACCTCTGACGCTGGAGGATGTCATGCCAAGACTCTCAACCGCCGTCGCTGCTGCCGTCACACTGCTCGTCCCGATCGCTCCGGCGCGATCGCAGACCGCCTCGGGCGCGTCGCGCGTGAGCGTGCCGGTCAAGGGCGTGGTGTTGTTCTCCTCGGGCGTCGGCTACTACGAGCACGACGGAACCGTCCACGGAGACGCAATGACCGAGTTGCGCTTCAAAACGGATCAGATCAACGATGTGCTCAAGTCGCTCGTGCTGCAGGATCGGGACGGCGGACACGTCGGTGCGGTGACCTATCCGTCGCAGGCCCCGATTTCGAGAACGCTCAAGAGCTTTCAGGTCGATATCACGAGTAATCCGAGCCTCGCGGACCTGCTCAATCAGCTGCGTGGCGCGCGCGTGACGGTGCAGCAGGGAACCGAACACATCTCCGGCACCGTGCTCGGCGTCGAGAGTCGCAACAAAGCCGTCGGTACCGAACGAATCGTCGTGCCGACGCTCGACCTCGTCGCCAATGGGACGATCCGCGCCGTCGAGCTGCCGACGATTTCCGGTCTGGCGCTCGACGATCCCCAGCTGCAAGAAGAGCTGGCGAAGGCGCTCGCCGCGCTCGCGCAGGCGCGTGACCAGGACAAGAAGCCGGTGACCGTCGATTTCAGCGGCACGGGCGACCGTCGGGTACGCATCGGCTACGTTGTCGAAGCACCGGAGTGGAAGACGAGCTATCGTTTGTTGTTAGGCGACAACCACTCGCAACTGCAGGGCTGGGCGATCGTCGAGAATCAGACCGAGAGCGATTGGAACGACATCTCGCTCTCGCTCGTGAGCGGACGCCCGATCTCGTTCATCATGGATCTATACCAGCCGCTGTATGCGACGCGGCCAACGGTTGTCCCAAAGCTCTTCGCAGGGCTGCATCCACAGCTGTACGAGAATGGAGCCTCGACGCTTGTCGACTCGGTGGCGCTGCGGCCGGCTCAAGCGTTGACGCCTGGATCCCGTGCGGCAAATCCGGCGATCACGATTCGCGGCGCATCGACGCTCCGGCTGGACGAGGTGGTGGTCACGGGCATGCCTCCGAGTGACTATGCCGACAACGAATCCGTGCAAGCGATCGCGCAGTCGGCCGACCTCGGTGAACTGTTCGAGTACTCCGTCGGCAACGTCACGCTCGCCCGGCAAAAGTCGGCGATGCTGCCAATCATCGTCGATAGCGTCTGCGTCCAGCGCGTATCGATCTTCAAACAGTCGGTGCTGGCGAGGAACGCCTTGACGGGCGCACGCCTGACGAACAGCACTGGCAAGCTGCTCCTCCAGGGTCCGATCACGGTGCTCGATCACAATACCTATTCAGGCGATGCGCGGATCGACGATGTGCCGAGCGGCCAACAGCGCCTGCTGAGCTACGGAGTGGATCTTCAGCTCACGGTCGACGTCAGCGACGATCACACCGACCGCGTCGTCACCCGCAAGATCGTGAAGGGCGTTCTCGAGAGCGACACCAAGCAGCTTCATACGCGCAGCTATCGCGCGCGCAACACGAGTGATCATGATAAAACGCTCATCGTCGAGCACCCTCATCGGCCCGGCTTCACCCTCGTCGAGACCCAGAAGCCGATCGAGACGCTTCCCGGTCTCTATCGATTCGAAGGCATCGCGCCCGCCGGCAAGGTCGCAACATTCACGGTCAAAGAGGAATTCATCGCCTCGTCGACCGTGTCTCTCCTTGGCGCCGATTTCGGCCCGCTGCTCCTGGCCTGGCGCAGCGGCGAGCTGCCGAGCGACGTACGCGACGCCCTCGCGAGAGCGGCGCAGTTTCGCCAGGAACTAACGGAAACCGAACGCCAGATCGCGGACCGCACGCAGCGACTCGCAGTCATCACCCAAGAACAGGCGCGCATTCGGGAGGACATGAAAACCGTCTCCCCGAATACTCCCTATTACGCGCGTCTCTTGGCGAAGCTCAACGATCAGGAGTCTGAAATCGAGAAACTCCAGCGCGATCGCGAGGAACTCGGAGCCCGCCGAGACGTTCAGCGTAAGGACTTGGATGACTACGTGCGGAATCTCGACGTCGGCTGAGGTGACCCGTCATAGCACTTGGTACAATAGATCGTCATCGACCTTGTACAGCAGCGGTGCGACCTGGATCTTGGGGTAGATCGCGCAGAGTCGCGCGGCTTCCTGCAGCACGAACTCCACCTCGTCGCGGATCCCGAACTTCGGCGCACTCTCGGCGAAGTGCCGCTCCGCGCGAGCGCGGTCCCAGCCGGCGCTGGCCACCATGCCTTGGATAAACTGCTCACGGCGCTGCTGGAGGCGCGCCATGCCGCAGTCCGTGTGCGCGATGAGTGCGATCGTGCGTACCCCGCCCACGGCAATCGCGTACGAGATGCGAAACTCGTTGTCGCGCATATTGGCCCCGGCAGTGCGCAGGACGAACGCGAAATCGTTAGGTATGCGCAGCGTTTTGCGGCTGTCCATGCACATGCCGATGAGCAGCTCGGGTCGCGTACCCCCGTTGAGGGGCCGCCCCAGGTTGTGGTACTCGAGCAGATGGCCAACCGGAGTCCCGCGATAAATCGGCAGAATGTCGACCGGCTTCTCGACGGACAGAATTTCGGGCATGGAGACAAACATAATCCCGACGAGTCCGGCCACTCTCGGCGTCCGGCTGACATCGCGGCGGTCCCATCATTTCATTGGCAAGCGAGATCGCCTCGCCGCGCCGAAAGCTCAGTCCGCGCGCAATGCTACGTTCGGATCCACTCGTGCCGCACCCGCCGCCGGCCCAGCCGTCGCGAGCACTGCGACAACGAGCAGCACCGTTGCAACGATCGTGTACACCACAGGATCCGACGGCGACTCCTGAAAGAGAAGCGCCGCCACCCAGCGACTCGCGAAGAGCGCAACCGCGCTGCCGAAAAGGACGCCGACGACCACCAGGCGCAGGCCGTCGCCGACGACGAGACGCACGACATGGATCGTCGAAGCGCCTAACGCCAGCCGCACGCCGATCTCCTGCCGTCGTTGGGCGACGCCGTATGCAATGACGCCATACAGCCCGACGCCGGCGAGCGTGAGCGCGAGCGCGCCGAACGCGACGAACATCGTCGCGCCGAAACGCCAACTCTGCATCGTTGGGTCCACCGCGTCTCGGAACGGCATGACCGACACATACGCCGCGCCGGGCATCAGTCGCTGCAGCCGGCGCCTCACGCGATCGCCATAGTCGTCGGCGTCGCCCGCGACGCGGACGAGGAGCATGCCCGTCGCCTCGCCATACTGCGCGATCGGCAGATAGTAGGTGTGTTCTCGCTCCGCCGTGAGCGAGCGAAGGCGCATTTCCTCGACGACGCCGACCACCGTCGTACACGGTGCGGTGTCGGCGGAAATACGAATGCACTCGCCTAACGGGTCGGCACCTGGCCAGAGGGCGCGCGCCATGCCGTCGCTGACGATGGCAACGCGTGGCGAGCGGGCATCGTCTCGCGTATCGAAATTGCGTCCGCGGAGAAGTCGCGTGCCGATCGTCTTGAAGTACTCGGAATTGCCGGCCTGGAGATAGAAGCTTCCGCGCGCGCCGACGCTGTCGACACCGGGCACGAAGAGAGGACGCCCCTCGTTCGCCCAGAAGGGGACCGACGCGACCTGGCTCGCGCTGAGCACGCCCGGCGTTGCCCGCGCCTCGGCCACTAAGCGATCTTCCAGCCTCATGTGCTGTGTGTCGCTCAGCACTACGCCACGTCTGTTGACCGCGACGACGAGTACTGGCGAGACGTCATAGCCAAGCCGCATCGCGCGCACCTTCTGCAGGCTACGAACGAACAGCCCCGCACCGACGAGCAGCACGACCGACAGTGTCGCCTGTAGCACGAGGAGCATCGTGCGCGCGCGCGACCGGTGCGCACCGGCGTCGCGTCCCCCGGCGCCGAGCGCGTGCGCAACGTCCGAACGTAGCGCATACAACGACGGAGCAATGCCAGTGAGCAGCGCCGTCACGGCGCTGCCGACGAGCGCGACGATGAGCGTTCGCGGGTCAGTCAGCGCGCCACCCGGCGAATCACCGGAGAGAAAGGACGCGCGCAGCACGCCACCACCCCACTGCGCGACAGCCAGTCCCAGTAGCCCTCCGAACAGTGCGAGCAAAAGCGACTCAGTGAGCAGCTGTCGAATCAATCGTCCGCGACTCACGCCGAGCGCGAGCCGGAGCGCGATCTCGCGCCGGCGCGCAAGCGCCCGGGACAGCAGCAGGTTGGCGACGTTCGCGCACGCGATGAGCAGGACAATGACCGCGACGCCACTCACCCAGGCCATGACCTTGCCCTCGGCGCCCGCCTGCGGCCCGCGTTGCAGCTGAATCGGTCCGAGCGCCGCCCGCGGACGATACGACTCGAGCGCGGCGGGTGCGCCCGTCGCCGACGCCTGAGCAACCCAGCTGCGACGAAGGGCCGACGTCAGATCGGCGTTTGCCGCGGCCACGCTCATCTCGGGCCTGCGCCTAACGACAATCTCGAGCCAGCTCCAGGTGTACAGGCCCGAGTAATCCGAGCCGCGCAGGTCCCAGGCAAAAGTCGTGATCGGGACGTACACCGCCGGGACACCTTGGTCGGATACGCCGGTGAAGCGCTCCGGCGCCACGCCGATGATCGTACACAACGTGTGGCCAATGCGGAGGCGAGTCCCGAGCACAGCGGCGCGGCCGCCGAATTCCGACTGCCAGAATGAATATCCGAGGACGACAACCGGCGAGCCGCGCGGCACGCTATCATCGAACGCCGTGAAGAAGCGGCCGAGCACGGGCTTCGCATCGAAAAGATCGAAGTAGCTCGCGCTCGCCGCCGTGACCGGCCGCTGGCGCGCTGCGTCGCCATCACCGACGGGTGGCCGCCATGTCGCAAAGGCGGCGATAGACGAGAAGGTGTGCGTCCATCGCGTGAAGTCGAAATAGCGCGCGAACTGCATCTGCCGCTCGGTTCGATCGCTGCCATCGGATCTCCACGTCAAGTACACACGATGCGTCTGCTGCGCGTCACGCAGATACGGCGGCGTACGGAACAGCAGCCGGTCGATGATGCCGAACATCGTTGCGTTCGCGCCGATGCCGAGTCCGAGCGTCAGAACGATACCGAGTGTGAACGCTGGCCGCGCACGGAGCCCGCGCATCGCGTACCGCAGATCCTGCAGCGTGTGCTCCAGCAGGATCGTCCCACGTATGTCGCGGCTCTCCTCCTTCGCGCGTTCGACGCCGCCAAATGCAAGGCGGGCGCGCCGCGCGGCATCGTCGCGGGAGAGGCCCATGCGCACGTACTTCTCGGTTTCGCGCTCGAGGTGAAAGCGCAACTCGTCATCCATGTCGTGCTCGAGGGCCCCGCGACGCAGGATCGCGCGGACGCGGTAGCGAAGGTCGCTCCAGAGCTCATTCAGCATGACGGTCTCTCCCTTTGCGCTTCTACAAGAGACGATACGGTTGCGCCGACCGAGGCGCAAGAGCGGGAATGGAGACTGGTCGGAGACCTATTGACATTCGATATGAGGGATGTCATTCTCTCGTATAGAATGTCGATAGCGAAGACCGAGCAGACGAAGCTCCTGCAGGGAACGCTCGACCTGCTCATCCTCAAATCGCTCGTCCTCGGCGAGCTGCACGGGCTCGGCGTCTCGCGCCGCATCGAGCAGCTCACCAAGGGCACCTTTCGTGTCAAACCTGGCTCGCTGTTTCCGGCACTCCATCGGATGGAGGAGGCCGGGTGGCTGGCCTCGTCGTGGGGAGAGTCCGCGGCGAAGCGTCGCGCCAAATACTATCGCTTGACTGCGGCCGGACGACGTCAGTTCAAGGATGAGACGGACGAATGGTCCCGCGTTGCGATGGCGATCAACATGGCGCTCGGATCGACCTAACGATGCTGTGCCGATGAGACGCCGACGGAACGCCGATGGGGAGCTCGCCGAGGAATTGCGGGCGCATGTGGGCTTGCTCATCGACGAACGAATTCGCGCTGGGATGACGCCGGACGAGGCGCGGCGTAACGCGCTGCTCGAGATGGGAGGCATGGCACAGGTGGCCGAAGCAGTTCGCGATACGCGCCGCGGGGCGTGGCTCATGGGCGTCACGCGTGACCTACGCTATGCTCTCCGCACGCTGCGCCGCGATCCAGCGGTGACCATCATCGCCGTTCTGACGCTGTCGATCGGCATCGCGGCGAACACGGCAATCTTCACCGTCGCCGATGCCGTGCTGTTTCGCGCGCTCCCGGTACGCGCCCCGAACGAGCTGATCGCGATCGGCAAGTCGACCGCGGTCGAGGCGTACACCATTGGCGCGCCCCGCGGTGACGTGCTTTCGTTTCCGCTCTACCGCGACCTGCGCGATGACAAGCATCTCGTCACTGGCCTGGCCGCCACGGGCACTGCTCGCCGTCTCGACGTGCGCATCGGCGCCATCGATGATTTCGAGCATCCCGCCGGACGCTATGTATCCGGAAATTATTTCGACGTGCTCGGCGTGTCCGCGGAGCGAGGGCGGGTCCTCACCGCGAGTGACGACCGGCAGATTGGCGACTCGCCAGTCGCCGTGCTGAGTGATGCGTATTGGCGCGACCGGTTCGGGGCCGATCCGAACGTTGTCGGGCGTGTGATTCGCGTCGGTGCGGCCCGCCTAACGATCATCGGCGTCGCGGCGCGAGGTTTCGGCGGTGACGTTCTCGAGCGGCCCACCGAGATCTGGCTGCCGATCACGATGGCTCCGTTGGTTGACCCGCACAGCGTTTCGATTGACGACCGGGGCCGATCGTGGCTCCTTCTGATCGGCCGGCTCGCCCCGGGTGTCTCGCTGGCGCAGGCGCGCGCCGCGTTCACGACGCTCATCCGGCGGAATCTCGCTGCGAACGCCAACCCGCCCGGTGATCCGGCTCGCTACGATCGAGTGCCGGTCATCGTGACCGCGGGAGGAAAGGGCTTCTCGGCCATCCGCTCGGCATACGCTGCACCCTTGCGGATCCTCAGCATCGGCGTCGCCATCCTGCTCCTCATCGTTTGCACCAATGTCGCGAACCTTTCACTGGCGCGTGGCATTGCGCGCGGCCGAGAGATGACGCTGCGCCTCGCGCTCGGCGCGGGACGCTGGCTGCTCGTTAGGCAGCTGCTCGTCGAGAGCGGCGTGCTGGCGCTCGTCGGCTGCGGACTGGGTGTCGCGCTCGCGTGGGCAGGAAGTCGCGTCGTGGTGACGATGGCGGCGACGAACGACGTACCGATCGCGACGCCGCGCATTGATGTGAACGTGCTCATCTTTGCGTTCCTCGTAACGATCGTCGCCGTGCTGCTCTTCGGATTGGTGCCGGCGCTGCGGGTATCATCGATCGACATCGCTTCGGCGTTGCGGATGCGCGGTCGCTCGGCGGTCCGCGTGGCACGCTCCACGAGTCGCAGCGGCGTGCCGATCGGACGAGCGCTGATCCCGCTGCAGGTTACGCTCTCGCTCGTGCTGCTCGTGGGCGCCGCGTTGCTCACCCGCAGCCTCCGTGAGCTGCAGACCAAGGACCCCGGGGTCGATCGCGATCATTTGCTCGTCGTCGACATCGATGTCGCGAAGCGCGGCTATCGCGGCGATCGGCTCCTTGCTCTCGTCAGGCAGATGCGGGAGCGTCTCGCAAGTCTTCCCGGCGCGCGCGACGTCTCGTACTCCCAGAACGGTTTGTTCAGCGGGCACCGGGCGACCGCGTTGGTCGCCGTTCCCGGATTTGATAGTCGTTCGCCCGAGGATAGCATCCTGCCTTACGATCTCGTTGGCTCGGGGTACGTGCGAGCGATCGGTGGGCATCTGTTGCGCGGTCGCGACATCGCGGAAAGCGACGCAGTGCACCAACCGAGCGTCGCCGTCGTAAATGACGTCGCGGAGCGATTCTATTTCGGACGCCAAAGCGCCGTTGGCAAGGTGATCTACTTCGATGCCGGCGTGCCGACGACGATCGTTGGCGTCGTCGCCGGCATTCGCGATCGCGAGCTGGCCGGCGACGTCGGACGCAGGGCCTACGTACCGTACGTTCAGGAAATCGGCGACAGCGAGGAACCGTCTCTGGTTTTTGTTGTACGCACGGGTGGAGATCCATCGTTGCTCACAACGAGCGTCCGCGCAGTCGTTGCGAGTATCGATCGCGATCTGCCCATCTGGCGCGTGACACCACTATCGGCGTTGATGCGCGACTCCATTCGAGAGGAGCAATTGCTCGCACGCGTCGCGCTCACCTTTGGACTGATCGCGCTGTTGCTCGCCGGCGTCGGACTCTATGGCGTGATGCACTACGCGGTGAGCCGGCGCACGAGCGAGATCGGCATTCGTACCGCCCTCGGCGCCAGTCGCGTGGACGTGCTCCGACTGGTGCTCACCGACGGATTACGCCTTGTCATCGTGGGCCTCGTGCTCGGCCTACCGTTGTCGTGGCTCGCCGCGAGGTCCCTTCGCGCGTTGCTCGACAACGTTGCTCCGACGGATGTCGTCTCGCTGGTCAGTGCGATGAGTGTGCTACTCGGTTGCGCTGCGCTCGCGGCATTCCTTCCTGCGTTGCGGGCGTCGCGCGTGCAACCGGTCGTGGCGCTGCGCGAAGAGTAAAGGCTAAACCCAAATCGCGCGGCCGTCGAACGGCTGGGCCGTTAGGCGGCGGTCCGCAGGGCCAGTCGCGGCCGCATTGTATCGGCGCGCGAAAAGCGAAGGATGTCGCGCCCGATCCATGGCACGACGGCGAGCAGCAGAACGACCCACGCCATCGCGCGCCGGACGAGTGTGGCAGTCGGCGCGACGGTTGCCCGTGGCTGTGGCATGGCGCCACTCTCGCTTCGAAGCACGGGCTCGAGGAAGAGCCTGGTCGTCGCGGTACGTGCGACGACTCGCACCCAGCCCGCATCACATGGGAGCGTCCAGCGCGCACCGTGAGTCTGGGTGACCTCCGCGAGCACATGTCCGCCAGCGCCGACGAGCTGGACGTTTGCGGCCTCGCCGGCAAAGGCCACCGTGAGTGTGTCCCCGACGATCGAAAGTGACGTGAGCCTGGCATCGGCGCTGCCGTCGTGGCCGAACACCGCATACGCCTGGCCCGACGACAGCGCCGCCACGAGCGTGTGCGCGTCAGTCGATGGTGCGGCGATCATCGTCCAGTACCGACCGGCCTCGTTAGGCTCCTCCGCATCGTGGGTATCGTCGTTCGCCACGGCCCACACAGGCCGACCCGCGTCGAGCGCCACGTTCCAGGCGCTTTCGCTGCGGCCAAAGCTGCTCCCGATCTCGATCGCAGTGTAGCCCGTGAGAGCTCGCAGGTCAGCGTCGGTCACGGCCTGGCGGAGCCGCGGGTGTGCGATGATCACGAGCTGGGCACTCGACCGCAGACGGTCGATTCGATGTTGCATCTCATCGCGACCCTGCAGCAATGGATAGTCCAGCCAGTCCACACGTTGCGCGCCCACAGCAAGCAGGTGGACCTTACGGACGTTGAAGCCGTGCTCGTACGCGGTGAGCGAGGACGGGTCGGCGCCACGCGCTCGAGTAATCGTCTGATAGTCGGAGACTGGCGCTGCGTCGTAACCCATCTCGCGGTAGCGACGAAGAACGCCATCGGCTGATCCGCGTCCGTTCGTGAGGCCGGACCAGGCACGCGCGTGTGCGTGCAGATTAACCTTCCGCCAGGCCGTTGCGGCCGTAACCGTGGCGTACGGGTTGTACCAGCGCGATCCGTGAAACGGCTGCGCTGGCGGGAAGCGATGAACTGGGCACCAGAGGTAGAGCGCCGTGAACCCGAACCAGAGGGTGCCGGCTGCTGCCCGAAGCAGGTGCCGCGGACGCGGTGGTTTACCGAGATGGCCAGGCAACGGCGCCGCGACGGCACCGTCGATGTACTCCGAGGAGACCGGCCGCTTAGCGGCGAGCGCGGTCATGAGCTCGATTCGGCACGGTAATCAAGATGAGTGATTCCGCATCGGGTGAACAAGACCAGCGCGGTCGCGAGTGCGTCACATCTAGTAGGGGCCTAAGCCCCAACCCCTTCCAGCATGCAACCGAACTCCGTCGCAATTCGTGCCGATGCAAAGCGTTGGCACGCTTGCTCTCGTCCGGCTACGCCCATGCGCGTGCGGAGTTCCGGGTCGCTCGCCAATGTGGAGAGCGCTTCGCTCCACGCGTGAACGTCCCCAGGCGGCACGAGAACGCCGCTCCGGCCTTCGCAGAGCGTCTCGGGTATCCCACCGACGCGGCTAGCAACCACCGGCAATCCACACGCCTGTGCCTCTGCGGACACGCGGCCGAACGACTCGCGTCGAATTGGCGGAAAGGCAAGAATGTCCATCGCCGCGAAGCAGCCGACGATATCATTGCTCCAGTCCGCACGCACGTGACGGTGCGCATGTGGTGATGCGGCGATCGTCGACTCGACGTCGGCAGCGAGCTCGCCTCCTCCAACCCAGAGCGCCCGCACGTTCGGCAGCCGATCCATGACGCGTTCGAGTGCTTCGGCGAGGACGAATACACCTTTCTGTCGCTCGAAGCGTCCCGCGAAGCCGACAACCACTTCGTTAGGCGAGAAGCCGAGCCGACGACGCGCGGCGTCGCGTCGTGCGGCATCTGGGCGAAAGTGCTCGACGTCGATCGGATTGTAGAGCACGCGCGTGCGCCACCGCGGCATGCCGCGCCGAGCGACGACCCAATCGCGCAGGTACTCGGAGGGCAGGATGAAACGGCTCGCGAGCCACGGAAAGAGCGGCGCGCTGAGACGAGAAATCTTCTGAATGTGCAGAAACAACGCGAGCGGTATCCCTTGCGAGCGAGCAACGATCGAGAGGGACCAGAACTCGTTTGCGAAGCTCCCGATGATCCAGTCCGGTCGCACCATGCGGCAGATGCGGGCAAGCTGTCGTATCGCACGCCTGCTGACCGCGTGGTCGAACGCCGCCTCGTGCAGCGCGACCGCGCCATCGGCAGCGAGCGCACGCGCGATGACGTCATCAGGGCGAACAGCCGCGGCGACTTCATAGCCGGCCTTGGCCATGCCCGTCGCGAGCGAAACAAAATGGCTTTCCGTCCCGCCGGGACCGCGGTTCGTACCAACGAACAGCAGTCGCCGCACGCGCGAATCGCGCGCGCCGCGACTCACGGCAGCGCGTTCTCGACCGCCAATCGGCGCAGGAAGGAAGGCTCGGAGTCAGCCACCAGAGGCGCTTGACGCTCGAGGCGAACGTGCTCGAGTAGCGCGAGGCGTTGTGTGTGCCACACGGCAGCACTCCACCGCAATACCGGAGCGTTCCGGCGATCACCGTGCTGCACGGTCGTTGCTCCCGTCAACCATAGAGTCAAGCTATTCCCATCGGGCTCGAACGCGAAAGTCGACCGATACACGTTCGCCGAAAACTGGGGCAACGCGCCGCGCTCGAGCACCGCCGACGGATACGTCGTCCACTGAATGCCGTCAGTGCTCGTGGCCAGGAATAAACTGCTTGCCGTGCACGCCGAACCGCGGCGATATGCAGCGATCAGTGCCCAGTAGGCATTCAGCTGCGGTACGAACTGCACATCGAGGTGCCAGGGGATGAAGCCCGGCTGCACGAATGAAACCGCGCTCGCCGGCGACCAGCCGATTCCATCCGTCGAGCGACGGAGGAGAATTCGCGTTTCCCGTGAATTACACCCGGTTCGCCCGGCATCTACTGCCCACATCTTCCAGTCACCGTCGGCGCGTCGCGCAACCGCCGGAGAGACCACGTAATGACCGATGTCGGAAATGACCGCTTTCGGCGGGGTCCATTGCGAGCCGTCGCTGCTCCGCGTGACATAAACAACGTCCGCTTTATGTCGTGGCCTCCTGCTTCCGTGATGTGCCTCCACCACCTCGCGGTAGTAGAGCCGTAGCTCGTTGGTCGCGGGGTCGTAGGCCAGGTCGGGGTCCGACAAGTAGCCGCGACCTGTCCGCGCCAGCGGATTCGTCACGCCGGCCGGTACTGTCCAGGAGTCTCCACTCTCGCTACTGAAGAGCGAAGGATTCTCGACGCGAGAGTCGCTATTCGGATATGGTGTGAGCGCGAGCCAGAAATGCTGGCCATTCCACGATGACGGGAAAGCAACGACGCTCGGGTGAACGACCTGTTGCGAGCTTTCGTACGTCTCGAACTCGATCGGTAGCGGCTTTCCGAGCGCGGACATGAACATGCTGTCGCTCTCGAGGAAAACGTCGCCGTCGCTGGACGGCTGCACGACCCGATCGGCCGAGCAGCTCGTAGCCCAAATGGCGCCCAATGAAACGAGCGTGCCAACGGCCAGGCGAAGTTGCGCGCGACTGTGATGGCGGCCAAACAATGTCATTGACTCCCAAGGCGCAGCGGCGCGGATTGGAGAGCGGTGGCGTGCGGGGTGACCGATCGCTCGAGGGCTCGTCAGGAACTCGGCAACGGACCGGCGTATTGTAGTAGACTTCTCCGCGGCGAGCTAGATCAATTTTCATTTGCGGCCGGGTCGCACTCGTTTGGCGCCAACTGGGGGAACGAGCCGCGCCACTGGCGGATGCAGCCACCCGATGAGCAACGCCACCCGATGACCGGGGCAGCTGAAGAACGTCACGACGGCCTTGCGACTCCCACGAGACGAGCGATTCATCGATTGCCGTCCGGATCAGCTGCGGAGGACCCCCGTCACGTCGTTTCATGGGCGCGTCTTCGCTCGCTCGACGTTTTTCGCGGGCTGACGATCATCGGGATGCTGCTCGTGAACGATCCCGGGGATGCGCGCACCGGCTTCTCGGAGCTTCGCCACAGCGCGTGGAATGGATGGACGATCGCAGATTTGATCTTTCCCTTTTTTCTGTTCGTCGTCGGGATCACGACGCACCTTTCGCTACGGTCACGTCAAGAACGCGGTGACAGCAGTCGCGAGTTGCGCCGGCAGATTCTCAGGAGAGGCGCCGTCATATTTGGGATCGGAGTGCTGCTGAATTGGTTTCCCTTCTACCAGTACGGCGCCATTCCCGGGCATCCATCGCCCACGTTTATTGATCACGTCGTTGGACGCCTGACGGAATTGCGCTTCCTCGGCGTCCTGCAGCGGATCGGACTCGCGTATGTCGCCGCTGCATTGCTCACTTTACGAGCGCCGACGAAGCGCATGGTCGGCATCATCGTCACGCTGCTCGTTGGCTACTGGCTCGCGCTCACGCTCTTGCCGGTGCCTGGCGATGGAGCGATCGGAGCGCGATTGCTCGACGACCCAGGGCGCACACTCGCGGCGTGGATGGATCGCGTCACGCTGGATTGGTCGAGATTTGGGCTGGGCAATCACATCTGGCAGGACAGTGCCGTTTTTGATCCGGAAGGTCTCCTTTCGACGATTCCGGCGATTGCAACGACGCTGATCGGCGTTCTGGCCGGTCGCTGGTTAGGCACTCTTCGTGCGCTCATGGCGCGTGTGTATGGACTCGTCGTCGCGGGAGTTGTGCTGACGGTCGCGGGGCTCGTGTGGGGCGTTTTCTTTCCGATCAACAAGAATCTCTGGACGAGCTCCTTCGTCCTCTTCACCGCCGGTGTTGCACTCGCACTGCTCGGCGCGATCACCTGGGTTGTAGACGTGAAGTGCTGGACCCGATGGACTCAGGGCTTCGCGGTGTTTGGAACGAATCCAATTACGGCGTACGTCGGCGCCGAGTTCACGGCGGTCCTCTTGGACTCGACGATCAAGCTGCGCTTCGATGGCCACCTCCGCTCGCTGCACGAGCTCGCGTACCAGCGTTTGCTCGCGCCGTTCATGGATGCGAGAGTGGCGTCGCTCGTGTACTCGCTTCTCTTTGTCACGCTCTGGTATTTTCTACTGCTGCCGCTCTATCGCCGCGGCAAGATTCTCAAGATTTAAATCCGCCACGGTTGTGCGGCGGGAATCGTGACGTTGGGTTACCGTGTCGCGCGCCGTACAAGTCAGCGATTTGTATCGGGCACTAGACAGCAAGGGCGAGCCGGTTCAACGTCAATCCAACCTCCACCCGGTGATCCGACCATGCGCCGAGTTTTGACCGCCCTCGCAGTCTCAGTGCTTCCATGCGTCGCCGCCGCGCAAACGGCGCCTGTCGCCGAGGCGTTCAAGCAGAACGCCCAGAACGTAGGCAAGAACCTTATCGCTGCCGCCGAGGAGATGCCGGCGGACAAATACTCCTTCAAGCCGACACCGGCCCAGATGAGCTTCGCCGATGTCGTCGTGCATCTCGCGCAGGGCAACGATTACCTCTGCGGCGCGATCAGCGGCACCAAGGCGCCAACTCGCACGAAGATCGACGCGACCGCGGGAAAGGATGCGCTCCTCGCTCGGCTCAAGGAGACATTCCAGTTCTGTGATCAGTCGCTCGCTTCGCTCGACGACTCCAAGCTCAACGAGCAGATCCCCTTCTTCGGTGGCAAGCCCTGGACCCGAGCCGCGATCATGACGCTGACGACGGGGGATTGGGCAGACCACTACAGTCAGTCCGCGATCTACCTTCGTCTCAACAACCTGCTCCCGCCAACTGCGAAGAAGAAGGAGATGTAAATTAGCGTTCGCTAATCGTTTTCGTCGTCGTTCGCGCCGCGCAGCCTCTTGATGAGCGACGGCGCGAATGACAGCGCGAACATCGCCGCGACGACGAGCCCGGCGACGACGAATGCGCGCCGATCGCTCCCCGTGATGCCCGCCATCACGCGCTCGCCGACATACACGGCGGCGACCGTCCCTGGCAGGATGCCCACCGCCGTGCCGCAGATGAACGGCAGAAAGGGCAGGTGCCCAACGCCCGCTCCGTAATTGAAGATCCCGAACGGCATGATCGGGAGGAGCTGCATGCGCAGAGTCGTGAGGAAGACGCTGCCGTGGCGTAGGTCCCGGAGCTTACCGTGGAAGCGGCCGAGGAGGCGTCGTGCGACGCCGGACCAGGCCGATCGTGCGAGATAGTATCCCGCGCTGGCGCCGATGAGCGACGCAATCCAAACGAATAACGTACCACGGATAACGCCAAATACAGCGCCGGCGCCATACGCGAGCGGCGAGACCGGCGCGGCAAGCATCGCCAGACCGGCATACACGGATACGAAGATCGGGCCCAGCCACGGAATGTCCTGCACGCTCTCGGCGGCCGCGCCCAGCTTCTGCGGGTTCTTGAGATCGAAATACCCGTGGCGCCAGGCGATGATGATGAACACCGCGAGCGCGGCGATCGGCAGGCCCGCACGTATCCAGTCCGACGGCTTTGCGGGCTCACGAGTCTCGCCCTGCTCCTTACCGTCGTGAGAAGGGCTGCGCGCGCTTTCCGTTTTTGGGGCCGCCGATTGCTTCGTGCGAGACACTGGATGCGAAGTTGGTGGTGAATACACGAGCAAGCCATGCGCCACCGCCGACGGTGCCTTATCTTCGCGCAAGAAAGAGCGTGCTCGTCGCGCTCCACACCAATCCATCACGCTATTCATGCGCTCGAGACTCTGCTTCTCGCAATGGCAGCTCCAGGCTTTCGCCATCGGAATCATGGCCTGGCCGGGCCATGCCGTCGCTCAGAGTGCCCCGAGCGGCGCGAACGTGCGCGCCGCGGCTCGGGCCTACCGTGAGCATAACGAGTCGGCCATTCTGGGCGAGTTCGCAACGCTGCTCGCCATTCCAAATCTGGCGAGTGACTCTGTCAATATTCGCCGCAACGCCGACTTGTTGATTCGCATGTTGAACACGCGCGGCTTTCGCAACACGCGGCTTCTCACGGTGCCCGGCGGGCCGCCAGCGGTGTTCGGCGAGCTGCCGTCACCTGGAGCGACGCGCACGCTCGTGCTGTACGCGCACTACGATGGTCAACCTCTCGATCCAAAGCAGTGGGCCGCGCCACCGTGGTCGCCGGTGCTACGCGACCGGCCGCTCAACGATGGTGGAAAGGAGATTCCTTTCCCATCGCCAGCGTCCGGGACGCGTGTCGATCCGGAGTCGCGTCTCTACGCGCGCTCTGCGGGTGACGACAAAGCGTCGATCATCGCGATGCTGACGGCTTTCGACGCGATGCGGGCGCAACACCTCGAGCAATCAGTAAATGTGAAACTCTTTTTCGAGGGTGAAGAGGAGGCCGGCTCGGGACACCTTCGTCAAATCCTCGAGACCTACGCGCCGACTCTCAGCGGTGACGCCTGGCTTTTCTGTGACGGCCCCGTGCATCCGAGCGGTCGCGCGGAGCTCGTGTTCGGCCAGCGCGGCGTCACCGGTCTCGAGCTCACCGTGTACGGACCGACCCACGCGCTGCACAGCGGCCACTATGGCAATTGGGCACCGAATCCCGGTGCGCTCATCGCGAACTTGATCGCGAGCATGCGCGACGACGACGGGCACATCAAGATCGCGGGGTACTACGACGACGTGCGTCCCATCACGCCGGCGGAACGAAAGGCGATCGCCGCGCTTCCATCATATGACGACACACTTCGACACGTGCTCGGACTTGCCCGCACCGAGGCGAACAATGCGAATCTCGCCGAGCGCACGATGCTGCCGGCGCTCAACGTGCGTGGGATCCGCGTGGGCGGCGTGCGTGAGACTGGCTCGAATACGATCGCAACCGAGGCGTACGCCTCGTTCGATCTGCGACTCGTGCCTAACCAGACACCAGAGCGCGTGCAGCGACTCGTCGAAGATCACATTCGGCGTCAAGGGTACTTCGTCATTCACGACAGCGCGACACTCGGCCTGCGGCTGGCGCATCCAAAGATCGCGCGCCTGGAGTGGGAGAGCGGTTACCCGCCACAGCGGGCGCCACTCGACGGTCCGTTCGGGCGCGCGGTCCTCGCCACGCTGAACGACGGCGCGCCCCAGCCATTGCTCGCCCTTCCGACCTCTGGGGGCAGCGGGCCTGCATACCTGTTCGAGCAAGTGCTACACGCACCGATGGTCTCACTGCCCATCGCGAACTACGATGACAATCAGCACGCCGCGAACGAGAATCTGAGAGTTCAAAACCTGTGGGATGGGATCGAGACGTACGCCGCCTTGCTGACGGGAATCGGCGAACGATGGGGCTCGCATCCGGTGCCGTGAGCCGTCTCGAGATGGAACGCGACGCGCTCGCCGATCGGTTGCATTCGCTTGCGATTCATCTGCTGCGTCGTATTCGGCGCGGTGACGACGAGTCGGGGCTGAGTGCGCCGCGTCTGTCGGCGCTCTCGGTGATCATCTATCGCGGTCCGATCAGTCTCACCGAGCTCGCGAAAGCCGAAGGGGTGACCGCGCCGACGATGACCCGGCTCGTGCAGGCGCTCGTGCGCGCCGGTCTCGTTGAGAAGAGTGTTCTGCAGACGGATAATCGCGTCGTACTGTTGCGCGCGACCGCGGCCGGACGGAAGACGCTCGACGTCGCGCGCGCGAATCGCCTGGCTGCGCTCGAGGATTTGCTCAACCGGCTCGACACCGATCAAGCCGCGGTAGTCGCGCGCGCCGTGGAGGTGCTCGAACCATTGTTTCGATCGTGACCCCTACGCGGAAGGATCCGCTGTGGATACGTCTCTCGCGCGACGCGCTCGGCGTTGTGCTCCTCGCCCCGCTCGCGGTGGTGTCGTTCCCCGTGTGGGCATACTTGTGGTGGCGCCGGCGCCTGTTGACACTCGAGGTGCGTCGCTCCTGGGGCGACCGGCCGCACGTAATTGTTCGCCTCGAAGGACCGACGTGGACGAGAGTGCTCCGCGAGTCCTGGCTTCCCTCGGCGACGGAGCGGACGCTCGTTCTCGACGGCTTCCCCGATCCGTATCCGGGGCGTCGCGCGCTGCCGCTCGAGTGGCGTGTGTATCTGGAATGGGGTCCGGACTACAAGCTCGTGCGGCCTCCGGTCGCGTTGATCGTGTGCAAGACTGGGAAAGTGAAGCGACTCGTCTTCGAGGAGGCGCTTCACGCGCTTGCCGTCGGGAACGAGACTCCCCTCCGGACACAGCTCGAGGAGCTTGCGCGCCTCTCCCACCGTCCGTAGCAGCCGTTAGGTCTTCAGCACCAGTTTCGCGCAGTTGTCCCGCGCGTTGAGGAGAGTTTTTGCCGATGGCGATTTCCCATCTTGCAGTCGCGAGCGCGGAGCTCACACGTTGGCGCACCGACACGCCGGGTTGTGCGCACCGCAATCATCTCAACAATGCTGGCGCGGCTCTCATGCCGACGCCGGTGATCCGGGCCATCGATGACCACATCCGCCTCGAGAGCGAAATCGGCGGGTACGAAGCCGAGGAGGCTCGTGAGGATGCCAGCGCCGAAGTGTACGAGGAGATCGGAGCGCTCGTTCGCGCGCCCGCGCGCAACATGGCAATCGTCGCGAACGCCACTGCAGGCTTCGTTCAATCGATGAGTGCCTTCGATTTCCGCCGCGGCGATGTGATCCTCACGAGCAACTGTGACTACGTCTCGTACCAGATCACCTTCCTGTCGCTCGTGGAGCGGCTGGGCATCGAGATCCGGCACGCGCCCGACCTGCCCGAAGGCGGCATCGACGCCGCTGCGGTGCGCGAGATGCTGCGTCGGGAGCGCGTGCGCCTCGTGCACGTCTCCTGGATACCGACCAACTCCGGGCTCGTGCAGGATGTCGCTGCGGTGGGCGCCGTATGCGAAGAGGCTGGGGTACCCTATCTGGTCGATGCATGTCAGGCGATCGGCCAATTGGAGATCGACGTCGCGGCGATTCGTTGCGACTATCTCTCCGTTACCGCGCGAAAATTCCTGCGCGGACCGCGCGGCATCGGTTTCATGTACGTCTCGGACGGAGCACTCGCACGCGGCGATCATCCGTTGTTCGTCGACATGCGCGGCGCCAAATGGGTCGATGTCGATCGATACGAGCTCGTCGACGGTGCTCAGCGCTTCGAGGACTGGGAGTTTCCGCGGGCGCTCGTCCTCGGCCTCGGTGCTGCTGCTCGTTATGCACGCGGCGTCGGTGTCGGAACCGCTGGCCGGCGTGCTGCCGCCCTCGCGGCAACCCTGCGGAGCGAACTGGCCACCATCGAGGACGTTCGAGTCCTCGACCGCGGCCGGGATCGGTGTGCGATCGTGACAATCGACGTGCGCGACTGGGATGCGGACGATCTCGTCGGTGAACTGGCGGGTCGCGGGATCAACACGACGGCCAGCCTCCGCTGGTACGGGTTGATCGACTTCGCCAGAAAAGGGACCACGTCCGCACTCCGGATCTCGCCCCACTATTACAATACCGAAGAGGAGATCGCCTCCGTCGTCGGACACGTGCGCGAGATCATAGGATCGCGCCGCTGAGCGTAATTAGTTTTCGCGCATGCGTCATCTCAAACGACTGGCGGCCGCAGCCGTGTTGTTGCCATTCTGCGTCGGCCTCGCGCAGGATTCGACCGGATTCACGCACGCCGATTCGCTGCGTGGGAGTAATGGGGCGGACCGCGCGTGGTGGGACGCCGCCTTCTACGATCTCCACGTGCGCGTCGATCCGGCGGATAGCAGCATTCGCGGATACAACGCGATCGTTTATCGCGTGCTCGCCCCTGGCAGCGAAATGCAGGTCGACCTCCGGCTGCCGCTGTACGTGGACAGCATCATCCGGCGCGGTCGTTCGCTGTCCTATCGTCGGGACGGCGATGCGGTCTTCGTGACGATGCCGGAAGTGCCTCGCGTCGGCTTTCACGATACGATTAGCGTGTACTATCACGGCAAGCCGCGCGTTGCCCGGCGCGCGCCCTGGGACGGCGGCTTCGTCTGGACGCATGACAGCCTTGGCCGGCCGTGGATCGCGACGGCGAATGAAGGCATCGGGGCGAGCGTCTGGTGGCCGAATAAGGATTTCCGGGCCGATGAGCCCGACAGCCAGCGCATCGCGATCACAGTGCCAAGTTCGATCGTCGACGTCTCGAACGGCCGCCTGAGGAGTACGACGAAGAATGCCGATGGCACCACAACCTACGAATGGTTCGTCGTGAATCCGATCAACAATTATGACGTTGCCGTAAATGCCGGCGTGTACGAACACCTCACCGACACATTTCAGGGAGAGAAGGGGAGACTCACGCTCGATTTCTGGCCGCTCGCGTATCACGCGGACACGGCGCGGAAGCAGTTCGAGCAGGTGAAGCCGATGCTCTCCTGTTTCGAGCACTGGTTCGGCCCATATCCGTGGTATCAGGATGGCTACAAGCTTGTCGAGACGCCGCATCTCGGGATGGAGCATCAGAGCGCCATCGCCTACGGCAATCATTACAAGAACGGCTACGCGGGTCGCGATCTCTCCGCGACGGGGCTTGGACTGAAGTGGGACTTCATCATCGTCCATGAGAGCGGCCACGAGTGGTTTGGTAACAACATCACCGCGCAGGATCCCGCGGACATGTGGGTGCAGGAGGGCTTTACCAACTACGCCGAGGGTCTCTACACGGAGTGCCAGTCGGGGAAGGAGGCTGGCGCGAAGTACATCATCGGCAGCCGCCGGAATATCAGAAATGATCGCCCGATCGTGGCGCCGTTTGGCGTCGAGCAGGAAGGCTCGAGCGACATGTACTACAAGACCGGCAGCATGCTGCACATGATGCGACAGATCGTCAACGATGACGCGAAGTGGCGCGATATACTACGGGGCCTCAACAGCACGTTCTACCATCGGACGGTCACCGGGGCCGAGGTGCGGGCATACATCAACCGGCGTGCCGGCATCGATTTCAATCCCGTGTTCGCGCAGTATCTCATGACGACGCAGATCCCAACGCTCGAGTACGTCGTCGCCGATTCGATCGTCCGCTATCGCTGGACGAATGTCGTCCCCGGTTTCGCGATGCCGGTGCGCGTGGCCATCGGTGGCGTTAGGCAGTGGCTTCGTCCGACGGAGATCTGGCGCACCACGCGAGTGGCTGGCGCGAGACGCGAGGGAACGCTGGTGGTCGACGAAGATTTCTACGTGATGACGCGCGCGCTCGAGCGGGCGATTCCCGACATAAGTTTTCTCGATTCTTGGCAAATCAAGAAGCTCCGCGATCACACCAACCTTCTGTCCAACGATCAATGAAGTGCGTTCGCATTTTTGGCGCATGCCTGCCCTTGGCGTTCGCGCTCTGCGCATCCGCCCAGGCCCCGAGAGTTGGCCCCGCACATGGCTCCGTGCTCGTCGTCGGCGGTGGCTCGTTAGGGCCCGAAGTCCTCGGCAAGTTCATCGAGCTTGCCGGTGGCCCAGATGCACTCATCATCGACGTGCCCACCGCCGGTGGCGACAGCGTGTATCCTCCCGACTGGCAGGGCACTCGCTCGCTCAAGGCGGCTGGCGCCAAGCACGTCGTCGTCCTGCACACCGTCGACAAGAGGCTCGCCGACACGGACAGCTTCGCGGCGGTCATTGCTCACGCGGGAGGCGTTTGGTTCGAGGGCGGCCGGCAGTGGCATCTCGTCGACTCGTACGCCGGCACGAAAACCGAGAAGGCGTTCCACGATGTGCTCGCGCGTGGTGGCGTGGTCGGCGGTTCGTCGGCTGGCGCGTCGATTCTCGCCAGCTATCTGCTCCGCGGTGCGCGTGAAGGCAACACGATCATCATGGCGCCCGGCTATGAGCAGGGCTTCGGCTTTCTGCGCGGCGTCGCCATCGATCAGCACGTCGTCGCGCGTGAGCGACTCGCCGATCTCGCCGATTCGCTCATGCCCAAGCATTCTGAGCTCCTTGGCATCTCCGAGGACGAGGGTACGGCTTGGCTCGTCCGCGGCGATACCGCGGAAATCATCGGGCGCAACAAGGCATTCGTGTATGGCGGCCGTGACCCTAAGGACGCTGGCAAGCCGTTCCTGACGCTATTTCCCGGCGATCGCTACGACCTCGGCGACCGGCACGTGCTGCACCGCGCCAGCGAAGAGGCGCCATTCAGCAGCGCCTTTATCGATTCGGTATTCTCGAGCATCGGCAGCGGAACTGCCGCCACGGTCCTCGTCGCCCAGAACGGCAGGGTGCTCGTCGACCGATCGTACGGCATTCCGCCACAAGCCAAGTACATGCCGACGACGACGGTGCCGAACTTCGCGCTCGGTGGACTCTCCGCCGGATTCGGCGCGACGGCCGCGCTCCTTCTTGCTCGCGACGGCAAGTTCTCGCTCGAGCAGACGATGACGCCGACCAGCTCGGTGACCTTACGAGAGTATCTCGAGGCGGAAGCCCCGTGGGCCGATAGCGGAAAGCAGCTCGCCGAGCTCGTATCGAAGCAGGGCGGGACGCCGTACAATCAGCTCGTGACCCGCCGGATCTTCACGCCGATCGGGGCGCACAAGACCGTCGTGTCGCCCGACGGTCCGATGGAATCGAATGTCGACGAGCTCTATCGGTGGGAGTTGGCACTCGAGCACAATCGCGAATTCGGCGTCGACAGCACCGCGGCGACGGACGGCTCGACCGACGTTAGGCAGCAGCCTTCGCTACGCGGCGCCGGCTGGAATGCGGAGAGCTATCATGGCGTGAATCGTTTTACGGAGTACGGCACGACCAATGGTCATCGCAATGCGTTCGTGCGCATTCCCGATCGCAAGGCGGTGGTCATCATCCTCACGAACAGCAACGGCTTCGACGCCCGAGCCGCAGCCGACGCGATTACTGGCCGCCTGACGAAATGAGGGGCTAAGGGCCAGAGAATAGGGCTAGAGTGTGGAAACCCTAGCCCCCATTCCCCTCGCCCCTAGCCCCTCCTCTTACCAGGGCCAGCGATTCGCGCGCGGTGCACGATCCGGCGCGCTGGGATCGTCGTCGTAATACGAGTCGGAGAAGCGCTCGTTCCCGGTGATGCGTCGTGCTTGCACGAGATGCCCGGCGAACCAGCGGCCGCGATCACCATCGCCGAGCACATCGTAGCGGACGCCATTTCCCGTCGACGACGAGTGAACGAAGCGATCGCCGCCCACGTAAATGCCTACGTGGTTGATGTTGTATCCGTCATTGGCGAAGAACAGCAGGTCACCTGGACGTAGCGCTCCAGCTCGCGTCGACACCGGATCGCCAAGTTCGGCCATCCGACGCGCCGTCCGCGGCAGACGCACGCCTTCGCGCCAGTACACCCAATTCACGAAGCCGGCGCCGTCGAATCCACTGTGCGGGCTCGTGCCGCCGCTGCGGAACTTCGTTCCGACGTATTCATCGGCGGTCGAGAGAATGCGCGACGCAAACCGCGAATCCAGCGACTTCGACTCGACGATGTAGCGCCGCGGCGGCGCTTCGGGTGCGATGTAGATGCGTTCGACGACGGGGCGCGGCGGTTCCGGTCGGAACGTACGGTGGAATGGCTGGCCGCCGCCAAAGCTCGCCGTTAGGCCAAGGCGGTATTCCCAGTTGCGCGGCGTACCGAACGTGAGCGCCGAATCGCTGTGGAACGGCCGGCGATAGCGCGCTTCGACGCCAACGCCGAGCCAACCGAGCAGGTTGTGGTGTGCGCCAACACCGTAGTTGAGGGTCGCGATCGAAGTGTCAGCCCCACCGTTGGGACGGAAGCCGTACCCGCCGACGCCGAAGAATCCGTATGGCGAGAAGCCGAGCAGCAGCGACTTGATGACGGGAACGCGACGGAACGGCTCGACGAGCACGTCGGCATCGGCTGTCCAGGCGTTGAGGTGCAGACCGGGTTCGCTCCGATAGCTGCCGCTAATCGTCTTGGTCTGGCACGGGCCGGCACTGCACTGCGTGTACTGATAAGTCGCTGTTTCGTCCGAGCCTTCGCCGCGGCCCAGATTCATGCCACCGCTAAGTCTTAGCCCGAAAATGCCAGTGTAGCCGGTGAATCCGGCGCCGCCGAAGACTGGATCGACGGTTTGCTGTTTTCGCGCCGCGAAGCCTTCGAACATCATCGGTCCCTGCGCCGACAGGAGTGTCGGTATGGGCAGGGCAGCGAAGGCGGCGGCGCCGACCAAGAGAAGTGAGCGCGTCCGAGTCATTTTGTCCAACCGCTGGAGTCTGGCGATGAAGAGCCGCAGAACGGATGCCAACGTGTAATCATTTTCGTGAATGATCTTTCGCATCGCTCTCTCACTCGTCGTTGCGACGCGCACTATATGGCATCACGAGCGCATCGGCGCGCTCGTTCACGAGCGTTGCATTACGAGGACACTCAACGTGTCACGCCGCGACAAAAGGACAGCCGGGCCGTGCGCGGTGTTCAGCGCAGCTTCCTTCACCACAACGCGGCCTCGGGACGCGGCGCGACGCGTTTGTCCGTTAGACACAGCAATCCTTCAGAAGGATTGTCTCAGTCCGGACCATCCCTGACTTCCAACGCAAAACCTACGACGGCGGTTTCCCGCTGTCGAATTCCGACTCGCTCCCCGACTGCCTACGACGTGTCTCGTCGGCCTTGGACGGCTCGGCGCTCGGCTTCGTGCTGAGGCGTCCGTCGCGATAACCACTCTCCGGCTGCTCCTCGGCATCGTCTCGCGGTGGCGTTTTCTTCGGTGCGGATGGCATGGGATCAGGATTTGGGGTGCTCGCTGTTTCGCTCGGCTTCATCATGCTGCTGTCGATCCTCGACGAGCCGTCGCCGACCCTTTGCCGCGCCTTCGCTCTGCTCGCGGGCGAGACGATCCTCGAGCGACTCGTCGGGAGGCGCGTCCTGGAGCTGCTCCTGAATTCGGGAATGCGTCTTGTCGCCGTGCTGCCCTTCGCCATGGCCCTGCGGCCCTTTCTGATCTCCCTTAGTCATCGCGCGTCTCTGGTTGCTGGTTGCTGGTTGTTGGTTGTGGTTGTGGTTGCTGGTGGTTGTGCGGATGGCGAGCCAACTATCCATCACCAACCACCAGCCATCGACCACCAGCCACGCCATCGAACTATCCGCCCGGGGCAATGCACGTGCCGGCTTGCACCTCTATACGAGTAGCGAGCTGCTCGACAGAGCTGAAGAAGCGGCGCCGGTACCAAAGGACCATTGCGGTCGAAGTGACCGCAACAACGCAGGCGAGCATGAACGCTCCCATGATCTGACAGGGTCCTCTACGGCTCCATCTTTCCGCGCGCGGCTGCATCCGACTCGTTATGCGATCGGCGAACAACGATGCGCGCGCCAATCGCTGGCGATCGGCCGCGAATCCGAGCGCGGCAGGAGTCATTGCTGTCTGTTCGATCCGGCGCCATGTTCGGCGCCTCATCCCCGATCAGTGGTCCTATATGCCCCCACGACTTCGTTTTCTCGTGCTGGTCGCGGCAATCGCCGCGGTCGCGCCGCGCGTGTCCGCGCAGGGTCGCGGACAACCCAATCCTCAGCTGGTGCAACAGCGCTGGGACAAGGAGAAGGAGCTCGAGTCACTGGCCGTCATCGATCGTAAAGTGATGGTGCCGATGCGCGACGGATTGCGCATGGCGGCCGACGTCTATCGGCCGAAGAATGCGACTGGCGAGGTCCCGATCGTCTTCGTGCGCACGCCGTACAACTTCAACTACTGGGACGTGCGCAACGGCGCACCGCGTGACATGACGGCGGAGCTCGACGCAGTGAAACGCGGTTACGCGTATGTCGAGATGAACGAGCGCGGCCACTTCTTCTCCGAGGGCAATTACGACATCCTCGGGCCGCCGCTCACCGATGGCTACGACGCGATCAAATGGATGTCGTCGCAACCATGGGCGAATGGAAAGGTCGGTCTGATCGGTTGCTCGTCGACGGCGGAGTGGCAGATGGCGGTCGCCGCACAAGCGCCGCCGGGCTTGAGCGCAATCATTCCGCAGGGCTTCGGCGCCGGTGTCGGACGTGTAGCGCCGTACTATGAGCAAGGGAACTGGTATCGAGGTGGGGCGGTGCAGATGCTGTTCATCGCGTGGCTCAGCGGCGAACAGAATCAGGTGCGGCCGATGTTCCCGCCGGGGACATCCCAGGCCGATCTGGTTCGCGAATCCAAGTACTTCGATCTCGCTCAGCAAGCGCCGCCTGTGGACTGGTCGCAGGCGTTACGACATTTGCCGGAGAAGGACATCGTCAGGGCGGTCGACGGACCGCCCGGCATCTTTGCGGACAGCATGCCCGGCATCGCGACCGGCGGCGCGATGATCGAGCGCACGCCTAACGATTCAGCGTGGTATCGCGGCGGCCTGTTCCACGACGACATGCACATCAACGTGCCCGGCCTCTGGTTCATGTCATGGTACGACGTGTCGGTGGGGCCGAACCTCGCCACGTACAACCACGTGCGGAAAACGGCGCGGCCCGATGTTGCGAACCAGCAGTACGCCGTCATCGCGCCGACGCTCCACTGCTCGTACAAGCGAGCGACGGAGAATACCGTCGTCGGCGAGCGCAGCGTCGGCGACGCGCGACTCGACTACGACGCGCTCACCTGGGGCTGGTTCGACATGTTCCTCAAGGGTGAGAACAATCACCTGCTCGACACGCTGCCCAGGGTCCGCTACTACACGATGGGCCTGAACAAGTGGCAGTCGTCGGACACGTGGCCGCCGCGCGGCGCGCAGACCCTCACCTATTATCTGTCGAGCGGCGGCAAGGCGAATACCCTCGACGGCGACGGCGGCCTGACGACCACGCCGCCCGCGTCGGACAAGCCGGATGGCTTCGCGTATGATCCGATGAACCCCGTGCCGTCGTATGGCGGCAACGTGTGCTGCACCGGGAACGCCGTGACCGGCGGCGCATTCGATCAGCGCAAAATGGAGGCGCGGCCGGATATTCTCGTTTACTCATCGGAACCCCTCAAGGAGGGCACGGAGGTGAGCGGTCCGATCGAGGTGACCCTGTACGTATCGTCGGATCGCAAGGATACGGACTTCACCGTGAAGGTGCTCGACGTCTATCCTGATGGGCGCGCGTACAATCTCGACGAGACGATCCAGCGTGTGCGCTATCGCGAGGGCTACGACAAGCAGGTGTGGATGCAGCAGGGCAAGACGTACAAGGTCACGTTAGGCCCGATGACGACGAGCAATTACTTCGACACCGGACATCGCATTCGCATCGAGGTCACGAGCAGCAACTTCCCGCGCTTCGACCGGAACATGAACACGGGCGGGAAGAACTACGACGAAACGCAGGGGCTCGTGGCACACAACAGCGTTCACCACTCGAAGCAGTATCCGAGCACGGTGAAGCTCACGGTCGTGCGAAAGGCGACGGCGGCTGATCGGTAGCTGGTCGTTGGCAGCTGGTCGTTGGTAGACAAGGAATGTCCCGCGAGCGTCGCTCGCGGGACTCCGAATTCACCAATCACCGATCAGCAATCACCAACCACCAGCACTCACCGCCTTCCAACCACGAGCGATATGCCGAACACCGTCTCGCCACCGTCGATGAAAACTTTCTGAAATCCGAAATTCGCGCCGATTGGGCTGGTCAAGCTCTGCACGGTGACGCCGCCGCCGAGGAGGAAACGCGTGCCGTTCTCAGACAGGCCGTTGTCGGACGCGCGTCCCCAGCCAAAAGCCGGAGTCAGAAACGGCGCGATCAGTGCCTTCGACGTGCGCGAGACCAGAGCGATTGGCAAACCTCCCGTGAACCCAAACACGGTCGCGCCGGCATTCCTGCCGAATCCGGCGTCGCCGTTCAAGCCGACCGTCAACTGCGCCGCCTCGGTGCCGGTGCCGAGCATCGTACTCGCGAGACGACCCTCGGCATTCGCGCCAGCAATGAAGTGGCTGTCACAGTTTCCGAGGCTGCAACTTGCGTCCTGATAGCCGGCGTTGACGCCCACCATCGCCTTCGTGCCGAGTGGGAAGCCGACTCTCGCGTCAAAGGTGTTGAGGCTGGTCCCGTTGTCAGAAATGTGTCCATATCGCATCGCGATGTCGGGCTGCGTCATCGGGCGATACAGCATTGCGCTCGACAGAACGGGCGGTAACGCACCGGCTGGCGTCGTGATTAGCGCGCCGTACGCAACGACGGCATTGATGCTCTGCGCGCCAAGCGGAAAGGCCGCGCAGAAAACAAGAACAGCGACTACCGGAGAGAGTCTTCTCATTGTCGATCAGTCCGTTTGGGACGATAGCAACGTAGTCGCCGGCACTTCGCGGGCAAAGCCCGCAACGCGCACACGCTGCGCGTATCGGTGCAATGTGACGTACGACACACTCGCCACCTAACGATCGCGCTTCACCGTCTGCCCGCGTGACTCCTCGCGATCGTCATCCGCGATATCGCGCGACATCGGGAAGAACAACGACTGTCGCACGGCTGGATACGGCGCGTTCCAGCCACGCGCGTCGTGCCACAGAATGCGGTTGAGCGCGTCCGAGGGTGCCTCGTCCGGACCGTCGAAGCGCATGCGCAGCGACGCGAGCGCCGCACCACGTCGCGCGGCGGCGTCGGCGCCACGAATACCGCTCACCCGCGCGTTGACCTGATCGAGCGCCTGACTCGCCGGCACGGCCGTGAACGGCGCGTAGTTAGGCTGCTCGCCTGGGCGGATGAAGCTCGCTCGCATGTCGGTCGCGACGAGATCGAACAAGCTCAACGCCGGTAGACCCAGCATCAGCTCGATCGTCTTCACCATGCTCGGCTGATTATAGAAAGTGTGATCGACCGAGCCGCGACGGACGTACGGGGAGATGGCGAACGCGGTCGTTCGGTGTCCGTCGACGTGATCGACCCCGTTCTGCGCGTCGTCCTCGATCACGAGAATCGCCATGTCCTTCCAGAAAGACGAATGCGTCAATCCGTCGACGATCTTGCCTAACGCGAGATCGTTGTCGGCGACGCACGCGCGCGGCACGCACCATCCCGGCGACGTACCGACGGTGTGATCGCTCGGCAGGATCACCATCACGAGATCCGGCATCGTGCGCTCGCTTTCCCACTCGCGCAGATGATCGAGAATCACCTCGGCCTTGACGACGTCCGGCACCTCCTGCGTCCAGCCTGGATACTCGCGCACCAGGATTTTGTCGAGCGAGGGGATGTCCGAGTGCGTGTCGTACCGCTTGCGCAACAGATCGCGGAAGTAGCCGCTGCCTCGCTGCTGATTGGCCTGATACTCTGCCATCAGCGACGAGCGCACGGCTGGAATCGAGTCCGAGGCCGACGGTGCGTACTCGCCAAAGACGCTCACGGTCTTCCCCTTTGACTGTGCCGATTCCCAGAGAAATCCGCCTGACGAGTACACCAGGGGGTCCGTTCCCTCCGACGGATAGCTCCGTCCGAGATAGAGCGGCCACATCGCGTACTCGGTCTCGTTGGCCTGCGTCAGCCAGTTGTGTCCGTCGGCCGAGTTCCCGCCGCTAGCGAACATGCGGTCGAGCACGACGAATTGCTCGGCGAGGGCGTGCTGATTGGGCGTTACGTCGCGGCCGTAGATGACGAGCGAGCTATCGCTGTCGCCGCGACCGAGATCGCCCAGTATCTGATCGTACGTTCGATTCTCCTTGATGACGTAGACGACGTGCTTGATGAGGGAGGAATCGCCGGGCAACTCGGGGACGGCGCGCGGCGTGGCGGCCAGGCGAGTCGAATCACGCGGACGGCCGCCGGAAAGCGAAACGTGATCGTTCGCGATGACTGCCGCAGTGTACGCGGCGAGTTGCGTCGCCGTGGGAATCTCGACGACGTTCACGGACCCGCGTTCAGCAAATACATATCTCCCTTTCTTGCCGGGTGAGCCGCCGGTCCGACCCTCCCCGGAGCCAACGCCGAAGAGCGCTCCGATCGCCAGGTAGCGGCCGTCGCGGCTGACATCCAGACTCGACGGATACCACGCGGTGGGTATCAGGCCGGCAAAACGCGCCTGTGCAACGCCGGCCGAGATGTCGTACACGGCGACGGCATTCAGGCCGCCGAACGCGACGAAGAGTTGGCGGCCGTCGGGCGTGAGCGCGAGTGCAGTCGGCGCCGCCCCGATCTGACGCTCTCGGAAAGGGGTCTCGTACTTGCTGATGACGCGATTGCTCGGAACATCGATGACGCTCACGTCGTCGTCGTTTCCATCGGCGACGTAGAGTCGGTTGCGCAGCGTGTCCCAGACCAGAGCGGTCGGATGCCGGCCGACCTTGATCGACTCCGTGACCTTGTGAGCGAGCACGTCGACGCGCATGACGCTTCCGCGCTCCGCGATCCCGCGCGCGTCGATGCGTACTGGTTCCCCGCGCGGATGACAGCACTGCGTTGCCGTGCGCTCACCAGACCGCGGCTTGTCGCCGCCGAGATTCGTCACGTACGCGACCGACCCGTCAGCGGAGAGCGCAGAGGCAATCGGAGCGACGCCGAGGGGAACCGCGGCGAGTGAGGCGCCGTTATCGGCATCTACAATCGTTAGGCGATCTTCGACCGTGAGCGGGACGACGGCGACGCGATGCCCGGTCGCGTTGGGCCTGCTCGCGATCGCGGGGGCGCCGACGATGTATTCTCCGAGAGCGCCTGTCGTGAAGCGCGGAGAGATCTTCGCGCCGCGCGCGGTGTCGTCGAAGAAGCTCAGCTGCACGCCCGGGCGTGATTCGAGGCGCGGGAGCGTACCCGGCATCTGCGCTTCAGTAGCCGTGATCGGCAAGTGGCCGATGCTCGTCACGAGGGCGCGTCCTTTCACCGGATCGATTGTCACGGCTTGAACACCGGTCGGGCCGTTGAATGCGCCCCGGCCCAGCACGCGATTGTCCGCCCACGCGAGGTGATACGCCGAGCCAACGACGGCCACCCAGAGCTCGCCCGAGTTCGGCGCGAAGCGCACGCCGGTGACGCGGCCGTTGAAGACGGATTGCACACCGGCGGGCGTGACCTTCTGCAAACTGGCAATCACGCCAGGGTCGGGAATCTGGCGCCGAGGTTCCGGCGGCTGCGGGGTCGCCTGGAGTAACGCGAGAGGAAGAAGAATCGCGATCATGCGCCGAAACTACGTGATCGCTCGCCACCTCGCGACCACGCCGGTGTCACGAGTGCGTGACCAGGGGTCCGTATCGGCGTCAAATCGGTAGCGAAATCCATCACCGGGAACCGTCAACTCCGTGTTCGCCATTCGCCAACTCAAGCGCAAGGGACGCGGCATCGTGGCGACGCAAGCGATCGCCGCGGGCGCAGCGATTGTCACTTGCCCCGTCATCGTGTACGATGACGAGGACGCGGGGCGCATCTCGAAGACCCGACTCGGCGATTACAATTTTCGCTTCGGTGAGCGACAGGACCGCGCGTGCATCGTGCTCGGCGTCATCTCGTTGTGCAACCACGCCGAAAGCCCAAACGCCGAAGTCGTCTGCCATGAGGCGGAGCTGACGGTGACCCTCGTTGCGCTCCGCTCGATCGCGGTGGGTGAGGAGATCTGCATTCGGTATCGTCGCCCGCTCTGGTTCACGCCGGCGGCGTGATCTCGGCGTCTGGACTATCGTCTCGTTCGTCTCAACTTTCAGAAACCCGGTCGCTGGGGCCGGCGTAGGGGTCGAGCGCACACCGGAGCGAACCATGGATAGATGGATTCTCGATGAGGTGTTTGTCTTCGCCGGCCTGATGGCGACGCTGGGGTGCATAACGCGGATCATCCTCACGGCGATGAATCGTCGGAAGCCCGTACTGAAGGAAAGTGCCCTCACGACATTGGAGGAGATGGCACAGCGACTCGCTCGGATCGAGCAGGCGGTCGACGCGACGTCGGTCGAGGTCGAGCGGATCAGCGAAGGGCAGCGGTTCACGACCAAGCTGTTGGTCGAGAAGGGACATCAGAATCCAGCGGACATGTCGCGCGCCAAGGCAATCACGCCGCATTAGGGCGCAGCGCGCAGACGACTTGCGTACCCTAGGACTCCGATGTATATACCTCGGACTCCTAGGGTACGCCCCGTTTTGCGGCTCGCTCGCGCCCAGCACTCAGCGCTCAACACATGGATTCCTCCGTCGATTTCCTGAAAGGCACGCTCGACCTCATGGTCCTCAAGACCTTGTCCTGGGGACCGACGCACGGATACGGCATCGCCCGCTGGATCGAGCAGTGCACGAGCGACGTCTTGCAGGTGGAAGAAGGGTCGCTTTACCCGGCGCTCCACAAGCTCGAGGAGAAGGGACTGATCGCCGCGGAGTGGGGAATCAGCGAGCATAACCGTCGGGCCAAGTTCTATCGCCTAACGGTGCTCGGTAAGAAGCAGCTCGCGGCGTCGCATGACACCTGGGCGCGATTCTCGGACGCCGTCTTCAAGGTGCTCCGCACGGCGCCGGCGGGCCGGTGACGTGAGCGACGAGCACGCCCCGCACGCACACCGCGCGGCGACGTGGCGCCGGTATCTCCGTTTCTGGGGGCCGCGCGCTGAAGCGGACGTCGACGACGAGCTGCGCTTTCACATCGAGATGCGAGTCCGCGACTACATGGAGCGGGGGATGTCTGAGGCGCAGGCGCGCGCGGCGACCGTGAAACGCCTCGGCGATCTCTCGAACGATCGTGCCGAGTGCCTGACGATCACCACAAGGAGGCAACGCCGCATGACCCGCGCCCAGCTCGTCGATGCCCTTGGACAGGACGTGAGCTTCGCCGTCCGCACGCTCGGCCGACAGAAAGGCTGGACGGCGGTGGCGATCCTGACACTGGCGTTAGGCATCGGCGCGAATACCGCGGTATTCAGCGTCGTCAGTAGCTTGCTGCTCCATCCGCTGCCGTACCCACACGCCGATCGCGTCGCGTTCTTGTATCAGGAGCCCACACAGGGCAACACGACTGGTATGATGGTGACGGTCACGGCGCGTGCCTCCGTGATCCGCGCCTGGCGTGAGTCGTCGCGTGCACTCGAGGATATCGAGCCGTATACGTCCGCATCGATGACGCTCGTGCCGCCGCGCGGTGACGCGGTGTCGGTGACGACCGCGTCGATCTTGCCGAGTTTCCTGCGTTTCGCCGGTGAACATCCATTGTTCGGCCGTGCCTTCACCGAAAGCGATCTGCCGAACGGGCACGTGGCAATGGTGAGCGAGGGAATGTGGCGGTCGCGATACGGCGGAGAGTCCACGATCATTGGCCAGACGCTCACGCTCGACGGCTCGATGTACACGATCATCGGCGTGATGCCCTCTCGCGTGCGTCTGCCCCGGGCGTTCTCCGCGATCGAGGTCTGGCTACCGCTCGACCTGCATAACGAGCACGTCGGCTACTCAACCATGGCACGCCTGCGCCCAGGGATGACGTACGCCGTCGCGGAGCGTGATCTGGACTCGATCTCGACGCGCATCGATGCCGCCGAGAAGTCGAAGATGCAGTTCCACAGCAAGTTGATACCGCCGCGGCAGATGGTGGGCTTCGGCGAGTCTCTGCTCCTGCTCAGCGGCGCGGTCGCCCTCGTGCTGCTCATTGCGTGCGCCAACGTCGCGCACCTGTTCCTGGCGCGCGCGGCGTCGCGTCAACGCGAGCTCGCGATTCGAGCCGCGTTAGGCGCGGGCAGAGGCCGGCTGGTGCGGCAGCTCTTCACGGAGAGCTTCGTCCTCGCTGCGGCAGGCTGCGTTGGTGGAATGCTCGTCGGATGGCTGGGCCTCGAGGCGCTCGTCGCGTTGCGACCAGGAACGCTTACCGAGCTCGATGGCGCTCGCATCGATCTCACGACGCTAGTGGTGACGATCGGCGTCTCGGCACTTACCGGACTCCTGTTCGGAATCGTTGGGGCGATGCAATCGGCGCGTCACTCGACGCACGAGTCACTTAAGGCGGGCGCGCTCAGCACTTCGCATTCCCGGCGGCAGAGCCGGCTTCGCGGCCTCCTCGTTGTGAGCGAGATCGCGCTGTCGACGGCGCTGCTTGTCGGCGCGTCTCTCCTCGTGCGCAGCGTCGTTCGTCTCCAGATGATGGATGCGGGATTCGATGCGCGCGGAATGTACGGAATCACGATCATCTTGCCGGAGAAGGCGTATGCGACGCCCGCGGCGCGGCGAGCGTTCTACGCGGAGCTCACGGTGCGAGCGCGGAGCATCGGCGGCGTCGAGAGCGCGATGATGGCGGAGGAAGCACCGGCCTCCGAGGGCTTTCTCATCGGCGCGCTTCAAATCGACGGAGAGCCGGCGCCGCCATTGGGGACGACGGCGTTCGTGGACTACAACGGCGTGCAGCCGAATTACTTCCGCGCGATGGGCATTCGCCTCATCGAAGGAACGACCTTTTCGGACACGTCCGACAAATCCAATCAGGTGATGGTCAACGCGGGGTTCGTGAAGAAGTACTTCGCCGGCAGGAGCGCGCTCGGCCACCGCGTCCGTGTGGTTTTCAACGGGAGCGGCGACTGGATGACCATCGTCGGCGTCGTCGGCAATGCGTTTACGAGCGGGTTGACGCTGGATGCGAGCGATCCGCTACTCTATGTGCCGTTCCAGGGGCGATATCACCCCGCCATCCTCGTGCGCGCGAAACCGGGCACGAACCCGATCGCCAGCGTGCGCAAGCTCATCCCGGCGATCGATCGCCATCTGCCTCTGCCTAACGTCACTAACGTCGAGGAGGCGATGCAGCAGAGCATCGCCACGCCACGGTTTACGATGATGTTGCTCGCGGCGTTCACGATCCTCGCCCTCGTGCTCGCTGCCGTGGGACTCTATGGCGTCCTGGCGTACGCCGTGGCGCAGCGAACACGGGAGATTGGTATTCGCATCGCGTTAGGCGCCACGCGGCGCACAATTGGCCGAGCAATCCTGACGCAGGGCGCGTTTCTCGCCATCATGGGCATCGCGGTGGGCCTCGGCGGCGCATTCTGGGCGACGAAGTTCATCGACAAGATGCTCTACGGCGTGCCGCGGAGCGATCCATACTCCTTCGCGGCGGGCGCGCTGTTGCTTTTCGCGACAGCGATGCTGGCGTGCCTCGTCCCGATGCGGAGAGCCGTGTCGGTGGATCCGTTGATTGCGATGCGCACGGAGTGAGGCATCCACGAGGGACGTTACGCTCCCGCCGCGACCGCAGCCTTGCCCTGCCGCGTTGCGCACCGAAGCACCGTGAACTGCGGTGACGTCCGCGGTGGGTGCGCGATGACGCGGCGGAGGAATTCGACGAACGCGACCAAGTAGTCCGGCGTCGCGCCGGCGGCGCGCGTCGCGGCGCGCCAGCGACGCCTAACGCCATCGGCGCCGAGGGAGGCGGCGCAGATACCACCAGCGTCGAGCTCCCGTTGCACCGCCCAGCGCGCGAGGATGCCCACGCCCATCGACGACCTCACCAGCTCGATCATCGCTTCGGTGAGCTGAATCGGCGTGATTTGCCGTGGACTCACGCCCGCCGGCGCGAGTACCCGGCGATACACATGACTCTCGTCGGGCTTCGAGTAGAGCAATACGCGCTCGCGGCGAAGTTCCGCGGGGTCCACCGACTTCCGGCCGGCGAATCGGTGCTCGGGTGACGTGATGAGCAAAAGCTCATCCTCGAAGAGCGGTGTGAAGGCGATGCGCCGATCACGCGAGACGGTGCTCACGATCGAGAGATCGAGCCTGCCGGCGACGAGTGCCGCGAGCGGCCGCGCCGTGGCAGAAGGCACGACCTCCACCTCGACGGCCGGGTGCTGCTGGCGAAACTCGTGCAACACCGGCGGCAGCCAGTGATAGCACGTGTAGCATTCGGTGGCGATGCGGAGTACGGCCTCTCGGCGCGCGGCGGCGTCGAAGACGTCGCGTTCGACATCGCCGAGCCGTTGCAACAGCTCTTTGCCATGACTGGCCAAACGCGCTCCGAGCCGATTCGGAATCATGCGGCGGCCAGAGCGCTCGAAGAGCGAGGCGCCGAGTCGACGCTCGAGGTCGGCCAGTTGGTGACTGAGCGCGGACTGCGTGAGGTTCAGTTGATGCCCGGCGCGGGTGAGCGTGCCGAGCTCCGTGATGGCGACAACGAGGCGGAAGTCGCGGATCTCGAGGCGCATTGGGGTCGCTCGCAGTGTCGGACCATTGCGGCCGCTTCATGAAAAGGCCGCGTTTCTCAATCTGTGGAGCGGCGACGTGTGAGTCCAATGCATTCGGGTACGCAAATGTATGGATTTCGTTCATGAATTCCGCGAAGTGCGTAAAAGGCCCAAACTGCGCTTACGACGGTCGCCGCTGTTCACGCGGTCACCGCGGTTCACGGAGAAAAACATGAACTTCGATCTGGATTCCGCCGTCCCAGTACTTGCCCGCACGCCGGCCGTGCTGCGCGAGCTCCTAAGTGGGCTGCATCACGAGTGGATGCGTGGGAGTGAGGGCCCGGACACATGGACGATTCGGGAAATCCTCGTGCACCTCACGAATGGCGAGCAGACGGACTGGATTCCGCGCGCGCGGCACATTCTGGCGTTCGGCGCCGACAGTCCCTTTCCGCCGTTCGATCGCACCGCTGGCTTTGCCGAGCGTCGCGAACTGCCGATCGACACGCTCCTCGAGGACTTCGCGGATTCGCGACGCGTGAGTCTCGATACGCTCGCCGCGCTCGAGCTGACAGCAAAGGACCTGGCGCGAGAAGGACGACATCCGGAATTCGGCCGCGTCACGCTAGCGGAGCATCTGGCGACCTGGGTTGCGCACGACTTGACGCATCTCTCGCAGATCGTACGCGTCATGGCCGCGCAGTACCGGGACGCGGTAGGACCGTGGGCGGCCTACTTGCGGGTCGTACGCCCGTTGTCCTCGTGACGGCGTCGGCGCGCCGTCACGAGATGCACTCCGCTCGTTAGGGCTTGCGAGGGAGCGCGACGCTCATCTTGATCTCGGTCTCACGCGCTGGGCCGATCGCCGACGAGCCGTCCATGAATGGCGAGCCGACCGGTGCGCCGAACTCGATCCGGTAGTAGGCGGGCGAGAGATTCTCCACTCGATAGGTGCCCTGCGCGTCGGTGATTGCCGCGGCGACAGTGACGCTCGGGACGAGCGTGTCGCCCTGCACCGACATCGTCTTGACGAGCTTGACGCTCACGTTGGGCAACGGCGTTTGGCGAGTCGTGTCGGTGCCCCCATCCATTCCAAACACGGTGCCGGACAGGTTGAAGCTCGAGACGACCGGCGGCAATTGCGAGGGCGTCTGAGGTCCGGTCGTGATCGTCGTGTCGTTCCCGCTGGTCGAGCCGCCACTACCCAAGTCGGTGGACGGCGCGGGATCGAAGGAACCGCTGCAGCCGGCGAGCATAACCACGGCGCAAGTCGCTGAGAGAAGTCTGAAGCGCATGAAGCCTCCGTATGATCGTCGTGTCGGAACACCGTCGAGAGCTCGCACTGGAGCCGCTCTCGAAGGTGATACCTGTGACGAACCTTCTGGCGTCACCGTTCGGCAGAAGAGGATGGGAGACGTGGCGCCGTCGGTCTGACTCGATCCCCGTTGCAAACCTGCCGCGAAGTGGATGTGACGCCGCAACCGGATGCGTGGGTAGAACGACAGGGCCTTTCTGTCCCCTTTGTCCCGCGTGTTTCGTGTTGGAGATACGATGACATTCTCTGAGTGCCGTCTCGTCCCGTGGCTGTTGCTGCTGGCCACCGCGCCCGCGGCTGCGCAAGGTGCCTCACGACTCGACGCCGGTGCTGGTACCGGTGGATCGGCGTTCGGCTGGCAGCCGCGCGTCGGACTGAGCGGTGAGATGCAGGCTGCGTCGTTAGGGTCTTTTCGGACGCTCTTCGCCGGTGCGTTGGACCGCGTCGCCGCGCCAGCGGCATTCCAATATGACGCATTCGGCGGGGTGCGCCTCGCGTCAGTCGCAGCGCCAATGGGATGGTGGGTGGGGATGACAGCGGTGCATCGGAACGGCTTCAAGGATATTGTCGAGCAGCCGCGCATCGAGACTGGCGGATGGCGCCGCGTCGGCAACCTCGTGGTCACGATCTCCGCCGTGCGCCGAAGCGCCGCGATGTCCGGCTACTTCAGCCGAAGCGTGACCGGCTACAACACCTACTACGATAGCAGCACCGGCCATTGGGACACGACGCGCGTCGAGCGCACGGTCGGCGACAGCGCGCGTCGTTCCGAGCGATGGGCGGAAACCCAGGCGACGGTCGCCTGGGAAGGCCGGCGCGCCTCCGCAGAGATAGCGATGGGCGGGCGCCTCGCCAGTCACAACGTGCCGACTGGAGTCTGGGCTTCGGGGAACATCGCCGTCCGGCTGTCGGCACCCCTCGCGCTCGTTATTGGCGCGGGCAGCTCCACTGGCGGGCAGTTCGCGCTCGACGCCGAGCACCGCTTCGTGACGCTTGGCTTGCGGATCTCGCCGTACCTAACGAGCTCGATCATCACCACGCGGCCGATGACGCCAGCGGCTGCGCTGAGTGCGTTCGCGGTTGACGCGCTCGGAGGCGGACGCTATCGCATCACCCTCACGGCGCGGCGCGCGCACCGCGTCGAAGTGTCTGGCGACTTCACCGGCTGGAAGCCAGTGCCGCTCGAGGGTGCAGCGGACGGAGGTTGGACGGTCACACTGCCGCTCACCGCGGGCGCACATCGCCTGAATGCGCGCGTCGACGGTGGGGGCTGGATCGCGCCGCCCGGCCTAACGACCATAAGCGACGATTTCGCCGGTGAGGTTGGCGTGCTCGTGGTCGAGCCGCTGCACGAGCCGGAGGGCGCGAGGAAGTGACGGCGCTCGCGGTCGCGAGGGTAGACGGTGATAGCATGACCGATGCTACGCTCGTGCGCCGCGTGCTCGACGGAGATGCACGGGCCTTCACCCTGCTCGTCGACCGGCATTTGCAGCCGTGCCTGCGCTTCGCGACGCGCATGCTCGGCGG
This sequence comes from Gemmatimonadaceae bacterium, assembly GCA_036496605.1. Classification (NCBI taxonomy): domain Bacteria; kingdom Pseudomonadati; phylum Gemmatimonadota; class Gemmatimonadia; order Gemmatimonadales; family Gemmatimonadaceae; species Gemmatimonadaceae bacterium. The sequence continues at coordinate 89,071 of DASXKV010000033.1, read as the reverse complement.
CCGTCATGATGCGGAGGACGTTACTCAGGAAGCGCTGCTCCGAGCCTATCGCGCATTGGCGACGTACAATCCCGCCAGCAGCTTCCGAACGTGGTTATTCGCGATTCTGGTGAATCGTTGCCGGACGTCGTTGCTTCAGCGGAGTCGATATGTTCGGCGCGTCGTGACCGACGAGGACGCGATGGCAGGGGCGGTGAGCGGCGACCATGCCGCGGCGACGGAGCTGCGCATCGAGATCGAACGGGCGCTGGCGCAACTCGATCCCGATCAACGTGAGGCGTTTCTTCTCAAGCATGTGGAGCAACTTGGGTATGAGGAAATGGCAGCCGTGACGGGCGCTGGCGTGTCGGCGCTGAAGATGCGCGTGAAGCGCGCGTGCGAGCGGCTCCAGGAATTGTTAGGCGAGGTCAACGATGTCACATCATGAAGCCGAGTCCGAAACCGCGGACGAAGTGACCGCGTCGCTCGACCGGGTTGTAGCCGAGCTGCGAACGCCAGTGCCGGTGCGCATGGAGTGGCGTGCCGGCGTGCTTCGCGGCGTCGCGATGCTTCCATCGCCGGGCGAAGCCGCGGAAGCCCCGCGCGCCGTTAAGCAATGGCGGTTGCGTCCACTGACAGCGATCGCCGCCGGGCTTGTGTGTGCGCTCGCCGGCGCTGCCGCCACGGCGCTCCTCCTCGGCGGTCGTGTGCGTCGCGACGTGAGCGATCAACTCGTGAATCTCCCGGCGACGATGCCCGTTCCGGCTGAGCGCGCGGGGGTAGCCGGCGCCTATTCGACCGTCCGATTCTTCTTCGTCGCGCCCTACGCGACACGCGTCTCGCTCGTGGGGGACTTCAACGGCTGGAACCCGTCGGCGATGCCCATGCACCGTTCTGGCGACGGCCGGTCGTGGATGCTCGACGTGCCGCTCGCACCAGGACGGCACGTGTACTCTTTCATCGTGGATGGGGATCTGGCGCCTGATCCGGGGGCGCCGCGCGCTGGCGACGACGACTTCGGGGTGCCCAGCTCGGTCGTACTTGTCGCGGCGGGAGGGGCAAAGACATGACGGGATCGCGATGGTCGTTAGGCGCGTTGGTCGTTCTCGGCACTCTTGCGCCAGTCGTTCGGGCGCAGCGACCGACGGTGACTCCGCTGACGGCCGCGGATCTGCCGGCGCAGCTTGCGCCGGCTACTCGTCAGGCCATCGCACGACTCGGTGATTCGTTGCGCGCGGCGCATCTGCCTGACGAGCCGGTGTACGCGAAAGCACTCGAAGGTGTGCTCAAGGGCGCGGAGGACGCGCGAATCATCGCCGCGGTGCGTAGGCTCGCGCGCGAGCTGGGTGAAGCGCGAGCCGCGTTGGGTCCAAGCATCGAGGACGCCGATCTCGTCGCGGCGGCAAGCGCGTTGCACGTTGGCGCGACGACGGTGATGCTGACGCGGCTCGAGGAGACGTATCGTGCGTCCGGCGGACGCCGGACGTCGTTCGCAACGCCGCTCGTGGCGCTCGCGGATCTATTGACGCGGCGCGTCCCCGCGCCCGCCGCCGCAGCGGCAATCGATTCATTGGTGGCGCGCCGCGCGCCCGCGGACGACTTTGCATCGCTCCGCGCCGCGGTGGAGCGGGACATCGATGCGGGGCGGCCGCCCGAAGCATCGGTACAGCAGAGAACCCAGGTGCTGCTCAAGGGGATCGACGCCCGCTCGCGCGGAACGCCCTGACGGGGACTCCTGCATCTGGACAGCGGGACTGGAAAGACACAGCGTTCGACATCCTGGAACCGACGCAGTTCGGGCGTCGTACAGTCGATGCCGCTCTTCGTCGTCTCACGCTGCAGCCTTCTTGCCGGTCCATCCCATGGTCGATTCCGAAGTCATAATCGTTCCGGTTGTGTTTGCACTTCCGGCGTTGGTGATTTTCGCACGGATGTGGTTCAAGCACAAAGAGAAAATGGCGACACTCACGGGAGCGGCGCCGAGCAATCCTGCGCTCGAGGCGCGTCTGGCGAGGATCGAAGAGGCGGTCGATACGATCGCGCTCGAGATGGAGCGGATGGGTGAAGGCCAGCGCTTCGTGACCAAACTCTTGTCCGAGCGCGCGCAGCTGCCAGAAGGACAAAAGAGCACGTCGAGCGGGCGAGTGACGACGCCGCACTGACGGTGAGCGACGAGGCGAAGCTCGAGCATCTGGACGGCATTCTGGATTTCCTACGCGCTGCCGAACAGCTCAAGGTCAGGACGCGAAGTGCGTACACGTCCGAGGGAAAATCGGAGAGTGTCGCCGAGCACACGTGGCGCGTTTGCCTGATGGCGCTCGTGCTCGGGGACGAGTTCCCTGGCGTCGATCTGGCGCGGTTGCTCGCGATGTGCGTCGTGCACGACCTCGGCGAGGCCATCCGTGGCGACGTACCAGCGCCAGTGCAGGCGGCGCGTCTCGCGAGCGATCCGACGGCACACAAGTCGGCGCAGGAACGTGAGGATCTCCTCACACTGCTGGCACCGCTTCCTGACTCGGTGCGCGCCAAGGTTACCGCGCTCTGGGACGAGTACGAGGCCGCGAGCACACTCGAAGCGCGCGTCGCGAAGGCGCTCGACAAGCTCGAGACCATCCTGCAGCACACCCAAGGGGCCAATCCGCCGGACTTCGATTATCGCTTCAATCTTGGCTATGGACGGGTGTTCACGTCCGATCATCCGGTAATCGTTAGGTTGCGGGCCATGCTGGATGAGGAGACGGAGAAAGCCGCGAACGGCGGCAATCGCGTCTGAAGCGGTTTCCGCCGTTCAACTCCCGATCCTGAGCTTGAAAACTCCTCGACCGCCGGTCGACACACCATACGAGATCGTCAAGGGCCCCAGCGGCGTATCGGCGGCGATGCCGATGTCGGCCCCACTGACCCAGCCTTCTGCTTGTGCGGTTTCCGGCGATGTCGTGGGCTCCGCGACGAGTTGCGTCCAGCCGCGGCCGGCGTCGAAACGCCAATAGAGCGAACCGATGAAATCGTGAGAGAGCGCTACGCTCGCGAAGGCCATGCGGTCACCGCGGCGCTCGCCGGTCATCAGGCCTGGGAATCCGCCGACACCGCCGAGGACGGGCTCCGCCGAGAGCGGCAGATCGTTTCCGCCGCCTAACGCGCCACGCGTCCGCACGTAGAAGCCCGCGCGCTCGCTGATGAGGTCTACGGATAGGAGGCCGCGGCGATAGCGATTCGTGACGAGCAGCTCACCGGCAATCGCAGGAATGGAGCTCTGATCCGGACCACTCGTGCGCGCGGCGAAGAGTCTGGCGGCGCGCAGGAGTCCACCTGTCGCGTTGTCAGAGACCATGTTGGGCTGGCCTTCGTTGTCGAACCACACATGCTCGACGGGTCCGACGGCGGTCTGCCAGCCGCCGCTGAATGTGGCGGTGCCCCCGAGGAACGCGAAGAGATCCCGCGTCGCCGGACTCGAGATCTCGTGACCGTCCGTGTCATACAGGCGAATCGTCTGCCGGATGCCGGTCACGCTAAGCACCGGGCGCATGAGGTCCCGCGTCAGCATCGACCAGGGCGGCTCGTCGAAGCGAGGATCGGGCAGCAGTTCGGTGAGACTACCGGGGCGTGCCGGATTTTCGGCGCGCAGCGGATGGCGTCGTAGCGCCGTTGCGACCAGGAACAGCTCCTGACGCCACTCGCTCACACTCATCGCGCCGCTGATCGCGAAACGGCCTTCGGCAAGCGCGCTGTTCGTCGAGCCGAGCGACGCGATGAGTCCATCGTGGCTGTCGTATGCGAGGCCGACGCCAGCAATGCGACCAGGCGCGATCGTCGCAACCGGCGCGAAAGTCAGCCGGCCGACGCCAGTCGATAAGTCACTCAGCGAGTCGGGACCCGACAGGAGTCGGCGGGGATTGAGCCAGACGCTTTCGTAAACGGCTTCGTTCATGAGGCGGGTAAGCCGGTCGGCGACGCGCCGTTCGTCGCTCGACGGCGCGCTACTGCGCCGCCCTGCCTGGCCGTGCGGGGAACAGCCGGCGAAGATCTCGCGAGCTGCCTTGTAGCCGTTGGCGCGGAGCGGCTCGATCGCCTCGCGGGAGAAGTTGAGGAGACCGAAGGCGTCGACAGACGGCTTGATATTGACGTCCCCCGCCTCGAGGGTGTACGGCCGCTGCGTGAAGAGAAAATCGAGCAGATAGCTGAGCATGCCAGCCGTCGACTGCGCGTCGAGCGTGCGGCCGGCGAGCGTCCCGACGTCCGAGACGATGACGCGTCCGGGCCGCGCTTCGCGCGCGACGCCAACGGGGACGTTGGCGGAGAGTCCACCGTCAATGAGCATATGCTCATCGACGACGACCGGCGCGAAGACGATCGGGATCGCCGCGCTGGCACGCACGGCCTGCGCGAGATCGCCACGACGCAGCACGACCGGCGTGCGGCTCTGCATGTCGGTGGCCACCGCGATGAAAGGGATGGGAAGGCGACCGAACTCGCCGCCGGCGGCCATGTTCCCGCGCAACAGAATCTCGTCGAAGAGCGCGTTGACCTGTCGCTCCCGAGCGGCCGGGCTCTGCAAGCGGACGCTGGCGCCGTATTGCTCGATGACGAAGGCCGGCGATTGGGTCACGATCGGCGTCGAGGGATCACCGGCCGTGATGAACGCCGTCGGCGGATACCGCCGAAAGAGCTCGTCGAGGGGAATCCGCCTCACGAGTGAATCGATCTGCTTGCCCGACATGCCGCTGGCGTAGAGCGCGCCGATGAGCGCGCCGATGCTCGTCCCGACGACGAGGCTGGGGCGGATGCCGAGGCTGTCGAGCACCTCGAGGACGCCGATGTGCGCGATGCCGTGCGCGCCACCGCCGGAGAGCACGAGCGCGATTGGCTCGTTGGCCTCGGCCATCGCGCACGCGTTTTCCGCGGTCGAGCGGCCGGTCGCGGTCGGCTGCTGAGCAGCCAACGGAACGGCAACGGCGAGCAGGGCGATCCCCAAGCGCATTAGTTTTGCCAGAGTCGCGCCGTCATCTCCTGAGGATAGCATGGCCACACTAATGTCGCATGTTGCAACGGTCGACGTCGAGTTGCGCATCAACTCGACGTCCAGGCAGCTGACCATCGATCCACGCACGACGCTGCTCGACGCGTTACGCGAACACCTCGGTCTCACCGGCTCGAAGAAAGGCTGCGATCATGGTCAGTGCGGTGCATGCACGGTCCACATCGACGGACGACGCGTGCTCTCGTGCCTGACGCTCGCCATCTCGGCGCAGGGCAGGGCCATCACCACGATCGAGGGACTCGCCAAGGGCGAGCAGTTGCATCCGATGCAGCAGGCCTTCGTCGATCAGGACGGCTTCCAGTGCGGCTACTGCACGCCTGGCCAGATCATGTCCGCGGTCGCGCTGCTCGGCGAGCGCTGCGGGCCTAACGACGACGACGTACGCGAATCGATGAGCGGCAATCTCTGCCGCTGCGGCGCGTATCCGAACATCATCGCCGCGATTCAGTCCGTGCGCGGTGACTCGCGATAGGCCGGTCATGCAGCCTTTTTCCTACAGCGTGGCGGGAGACGTGCGAGCGGCATCGCGTTTGGCGCTCGAGGATCCGCGCTCGCGCTATCTGGCCGGCGGCACGACGCTGGTGGATCTGATGAAGCTCGACGTCGAGCAGCCGACCCAGCTCATCGATATTTCGAAGTTGCCGCTCGCCGAGTTGGCGATTCTGGGCGACGGCGGCGTCCGGATCGGCGCGATGGTGCGGAATTCCGACCTTGCGCATAACGAGGCCGTGCGCACACGGTATCCCGTGCTCTCGCAAGCGGTCCTGGCTGGCGCATCCGGACAGGTGCGCAACATGGCGACCACCGCCGGGAATCTGCTGCAACGCACGCGCTGTTCCTATTTCCGCGACACCGCAACGCCGTGCAACAAGCGCGATGCGGGCTCGGGTTGCTCGGCGATCGGCGGCTACAATCGCATGCATGCGGTGCTCGGGACGAGCGATTCGTGCATTGCCACGCATCCCTCCGACATGGCAGTGGCGCTCGTTGCGCTCGACGCGCGCGTGCGCATCCTCGGACCAGGGGGCGAACGCATCATGCGCCTCAGTGAGTTGTATCGGCTTCCGGGTCAGCATCCAGAGCGCGAGACCACGCTCGAGGCAGGAGATCTGATCATGGCGGTCGAGATCCCGCCGCTCCGGTTCGCGTCACACTCGTTGTACTTGAAGGTGCGCGATCGCGCGTCCTTTGCCTTCGCGCTCGCCTCCGCCGCCGTGGCGCTCGACGTGGTGGAAGGCACCGTGCGCGAGGCCCGCGTCGCGTTAGGTGGCGTCGGTACGCGGCCGTGGCGCTCGCCCGAGGCGGAACAGGCGCTGCGCGGACAGCCGGCGAACGTGACGTCATATCGTTGCGCGGCAGACGCTGCACTCGCCGGCGCGCTCCCGCGAACACACAACGCGTTCAAAATCGAGCTCGCGCGCCGAACGCTCGTGCGCGCACTCCTGCGACTGGAGGGCCGATGACGACGCCCAACGCCGAACAGCGCGGCGTGGTCGGCACGCCGATCAATCGCGTCGATGGCCGGCTCAAGGTCACCGGCACGGCGCGATATGCGACGGAGTTTCCGCTCAGCGACATCACCTATGCCGTGATCGTGCAAAGCGAGATCGCACGCGGCACGATCGAGCGCCTGGACACCAGCGCGGCCGAACAGCTTGCCGGCGTGCTCGCCGTGATGACGCCGGACAACACGCCCAGCCTCGAGAGTCTCGCGAAGTTCGCGCGTGAAGGAGGGACGGGAACCCCGCCAACAGGCCGGTCGCTCTCGCTGTTGCAAGACAATCTTGTTCACTACAATGGGCAGCCAATCGCGCTGGTGATCGCCGAGAGCGTCGAGGTCGCGATGCACGCCGCATCGCTGATTCGCGCGACATACCACGCCGACACCCCGGTCGTCGACATGGCAATGGCGCTGCCGTCGGCGTATCCGCATACGCAGAAGATCTTCGGCCGCTTTCCGCCGAAATCGCTGCGCGGCGACATCCAGGCGGGACTCGCCGTGGCCCAGGTGCGCATCGATCAGGTGTACACGACGCCGATGGAGACGCACAACCCGATGGAGATGCATGCGACGATCGCGGCGTGGGATGGCGACAGGCTCACGCTCTGGGATTCGACGCAAAATGTATACGGCGTTCGCGGCGTGGCCGCAAACGCGTTAGGCATCGCGCCAGACCATGTCCGCGTCATATCGCACTTCATCGGCGGCGCTTTCGGCGGGAAAGGATCGGCGTGGTCACACGTCCTGCTCGCGGCGATGGCCGCGCGGCAGGTTGGTCGGCCCGTGAAGCTTGCCCTGACGCGGCGTCAGATGTTCGGTCCCGTCGGGGGACGACCCTACACCGTCCAGTACGTGACCCTTGGTGCAACTCGTGACGGGACGTTCACGGCGATACGACACGACACCAAGGCCAGCACGTCGATGATCGAGGATTGGCTGGAATCCGCGGGGCTCGCCACGCGCATTCTCTACGAATGCCCGAATGTGGAGACGAATCACCACCTGGTGAAGCTCAACGTCGGGACGCCGACGTTCATGCGAGCGCCTGGTGAGGCGCCGGGACTGTTCGCGCTGGAGTCCGCGATCGACGAGCTGGCCTACGCACTCGACATGGATCCCATCGCGCTCCGGTTGAAGAACCACGCCGATACCGATCCAGAGAGTGGCAAGCCATGGTCGAGCAAGTCGCTCGAGGCGTGTTACACGTTAGGCGCGGAGCGCTTTGGCTGGTCGCGTCGGCAGCCCATGCCGCACTCGATGCGGGAGGGCCACTGGCTGGTGGGGATGGGTATGGCGACGGCGACGTATCCGGCGCAACGCATGCCCGCGTCCGCGGAAGTGTGCATCTCCGCCGACGGTCGCGTCGTCGTGAGGGCGGCGTCGCACGATCTGGGAACGGGGACCTACACGGTTCTCACGCAGCTCGCTGCCGACGCCATCGGCGTCCCACTCGAGTGTGTGACCGTCGAGCTGGGCGACACGAATCTCCCTCAGAATCCGATCTCGGCGGGCTCGATGACGGTCGCGAGTACGGGCTCGGCGGTACACCTCGCGGCGATGGCCGCGCGCGACCAGCTCGTGCAGCTCGCCGTGAGGGATCCGGAATCGCCACTGCACGGCGCGCGGCACGAAGAGGTCCTCATCGAGGAGGGGTGCCTAACGGCACGCGACAACGAGTGCGGCGAGTCGATGCGGATGCTGCTGGCGCGACATGACGGCCACCCGATCCAGGGCAAGGCCGAGGCGAAGCCAGGCGACGAAAGGCAACGATACGCAATGCACTCGTTCGGCGCTGTATTCGTCGAAGTGCGCGTCGACCCTGATCTCGGGACGATCCGGGTGTCGAAAGTGGTCGGCGCGTACGGTGTTGGCCGGGTGCTGAACCCGAAGACCGCGCGCAGCCAGTTGATCGGGGGGATTACTTACGGAATTGGCATGGCGCTGCTGGAGCACACTGTCACCGATTTTCGGAGTGGACGTTACGTGAATGCCGACATTGCGGAGTACCATATCCCCGTCCACGCCGACGTCCCGCCGATGGAGATCCTGTTTGTCGACGAGCGAGACGAACACGTCGGCCCGATCGGTGCGAAGGGGATTGGCGAGATCGGAATGACCGGCGTGGCGGCGGCGATCGCCAATGCCGTGTACCACGCTACGGGTGTGCGCGTCCGTGACTTGCCGATCACGCTGGACAAGTTGCTCGGCTCTTCCGTTTAGTATCCTCGAACGTCACGTGCTGGCTCCCCCTTCCATGAGGTACCGGCCATGAACGGCACCACCGCGGTTGCACCACGACGGATCGCTCTTGCGCTCACTCTCATTCGCCTCATCGTCGGCATCGTCTTTCTGGTTCATGGATCGCAGAAGCTGTTCGTGTTCGGAATCGGCGGCATCACCGGCTTCTTCTCGCAGATGGGTATTCCGCTCCCGATGATTGCGGGCCCGGTGGTGACGTTCGTCGAATTGCTCGGCGGGATCGCGTTGATTCTCGGCATCTTCACCCGCGTCGCGGCGATTCTGCTCGCGATCGACATGTGCGGTGCGATTCTGTTCGTGCACGGGAAGAATGGCTTCTTTCTGCCGAACGGCTTCGAGTACGCACTGACGCTGTTGACTGCGAACATCGCGTTGGCGATCGGCGGACCGGGCGAGTACGCGGTGGAGAGTCGGTTCATGGGACGCGGCGTGTGACCAGCGGGTCATCCTGAGCGAAGCGAATGGCCGAATACGGCATCCATCCCCCAGGTTATCGTTTGCCTAACGAGACGCACCTCGGCCGGGTGCGGCTCCAGGTGAGCGATCTCGCGCGCTCGCTCGCCTACTACGAGCGCGTTCTCGGCTTGCGGGTGATCGAGAAGAGCGATGGGCATGTCGTGCTCGGTGCCCACGGGGACGACCGGCCGCTCGTCGAGCTCAAAGAATTACGCGGGGCGAAGCCGGTGCCGCGGAGAGGCCGCATCGGCCTGTATCACTTTGCGATCCTTCTCCCCGATCGTCCGTCGCTCGGTCGCTTCCTCGCCCATCTGGAAGAACTCGGCGCGTACGCCGGTATGTCCGATCATTTCGTGAGCGAGGCCATCTATCTGACCGATCCGGACGGACTCGGGATCGAGGTCTACGCTGACCGGCCACGCTCGGCGTGGAAGAATCACGACGGGCAACTGGTGATGACGACGGTTCCGCTCGACGTTGCGAGCGTATTGCACGCGGCAGCGGAGAGCGCGGACGGCGCCGCGTGGAAGGGCATGCCGCACGGTACCGTGATCGGTCATGTGCATCTCCACGTGGGCGACCTGGAGAGTGCAGCCGAGTTTTATCATGGCGCACTCGGACTCGACAAAACAGTGTGGAATTATCCAGGCGCGCTCTTTCTTTCGGCTGGTGGGTATCACCATCATCTCGGTACGAATACGTGGGCAGCTGGGGCGCCACCGGCCGGGGCGGAGGATGCGCGGTTGCTGGAATGGGAGGTGTTGGTGCCGAGTGTGGCCGACGCCGACGCGGCGGCCCGGAGCCTAACAGCCGCTCGAAGCAATGTCCGAAGTGATCGGGGCGACTGGCTTGCAGCGGACCCGTGGGGTACCGTTGTGCGGATTCGTTCCGAAAAGAACGATCCGTGACAGCGCGCACATCGACGGCGCCAGCGCTTCGGGTCGACGGCTCGTAATCCTACACAGGGGTGAAGAATTCTTTACGTCCGGGGCTCCGAACGGCGGCCGCGAGCAATGCGTTATACGCACACACGCTCCGGACGAACTTCCGGTACTTGTGACCTTCTCGTGAATCAATGACTTACTTGCGCTTTCACGCGCGCGACGCGCGCGCGATTCTATATGCGGCCGCATGCACTGCGTCGGCCTGCTCGAAGCCCCAGAATCGCCCTCAGCGACCGGCGGTTGCGGTCGCCGTCACTTCGGCGCGTCGCGCACCCGTCCCGTACAACCTCGACGCGAATGGCATCGTGACGCCGATTCAGTCGGCAGCGGTAGCTTCGCAGGTCGATGGGATCATAACTAAAGTCTTTTTCAACGAAGGGCAGGAGGTTTCGCGCGGCCAGCCGCTTTTTCAGGTCGACGAGCGCCCGTACGTGAACGCGTATGAACAAGCACTCGCGACCTTGGCACGCGATAGCGCCACGGCGGCTAACGCGAGGAAGGAGGTCGCGCGGTACGCGCGGTTGGTCGAGCAACGCTACGTCACGAAGGAGGAGGGGGATCAGCTCGAGGCGACGTCAGCCGCGTCCGATGCCACGGTGCGTGCGGACCGCGCGGCGGTCGCGAACGCCAGGTTCAACCTCGAGAACGCCACCGTCCGGGCGCCGATCTCGGGCAAGACGGGGAGTCTCCTGGTGCGTGTCGGGAATCTGGTGCACGCCAACGGCGCGACGGCGCTGGTCACGATCAATCAGGTGCGGCCGATCATGGTCCGGTTTGCGGTCCCAGCGGCTCAGCTCCCGTTGATTCTGCAATATGGCGCACGTGGCGGTCTTCCGGTGACCGCGATTCCTGGCGGTGCGGCGAACTCGAACTCGGCTGACTCGTCAACTGGGACGCCGGTCGATGCGCCGGCGCAGCTCACGCCGGCCGGTGGATCGGGGACGAAGCTGCAGGGTGGGGCGAGCGACGATCCGCCGCCGAGCGTGGGGCCGATTGTGGCGGCACCGTCGCAGGGTACGTTGAGCTTCATCGACAACGCCGTCGACACGACGACTGGCACGGTGACGCTCAAAGCGACGTTCGCGAACACCGACGGCTCGCTCTGGGCGGGGCAATTTGCGTCGACGACGCTACGGCTGTTCGTCGAGCAGAACGCGCTGGTCGTGCCGACACAGGCAGTGGTCACGGGTCAGCGCGGCACCTACGTGTACGTCGTCGACGGCGATACGGCGAGGCAGCGGCCGGTGTCGATCGAGCGGACGGCCGGCGGCATCGCGATCGTCGCCAGTGGACTCACCGACGGCGCGCGCGTCGTGACGGACGGGCAGTCGCGACTGACGCCGGGCGCCCGCGTGCTCATTCGCTCGCCTAACGACTCGGCAGGTGGTGGCGCGGCGGCGGGACAGGTGGGCGGCCGCGGCGGCCGGCGGCGCGCGAAGGGATGAAGTTGGTGATTGGTGGTTGGTGATTGGTGGTCGGTGAAGTCGATCGGCAACCAACAACCAGCAACCAGGTACCAGCACCAAGCACCAATTCGAGGACCCATTGAGCCTAACGAATCTCTTCATCAAGCGACCCGTCATGACGACGTTGCTCATGATCGGGATTCTGGTGTTCGGGATCGTCTCCTACCGGCAGCTGCCGGTGAGCGACCTGCCAACGGTGGATTATCCGACGATCGGCGTCGGCGCGAACTCACCGGGCGCGAGCCCGGAGACGATGGCGGCTACCGTCGCGACGCCGCTCGAGAAGGCGTTCTCCGCGATCGCCGGAATCGACGAGATCACGTCGAACTCGAGCCTCGGCTCGACGAACATCACGTTGCAGTTCTCGCTCGATCGCGACCTCGAGAGCGCGTCGCAGGACGTGAACGCGGCGATCTCGAAGACGATGCCGTATCTGCCGTCGAACATGCTTCCGCCGTCGGCACACAAGCACAATCCGTCATCGGCGCCGATTCTCTTTCTCGCGCTCACGTCGAACGTGCTGCCGCTGACGCAGCTCGACGAGTATGCTGAGACGACGATCGCGCAACGGCTGTCGATGGTCGAGGGGGTGGCGCAGGTCGGCGTCTGGGGCTCGGCGAAGTACGCAGTGCGCGTGCAACTCGACCCGCAGCAGCTCGCGTCGCGTGGAATAGGCGTGTCGCAGGTCGCCAACGCGATCCGACAGAACAATGTGATGCTGCCGACGGGAGTGCTGTATGGACCGGACAAGACCCTGACTGTCCAGGCCACTGGTCAGATGAGCAACGCTGATCAGTTCCGGCGTCTGATCGTGACGTACAAGAATGGCGCTGCGGTGCGGCTTGGCGACCTCGGGACGGTTCAGGACGACATTCAGAACAACAAGACGGCGAGCTGGGTTGGCGGCGAGCGCTCGATCGGCTTGGCGGTAGATCGCCAACCGGGCACGAATACCGTCGCGGTGGCGACTGCGGCTAAGGCGGCCCTGGCCGAGATCGAGAAGGGGTTGCCACCAACGCTAAAGCTTCGCGTGCAGTACGATCGCTCGGTGTCGATCGAGCAGTCGGTCAGCGATGTGAAGCTATCGCTGCTCGTCGCCCTGGCGCTCGTCATACTCGTGATCTTCCTCTTCCTGCGCAACGTGGTCGCAACTCTCATCCCGACGCTGACGCTGCCGATGTCGATCATCGGCACCTTCTCGGTGATGAAGGTCTTGGGTTTCAGTATCGACAACCTGTCGCTGATGGCGCTCACGCTCGCTGTGGGATTTGTCGTCGACGATGCGATCGTGATGCTGGAGAACATCGTGCGGCACGTCGAGATGGGACGTCAGCCGATGGAGGCTGCTCTCGAGGGAGCGCAGGAGGTTGGGTTCACGATTCTCTCGATGACGCTGTCGCTCGCGGCGGTCTTCATCCCGCTCATGTTCATGGGCGGCATCATCGGCCAACTGTTCAAGGAATTTGCGATCACGATCGCCGTCGCGATCCTCGTCTCGGGCTTGGTATCACTCACGCTCACGCCGATGCTGTGCAGTCGGTTGCTCAAACCGCACGGCGCACAGCAGCACGGACGTCTCTTTCTCGCGACCGAACGGTTGTTCGACGCCTCGCTGGGCGCGTATGAGCGAAGTCTCAGTTGGATCATGACGCACCGGCCGGTGGCGCTTGTGTTTTCCGCGGCAGTCCTGGTGTTCACGGTCGTGTTGTGGGTCGTGATCCCGAAAGGCCTTTTCCCACCGGATGACACGGGCCAGCTGAACGCGACAGCAGAGGCGTCACAGGGGACTTCCTATCCGGAGATGCTTCGCCTCGTGCAGATCGCGATGCGGCGGCTCGACCGCGACACCGACATCGCGTCGTTCACCGTGAACGTCGGTGGCGGGATGGGCTCCAGTAATCAGGCACAGTTCAACCTGACATTGAAGCCCGAGGGTCAGCGGCCGAGCGCGGACATGATGGTGAACGAGTTGATGCGGCGCATGTCCGGCATTCCCGGACTGGCGTTTTATGTGCAGAATCCCCCGGCGATCCGCATCGGCGGTCGGTCCGCGAAGAGTCAGTATCAGTTCACCTTGCGGGGTCCGGACATCGACGAGCTGTATCGGCAAGCGTCGCGGTTCATGACGCTACTCGAGCGCGAGCCGATGCTGACCGGAGTGACATCGGACCTCCTCAACCGGAGTCCGCTGTTGAAGGTGCACATCGATCGGGCGCGGGCGCTGTCGTTAGGTGTAACGCCGCAGGCGATCGAACAGGCACTGGCGAACGCCTTCAACCAGCAGCAGATCTCGACGATCTATACACCGACGAACGAATACTGGGTCGTGATGGAGACGGTGCCGAGCGCGCAGCTCGACGCGCACTCGCTGGAACAGTTCTTTGTCCCGGCGGCCGGGGGCAAGCAGGTACCGCTCACGGACGTGGCCTACTTCGAGCACACGACGGGACCCTTGAGCGTTGCCCATTCGGGGCAGATGGCGTCGGTGACGCTCTCGTTCAATCTGGCGCCTAACGTGTCGCTCGGCGCGGCGGTCGATGGCGTGAACCGCCTCGCGCGGCAGAATCTGCCGGCGACGATCACGACGGGCTTCTCTGGCCAGGCGCAGGCGTTCGAGGCGTCACAGAAAGGACTGGGGCTGCTGCTCCTGATCACGGTGTTCGTGATCTACATCATCCTCGGGATCCTGTACGAGAGCTTTATTCATCCGATAACCATCCTTACAGGTCTACCCTTCGCGGCCTTCGGCGCGTTGTTCGCCCTGTGGGTCGCGCACCTCGAGCTCGGTGTGTACGGGTACGTCGGGATCGTGATGCTGATCGGGATCGTGAAGAAGAACGCGATCATGATGATCGATTTCGCGATTGCGCGAGAGCGCGCGGAGCGAGTGTCGCCGGCCAAGGCGATCGTCGAGGCGGCGAGCGTGCGGTTCCGGCCGATCATGATGACGACAGTCTCGGCGATCGCGGGTACGCTGCCGATCGCGATCGGCGTCGGCGCGAGCGCGGCGTCGCGGCGGCCGTTAGGCATCGCGGTTGTTGGTGGATTGGCGTTCTCGCAGATCGTGACACTGTACGTGACGCCGGTGTTCTACACCTATCTCGACGAACTGCAGGCGTGGGCTGGTAAAACCCTGCGCCGGCGCGCCGCGACGGGCGAGCTCGCGCCGGTTGGTGCGGATTGACTTTAACTATGTCATCCTGAGCGGAGCGAAGGATCTCTGTCTCGTGATAGGAGCCGGCTCCGGGTAAAGGAAACTAGAACCTTCGTCGCTGACGCTCCTTCAGGGTGACAGGAGGGCTCTCGGTTCGCTCAGGATGACAGTTTCGGTGATATGAATCTCACGACTGTCTTCATTAAACGCCCGGTCATGACGACGCTCGTCATGATCGCGATTCTGGTCTTCGGCATCGTTGCCTACCGGCAGCTGGCGGTGAGCGATCTGCCGAACGTGGACTTCCCCACGATCACGGTGAGCGCCACGCTTCCGGGGACGAGCCCGCAGACGATGGCGGCCACGGTCGCGACGCCGCTCGAGAAGGAATTCTCGACGATCGCCGGCATCGACAACATGACGTCGACGTCGAGCCTCGGACAATCGCAAATCGTCATTCAGTTCGCTCTCGATCGGAACATCGACGCGGCTGCGCAGGACGTGCAGGCGGCAATCGCGCAGACTATCAGACAATTGCCGCAGGGCATCATCCCGCCTTCTTATCAAAAGACTAATCCCGCAGATGCGCCAATTCTTACTTTGGCGCTGACGTCGAACGAGGTGCCGTTATCCACGCTCGACGAGTTCGGTGAGACGACACTCGCGCAGCGGCTCTCGATGGTTGGCGGCGTGGCGCAGGTGCTCGTCTATGGCGCGCAGAAGTACGCGGTTCGGATCCAGCTGGATCCGTCACAGCTCGCGACGCGCGGCATTGCGCTCGAGGACGTCGCCACGGCCGTGACGAACCAGAACGTCAACATGCCGACGGGCGTGCTCTGGGGACCCAAGACGGCACTCACGATTCAGGCGACGGGCCAGCTCGACAACGCCCTCGCGTTCAAAGACATGATCGTCGCGTATCGCAATGGCGCACCTGTGCACCTGAGCGAGCTGGGACGGATCACCGACGACGTGCAGAACAACAAGACGGCGAGCTGGTACGATGGCGCGCGGTCGATCGTGTTGGCGATTCAGCGACAGCCTGGAACCAACACCGTCGATGTCGCCAATCGCGTGAAGGCAGCTCTCACGAAACTGCAAACCGAGATCCCGCCGTCAGTCAAAGTCTCGACGCTCTACGATCGGTCGGCCACGATCGAAGCCTCCGTGAAAGACGTCACGTTCACGCTCGAGCTGACGTTGCTGCTCGTCGTCCTCGTCATCTTCCTGTTCCTCCGGAACATCTCGGCGACGGTGATCCCCAGCCTCGCACTGCCGATGTCGATCATCGGGACCTTCTCGGTGATGTATCTGCTGAACTACAGTCTCGACAACCTCTCGCTCATGGCTCTGACGCTCGCCGTCGGCTTCGTGGTCGATGACGCGATCGTCATGCTCGAGAACATCGTTAGGCATCTCGAGATGGGAAAGGCAAGGATGCAGGCGGCGATCGATGGAGCGGCCGAGGTCGGCTTCACGATTCTGTCGATGACGTTGTCGTTGGCAGCCGTCTTCATCCCGTTCCTGTTCATGGGCGGCATCATCGGCAAGCTGTTTCATGAGTTTGCGGTGACGATCGGCGTCGCGATCCTCGTGTCCGGCTTCGTTTCGCTGACGTTGACACCGATGTTGTCGAGCCGGTTCCTGCGCTCGGAGCACGAGCGCACGCATGGTCGGATGTATGCGGCCACCGAGCGATTCTACGACCGCACGTTAGGCGTATACGAGCGGAGCCTCGCCTGGGTGATGGCGCGCCGGCCGGCGACACTCGTCTTCTCGCTGATCATTCTCGTCGCGACCGGCTGGCTCTTCTTGTCGATGCCAAAAGGGCTCTTTCCGACGGACGACACGGGGCAGTTGCTCGCGACGACGGAGGCCGCGGAAGGCGTCTCGTATGACGCACTTGTCGACCATCAGCGCGACGTGGCGACGGTGATCGCGCGCGACCCCGACGTGCATTCGGTGACCTCGTCGGTCGGCACGACGGCGGCGGCGAATCAGGGGCAGCTCACGATCGATCTCAAGCCGATCGACCAGCGCAATCGCAGCGCCGACGAGATCGCACGCGACCTCACGAAGCTCGTCCAGAGCGTGCCCGACATTTCCGTGTTCATCCAGAATCCGCCGGCGATCTCGATCGGCGGCTTGGCGTCGAAGAGTCTCTACCAGTACACGCTGCAGAGTGGCGACATCAACACCCTCAATACGGCGGCGCGCGAGCTGGAGTCGCGACTCCGCCAGCAGCCGGCGCTCACCGATGTCACGAGCGACCTCCTGATCGAGAATCCGCAGGTTACCGTCGACATCGATCGTGAGACGGCCGGCCAGCTCGGGGTGTCGGCGATGGAGATCGAGAACACGCTGTACGACGCCTTCGGCCAACGGCAGGTGTCGACGATCTACACTTCGACGAACGAATACTGGGTGGTGATGGAGCTCTTGCCACAGTTCCAGAGCGACATTCCGTCGTTGGGGAAGCTCTGGGTGCGTTCGAGCCGTGGCCCGCTCGTCCCGCTCAGCACCGTCGCCAAGTTCGTGAACAGCGTTGGGCCCGTGACCGTGAACCACTCCGGCCAGCTGCCCTCGGTGACGATCTCGTTCAATCTGGCAAACGGTGTCTCGTTAGGTACCGGCCTCCAGACCGTGACGCGCGAAGCGTCGCAGGCGCTGCCCGCAACCGTTGCCGCCGGATTCTCCGGACTCGCCGAAGCATTCGTGACGACACAGCAGGGCCTCATCATGCTGATGATCCTTGCGGTATTCGTGATCTATGTGATTCTTGGCGTGCTGTACGAGAGCTTCATTCATCCAGTGACCATTTTGTCGGGTCTGCCGTTCGCTGCCTTCGGCGCGCTCGTCACCTTGATCATCTGTGGCCTGGATCTGGACATCTATGGTTTCGTCGGGATCATCATGTTGATCGGTATAGTCGAGAAGAACGCGATCATGATGATCGACTTCGCGATCGAGGCGCAGCGCGCGGGGAATCGGTCGCCGGCGGACGCGATTCTCGAAGCCGCGAGCGTGCGTTTCCGGCCGATCATGATGACGACGATGGCGGCGCTGATGGGTGCGATTCCGATCGCCGTGGGTTGGGGTGCCGGCGCATCGACGCGTCGCCCGTTAGGCGTGGCGGTCGTCGGCGGCCTCGCGTTCTCGCAGCTCGTGACGCTGTACGTGACGCCGGTCTTCTACACGTACCTGGATGAGCTGCAGCAACGATTCTCGCGAAGACGGGCACGCGCCGCCGCTCCTGCCGCGGCGCCGGAGTCCGCGCCGGCGTAGCGAGGGGTGACGGAGCGCCAATGGGCGCGCCAAATTGAGCGCGTGAACCATGTCCGCTTTTCTCCCCTCGGCGACCGCGCGCTGTTGATCCATCTTGGCGATACGATCGACGAGAAGACACATCGCCTGGTGCGAGCCGTCTGCGCGCGATTGGAGGCCGAGCAGCTCGAGGGCCTGGTCGAACTCGTTCCGGCTTTCGCGAGTGTCGCCGTTCATTACGATCCGCGCCGTGCGCCTAACGGTGATGCCGAGGCGTCGCCGTACCGACGATTCGCTGCCGCCGTCGAGGAGAGCCTGCACGATCTCGCTCTCGATGCCATTCCTCTCGCGCACACGGTGGAGATCCCCGTGTGCTATGGCGGTAAGTATGGTCCCGACCTCGAGGAGGTGGGCCGCCAACACGCTCTCACGGCGGACGAGGTGGTCCAGTTGCACAGCGGGGCGAGGTATCGCGTCTACATGCTTGGTTTTGCGCCGGGCTTCGCATACCTCGGAGGACTGCCCGACGCGATCGCGACGCCGAGGCGAGCCGAACCCCGCACGGCGGTGCCCGCGGGGTCCGTCGGCATCGGCGGGAGCCAGACGGGCATCTATCCACTCACGTCGCCCGGCGGGTGGCAGCTGATCGGCCGGACGCCGGTCCGGCTGTTCGACGCCACCCGCGAGCCACCGACGCTGCTCTCGGTCGGCGACATCGTGACGTTTCGCGGCGTGTCACCTAACGAGTACCACGAGCGCACGCGGGCGTGAACTGTCGCGTGCTGCATCCGGGAATGTTCGCGACCGTGCAGGACGGCGGCCGGCGCGGCCATCAGCGCGAGGGAATTCCGGTGGCCGGCCCGATGGACGAGCTCTCGCTTCGGGTCGGGAACCTCCTCGTCGGCAACGACGAGGACGCGGCCGCGCTCGAGCTCACCCTCGTTGGACCGACGGTTCGCTTCGATGAGAATGCGCTCATCGCGCTCTCCGGTGCCGACCTCGGGATCTCGGCGCATGGCACGCCACTCCCGCTCTGGCGTCCCGTCTGCGTGCCCGCGGGGACGACGGTGAGCGCCACGTCGGCGGTTCGCGGCTGCCGGGGCTACCTCGCAGTCGCCGGCGGCTTCGATGTGCCCCCGGTGCTCGGCAGCCGTTCGACATATGTGCGCGCCGCGTTAGGCGGTTTGGAAGGCCGCGCGCTGCGTCGCGGTGACGAGCTGCCGGTCGGCAAGTCGAGCGAGCTGTCGCGCCGCATTGCGGCCGCGGTGCAGGCGGGCCGCATGAATGATCGCGTCCCAATCGCAAAATGGGGCCTTTCGGCCGCGCTGATTCCATTTTACTCCTCGTCGGCCGTGATCCGGGTGGTCGAAGGCGAGCATGCGCGTCTGCTCACGTCTGAATCACGCGACCGCTTCTGGAGTGGGGAGTTTCGCGTCGGTGCGCAGTCGGATCGCATGGGTTATCGACTCGAGGGTGTTGCGATCGAGCTTTCGGAGCCGACTGAGTTGCTATCGGAGGCTGTCGTCTTCGGTACCGTTCAACTTCCGCCGGGTGGCAACCCGATCGTGCTGATGGCTGACCGTCAGACGACGGGCGGCTATCCACGCATTGGCGAAGTCGCGTCCGTCGACCTGCCGCTGCTGGCGCAGCTCAAGCCCGGCGATCGACTCCGTTTTCGTCCGGTCTCGCTCGACGAGGCACAGCGGCTGTACCTTGCGCGCGAAAGCAACATCAGACAAGCGCGCGCCGCGATCGCGCTGCACCACCACTGAGGAGAGCGATGCAGGTCGATATCAACTGCGACATGGGGGAAAGTTTCGGTGCGTACGAGATCGGTGCCGACGACGACGTCCTGCAGCATGTGACGTCGGCGAACATCGCTTGTGGCTTTCACGCCGGCGATCCCTCGGTGATGCGAACGACGGTCGCGAACGCGCTCGAGCACGGCGTTGCGATCGGGGCTCATCCGGGGTTGCCCGACTTGGTCGGCTTCGGCCGTCGCGCAATGCAGGTGACGCCGCAAGAGGTTTATGATCTCGTCATCTACCAGGTGGGCGCCTTGTGGGGATTCGTCCGCGCCGCTGGCGCCGCGCTTCGACACGTCAAGCCGCACGGGGCGCTGTACAATATGGCCGTGGCGCAACCACCGCTCGCCGACGCGATCGCGCGTGCCGTGCACGACGTGGATTCACGGCTCATCCTCTTCGGACTCGCCGGAAGCGTGATGTTGAAGGCTGCGGAGCGCGCGGGCATTGCCGCAGCGAGCGAGGCGTTCGCCGATCGGAACTACCTGCACGATGGATCGCTCGTCCCGCGCCAGCGGCCGGACGCGCTCGTGTCCGATGCGAACGAGGGCGTCAGGCGCGTCCTCCGCATGGTGCGCGACGGCGTCGTTGCCGACGTCGATGGCGAGGACATCGCCATCCGCGCCGATACGGTCTGCATTCACGGCGACGGACCCAATGCGGCCGCGATGGCGCGCGCGTTGCGCGCCGGCCTCTCAGCGGCGCGCGTCGACGTGTGCGCGCCTAGCCCGCCGTCGTGAGGAGACGAACGAGCGCGTACCCGACGAGGATGAAGAACATGAGAGACTTGCGCGGATTCATCTGCCGCCACGCACGGAGCCGCGTCCAGAGCTCTCCGCGTTCGCGCGCGATGCGGTAGCGGACCAGCGCGCAAAGTCGCGCGCTCGGGCTCGCGGACGGGACCCGTGCCGCGCCCACGATCGCCCGGCGCTGGTCCGTCGTTAGGCTGGCGCCGCGCGGTGCTCGCTCGATCTCGACCAATGCCTGAGCCAGATGGTACGCTGGACGATCGAAAGGAAGCACCGTCTCCAGTGGCGTCTCTTGCAACAACCGCTCGGCGATGTCGAGATCACCGTCGAGTCCCGCGCCCAGCGCACCCCAAAGCCTCAACCGATAGCCGATGTCCGTCTTGCTACTGAATTTCGCGATGACATGTCGAAGGACCTCGCGAGCCTCCGTGTCCCGACCAGAGTCGAGCAGCGCGATCGTGAAATTCTGCAGCATCCACCATTCAACACGTGCTCGCGTGCGCCAATCCTTCATCCAGCGGGAGGCAACCCACGGCCGTTTGCGACTGAGCAGCACGAAGCCGACCTTCGCCCAAAGCTCATCGTCGCCGCGCCATCGGCGGCAAGTGAAAGCGATAAGGACGATGTGCCAGTCGAGATACCACCCGAAGGCGGTGCGTCCGCCGGTCTGTCCTGCTCGCTCGGCGATTGCCGACAGCAGCTCGTGGATAGCGCGCTTGCCGGCATCGCCCGCGCCGGCGAGCCGACGGTACTCCTTCCAACTCGCCAGGCGACGCCGCCTGATTCGCACGCGAGCCCAGAGCCAAGGCATTGCTGAGTTCCACGTCGGCTCGCGAAGGACGTCGATAATCGCGCGCTCGAGTTTCAGCAACCAGGCTGGCCGCACGATGGCGTCGATCGCCCTGGAGATCGCATTGGCGTCCACGGCAGGATCGCGGCAGAGATCCCGAATGCGGCCGAGGGCCGCGTCGAAATTCGACTGCGCGGCGTCGAGCTCGATACGCGAGACCTCGACATCCGCCGCACTGAGGTACGGACGAAGGATCTCGAGCGTTCGTGCAGCGCCCTCGAAGTCGTGCTCCTCCTGCTGAATGCCGAAGAAGCGCATTCCGGCGAAGAGATAGTCCGGCTCGAGGCGCATCGCACGCTGAAACACCTCCTTCGCTCCGTCGCGGTCACCAAGGCGCTGTTTGAGATCGCCGAGCCAGCCGAGGGGTACGATGTAGGTGGGGGCGAGCCATGCCCAGTGCTTGGCGGCTTCGGCGGCGGCATCGAGCTCGTTCCGCGAGGCGTGCCACTCGACCAACTGCGCCCAACCCCAGGTGTAGCCGGGCGAGCGATCGACGACAGCCAGCATTCGGGTGATCGCGCGCGACATATTGCCACGCTGGGCATCGATCCAGGCCGCGCGCCCTTCGAGATGATCTGGCGCACGCTCGGCGAGAGCCGGAGGCCGGCACGCCTCCTCGGCGTCGCGGAAGCGACGGAGGTGGGTGAGTACCACCGCGCGCATGTCGTGCGCGTCGACGTGTTGCGGATTCACGGCCACGGCGCCGTCCGCGGCGGCAAGGGCGTCCTCGGGCCGTTTGACGCGCAGGGCAAGCTCGGCAAGCCGAATCCACGCCGCCGCTTCGCGCGGGCGAGATTCCGCGAAGGCGCGGGCGGAGTTGAGTGTTTCCTCAATAGCAGCCGCGCCACCCTCGTTCGACCAGTTGGCGAGCACTTGCCAGCCCCAATCGGACTCGGGGTTGATCTGCAGTGCGTGACGCACCGTCTGGACGGCACGCTGTTTCTCGCCAGCGCGGTATATGAGGTGGGCGAGGCGGACGCGGAGGTCCGGCGACAGCGGCGAACGCTTGATCGCGGCCTCGAAAACCTCTCGCGACTCGTCGAGACGATGGGCGCGCTCGAGCGCATCGCCCATGTTCGCAACCGGATCTATCCATTCAGGGCTGAGCTCATGACAGCGGGCGAGTGCAGCGATCTCGTCCTCCGGCTCGAGGCGGGCACGATGTACGAACGCGAGCTCCAACCAGACGCTGGCGATGGTGGCGAATCGCTCGGTCAAACGACGGGCGAGGGCGAGCGCTTCCTCGGTACGCAGGCCGCCCATCTCGGTGAGATGCCTGACGAGTGCCGTGCCGGCCTGCCAGAGGTCAGGTCGTTGCTCGTACAAGCGACGCAACGCGGCGAGCAGCTCATCGGGCGTGAGGATTGCGCGCGCGACCGCTCGAAATGATAGCACGCCGTCGCCGACGACCGGCTGCGTTTCGAGCTGCGACTGTACGAAGCCCAATGCTGATGACCGCGCCTCGAGCGTTTCACCGGAGACGTCCAGCAGGCCCTGGATTGCTTCGGTGGTCGCTGCCAGTTGCGTGATTGCCGCGCGGAAGCATACCGCAGCTTCGGTGAAGCGACCCATGGCCTTGAGGACGTGTCCTCTGACGGACTGTCCCGACGAATGACTCGCCTCGAGCGCGAGCCCTTCGTTCGCTGCCTCGAGTGCCTCTTCGAAATGCGACTGCTGCTTGAGGTTGAGGGCGAGCTCACGCATCGACCACGCATCGGTCCGGTCGATCTCGATCAGCTTGCGCAGGACAGGCTCCCGCACCGTGGCGGGATCGCTCGCACGCCAGTGATACAGGAGCCGATGCAGTCCCGTATGATGCGGGAACTTGGTACAGTAGTTTTGCAGATGCTCAATGGCGGCGTCGCGCGTTGCCGTCTCCGAGAGGAGGAGCGACGTCATACGATGCGCCTCGAGGTCGAGCGGCTTCGATTCGAGGATCTCTCTCCAGTAGCCGAGCGCCTCTTCGTGCTCGCCGCGCAGTCTCGCTTCGCGCGCTGCCTCGGCGAGCCATGCCGCGTGCTTCACGCCGCCCCGCGAGGCATCGAGGTGGAAGCGCGATGCCTCGCCGCGTCCGTATTGCGCGTATTTCGTGGCGGCGAACAGCCGGAGCACGCCATCGTCGGGCCGTCGCTCGATGGCCGCCTCGAGCGCAGTGAAGGCGTCGTCTCCGCGGTCGACATCCTCGAGCGCGCAAAACACCGACATTGCCGGTTGCCCAGACTGCGTGCCCATCCTCTCGTAGCGGGCGCGCAGAAACGCGAGCCCGGTTTCGATCTGCCGTTGCCACCGACAGGCGGCGAAGTATGCCTGCGCAAAATCCTCTCGCATCGGGCTGAGACACGACGCGAATCGATATAGCTCCGCGGCGCCGGCGTGGTGCCCCTGCTGCCATTCGAGATCAGCGAGCAGGCGGATCGCTTCGGGGTTGTCGGGACGGCGACGCAGGACGCGCCGTATCTGATGCAGGGCTTCCGGAAGACGACGGTGGTCCGCCCTGAGCTCGATGGCGTACTCGAGCCAGAGAAGCGCATCGGATCTCGGGTTGGCGCACGCCGTCTCGAGCCATGCCAGGCGATCGGCGCGCGTGGACAGCTGACGCAGGCACTTGAGTCGATTGATCTCGAGTCGCTGATCGTTAGGGAATAGCGCGAGCAATGCGTCAGTTGCGGCGAGATCCTCGCGAACATTCTCGTCGTAGACGGCGATTGCGCGACGCGCGGTGTGCGTCAAGCGATGCGCCGGATCCCTCGTGATCAGGCGCTGATACGATTCGCGGGCCCGCGCACGATCGTGCCGGTCGAGTGCGAGCTGCACCTCGTGATAGAGGTCGTAGAGTTCGTCGTCAGGCAGATGCAGATCGTCGAGCAGCGATGCGTGTTCGGTGGGAACCAGCGCCATTCCACGAGGACCGCTGCTGGCCTGATACGCGAGATAATCGTGGAGGTTGATCTCGATCGTGTGTGGTACGGTTGGATCGCGCACGAGCAGAACGCAGGTCGGCTCGTCGTATCCCATCGCCGCCTGAAGATGTCCCGCTGCCACGTCGCTCGTCGTGAGCGTGAACGGAATGCCCCGGTCGATGACGGCGCGAGCCGACGACCAGTCGACGCGGAACTCCTTCGTCTTCCAACCGTTCGCATTGGCCCAGTTTCGCTCGCTGTAATCGGGCGTCCCATCGTAGCAGATTTCCTCCGCGACCGAGAGGTGCTCGGCCGGGCGATTCCAGAATTGGCTGACGGCAGTGAGTGTTGCGGGCGCGCAGGTCAGATGATGCTGGCGCACGAAGGGCACGGGTATCTCGACGCGTCGCGGCGCGTGGCGCGCAGGATCGACGAAAAACGCGCGAAGATTCTCACCGATGCGTTTGTGATAGGGGTCTTCGAGATGCTCGATGGACTCCATCGCTGCCGTGTAGTCGCCGCGATACATGGCGACGTCGGCGCGTGCACTCGTAAGCCACATGTCGAGCGCCTTCTCGCGTAACGGTGTCAAGCCCTCGAAACGCGCGAGCGCCGCCGGGATCTCATCGTGCAATCTGCGTTGCATGAGGAACCGGATGAGGTGCCCGACGACGTAGCTGCTCTGGGAATCTGGCGCGGCCGATCGAAGTATGTCGAGGGCTTCGTCCGCGCGACCGAGCAGTTGGAGACAGTCGGCCGTGTAGGTGACGAGCGGGGGATATCGCCGGAACCGTGCGAGTCCTTCCTGCGTGGCCGCGAGCGCTTCCGGGTATTTGTCCTGGCTGAGGAAGAGCCCAGTGCGCTCGACGTACCAGTATGGGCGCGATTCCCGCGCCTCGCGCGCGAGTGCCAGGTGATGCTCGGCACGTTCGAAGTCTCTCAACGAGCCGAGGAGCTGTGCGCACTGTCCATGGTAATCGGCGACGACTTCGGCATCATCGATCGGCGGCGCGCCAAAGCGCTGCCGTTCTCGCCATGCGGCCAGCGCGCCGCGACGTTCGTGGACGCGATAGAGGTGATAGTACTGTGCGGTGGCGTGGTGCGGATGGCCGCGAAAGAGGCGAAGGTGTATCAGCATCGAGAGCCGACCAGCCCCCAGGTGCCTCACGAGGCGTCCGGCGAGAATGCGCGGTTCGATGCCCGGCCACTGGTCGACAGGACCGAAGCGCTGCGCGAGCTTCCAGGCGTCGAGGCACTGCCCCTCGTCGTAGAGCGCGAGGATCGCAGGCAGCGAATCTACGAGAGAAGGACTATCGATCGCCGTGGTCATGCCGAAAGATGCGGCATGACGCGGAAAGTGTTAGGTGCTGGGCCCTAGCACGCCCTTACATGGCCGCGATATTCAAGTCCGCCAGGCGGAAGGGCGTTTTTCGCAAACGCTGACCGGTGGCAGCGAAGATCGCGTTCGCGATCGCGGCCCCGAGCGGCGGTACGGCCGGCTCACCCACGCCCGTCGGGATCTCGTTATTGCGCACGAGATGCACCTCGACCGCCGGCGAGTCTGCCATGCGTAGCACGCGATAATCGTGGAAGTTGCTCTGGACTGTACGTCCGTCCTTCATCGTGATCTCGCCGAACAGGGCCGCGCTCGTCGCCCAGATCACCGCGCTCTCGGCTTGCGCGCGCACCGTGTCCGGATTCACGATCGTGCCGCAATCGAAGGCGCAGACGACGCGGTCGACGTGGACGCCGTCACGTTTCGTCACCGTGACTTCGGCGACTTCGGCGACGTACGTGCCGTCGTAGTCGAAGAAGGCGATGCCACGGCCACGCCCGCGCGGCAGCGGCGTGCCCCAGCGCGCCTTCTCCGCAGCGAGCCTAACGACCGCCTGCTGGCGAGGCCGATTCGGGCCGAGGAGCATCAGTCGATACGCGACCGGGTCGATTTGCATGGCGTGCGCGCATTCGTCGATGAACGATTCGAAGCAGAAGCCATTCTGGCCGTTCTGAACGGCGCGCCATGCACCGAGTGGCACAGGTGCGGGAACGCGGACGAAGTCGTTGAGCGTATTCACATAATCGTAGGGCGGCGTCTCGCCTCCCTCGCGGCGTTGCGGAGTCGTCGTCGCGGGATTCCACCATGCTTCGGTGGACGGGCCGACGATGCGATTCTGGAGCGTGATCAGGCGTCCATTGGCGTCGAGCGAGGCACGGAAGCTCTGCAATTGCGCCGGACGATACATGTCGTGCTGAATGTCGTCTTCGCGTGTCCAGACGACCTTGACCGGCGCCCCGGCGCGCTGCGATAGCTGAACCGCTTCGACCACGAAATCCTGATACGCGCGGCGGCCAAAGCCACCGCCCATGAACGTCACGTGCGCTTCGACGTGGTCGAGGGGAACATTCGCAAGCCGCGCCGCCACACCACGCGCTGGCTCGGGAAACTGGCTTGGCAGCCAAAGCTCCACCTTATCCGCCGTGACGGAGGCCGTGCAGTTCATCGGCTCCATACACGCGTGTGCGAGGAAGGGGAGTTCGTATGTTGCCTCGACGGTTCGCGTCCCCTCGCTCTGCCTAACGGTAGTATCGCCCTGTGCGCGATTGATCTTGGCGTCCGTGCCCTCGTCGACGGCACGACGCGCCTCCTGCCACATGGCGTCGCTGGAGAAAGCGGCCTGCTCGCCGAGGTCCCACTGGATGTCGAGCGCCTTGCGCCCCTGCATCGCCGACCAGGTGTCGTCGGCGAGCACGGCGACGCGTCCGGGGAGTTGCTTCGGCACCGGGTCGAGCGTGAGCACATGCCTAACGCCAGAGACCGCCCGTGCCCTGCTATCGTCGACGCTCGCGACTTTGCCCGCGAAGGTCGGACATCGTGCGACGACGGCGACGAGCATGCCCGGTACCTTCACGTCGATACCGAAGCTCGCCTTGCCGGTCACCTTGGCTGGGGTATCGAGACGACGCGTGTCGCGCCCGACGATGCGGAAGGTGCGTGGATCCTTCAGCGTGAGAGACTTCTCATCGGGCGGCGGCATCGTTGCCGCCTCGCGCGCGAGCGCTCCATATCCGAGGCGGCGGCGCGTTCTTGTGTGAACAACTTCGCCCACGCTCGTCGCGCACTCCCTCTCTGGCACGCCCCACCGCTTCGCCGCGGCGGCGACGAGCATTGCCCGCGCCGTGGCGCCAGCACGACGCAGCGGCTGCCATGACTCACGGATGCTCGAGCTGCCACCGGTTGCCGTGTCGAGGTCGGGACGCGTCGGCGCGCGCTCGGCGCGAACGCGCCGCCAGTCGGCGTCCATCTCTTCCGCGACGATCATCGGCAGTGCCGTCCAGACGCCTTGTCCCATCTCGGATTTGTGGACGAGAATCGTGACGTCGCCCGTCTCGTCGAGCTTGATCCATGCGTTCGGCGCGAACGGCTCGCTGCCTAACGATGGCGCAGACCCGTTCGACCGCGCGCGATCGTCACGAATCCGTACGCCGAGCAGGAGCCCGGCGCCGGCAATCGCCGACGTGACGACGAAGGTGCGTCGCGAGAGCTCGGTGGTGTCGGTCGTGTCCCTCATGTTCCGACCTCCTCTGCCGCCCGTTTGATCGCTTTCCGCATGCGCTGATACGTGCCGCAGCGGCAGATGTTGGTCATCGCGGCGTCGATCTCGGCGTCGCTTGGGTGCCGGTTCTTCGCGAGCAGCGCGGCGGCCGCCATGATCTGCCCCGATTGGCAGTAACCGCACTGCGGGACGTCTTCTGCGATCCACGCCTTTTGCACTGCGTGCAGTGTCTTCTCGCTGCCAAGGCCCTCGATCGTCGTGATCTTCTTGGTACCGACGGCAGAGATGGGCAGGCTACAGGAGCGCGCCGGCACGCCGTCGAGATGTACGGTACAGGCGCCACACAAGCCTGCGCCGCAGCCGTACTTGGTGCCGGTGAGGTCGAGGTGGTCGCGGAGCACCCAGAGTAGCGGCGTGTCCGCGGCGACGTTGGCGGTGCGGCGCCGACCATTGACGAGCAGGGTGAACGACGGCATGGATCCCCCGTGGGAAGGGAGGGCTATACTTCACTTTCGCGCCGTCGACCGCTCAGTGCAAGCAGCGAAAAAAAACCTGACATGCGCATTGTCTCATTTCTCCCTTCGGCGACCGAGCTCGCCTTTGCGCTCGGTCTGGGTGACGACCTGGTCGGTGTCTCCCACGAATGTGACTATCCACCCGAGGCAAAGATGCGGCCGGCGGTCGTGCATTGTGCCATTCCGCTCGACGACCTCGCGCCCGCCGAGATCGATTCGGCGGTGAGCAGGCAGCTGCGGGTCGGCGGGTCGATCTACACGGTCGATACGGATCTGCTGCGCGCCTTGGAGCCCGACCTCATCCTTGCTCAGGATTTGTGCGAGGTCTGCGCGCCGTCTGGGAACGAGAGCGAGCGCGCTGTCGCCGCGCTCGACGGCAAGGCGAAGGTGCTGTCGCTGGCGCCTCGGTCGTTGCGGGAGATCAACGATAGCGTACGAGCGCTCGGCGAGGCCACGGGCCGAGACCAAGTTGCGGAAACGCTCATCGCGTCGAACCACGCGCGAGTCGCGCGCCTGATCGAGGCGCTACGTGGCGCGGCGCGTCGACGCGTGTTCTTCATCGAGTGGATCGACCCCGTCTTCTGCGGTGGCCACTGGGTGCCCGAAATGATCGAGCTCGCCGGCGGCTTCGACGCACTCGGACGGAAGGGTGGTGACTCCGTGCGGGTCGTATCGCAAGACGTGCTGCAATGGGCGCCGGAGGTGATCGTCATCTCGCCCTGTGGCGCGCACCTCGAATCGGCGGTGGAGCAGGGAAGGCAATTCTTGCGCGACCCACTCTGGTCGACGCTCCCCGCCGTGCAGTCAGGCGATGTTTTTGCCGTCGACGCGAGCAGCCACTTTGCTCGGCCGGGCCCACGCGTCTTCGATGGGATCGAGGTGCTCGCGCACGTTTTCCACCCGGAGCGTGTGCCGGAACGATTTCCGGGAGCTGCTGTGCGGCTAGGGCGCTGAGAGCTAGGACTACCGTCCAAGCATTCGATGCTCCTTGCATAAGACAAAGCGCAGGATTTTGTTAAACACCGTTGAGACTACACCGCTTCCAGCCATGCGAAAACTTCTCGTACCTGCCCTGATGGTTTTGGCGTCGACGCCTATTACTTCGCGCGCGCAGACCTTTCCCACCGACGATCCGATCATCAAGCGCATCTGGGCCGTCGGCATGGATAGCTCCCAGACGATGCACCTCGCGCAGGTACTCTTCGATTCGATCGGTCCACGCCTAACGGGATCCCCGGATCAGAAGCGCGGCAACGATTGGCTTGTTGGGACGTACAAGTCGTGGGGCATCGATGCGAAGAATGAGCAATACGGAACCTGGCGCGGCTGGCGCCGCGGCTACTCGCACATCGATCTCATCAGTCCGCGCGTGCGATCCCTCGAGGGACAGATGGTCGGCTACAGCCCGGGCACAGACGCAAAGGATCTCACGGCAGTACCGATCATTCTCCCTCGTTTCGCTGACAGCACGGAATTCGTGAAATGGCTGCCGAGCGCGCGCGGCAAGCTCGTGCTCGTCTCGGCGCCGATGCCCACTTGCCGGCCGCCCGACGATTGGGAAAAGAACGCGACGCCGGAGTCCAAGGAGCATATGGACAGCCTCGCCGCCGGGATCCAGCGCGAGTGGGGCGGACGCAACGTCCGCGGCACCGGCTACAGCCTCGCGTTAGGCGGCGGCGAGTTGGGGAAGCGTCTGGAGGAGGGCGGCGTCGCCGGGGTGATCACGTCCCGTCCGAAGCTCGACTTCCAGCGGAATAGCGGCGGTTGGGGCACGATCGAGGTATTCGAGACGTATAACACGCGTGCGCCGACGATTGCGCTGAGCTGCGAGGATTACGGCTTGGTGTATCGTCTCACCGAGAACAACGAGAATCCGAGGCTCCGCCTCAATCTCGACGCCGAGCTCCTCGGCGAGCGGCCGGTGTACAATACCGTCGCAATGATCAAGGGGACGGAGAAGCCAGAGGAATACGTGATGCTCTCGGCGCACTTCGACTCGTGGGACGGCTCGTCCGGAGCGACGGACAACGGTACCGGAACCCTAACGATGCTCGAGGCGATGCGGATCCTCAAGAAGGTCTATCCGCACCCGAAGCGCACCATTCTCGTTGGCCACTGGAGCGGTGAGGAAGAGGGCGAGATCGGCTCGAAGGCGTTCACGGAAGATCATCCGGACGTGCTCAAGGGGCTGCAGGCGTTGTTCAATCAGGATAATGGGACGGGTCGCATCGTCCGAATGGGCGGCGGCGGCCTGCCTAACGCCGCCGAGCATATTGCGCGGTGGCTCGAGAAGATTCCGACCGAGTGGAAGGCGCAGATCAATTTTGCGGGTGCGGGCCGGCCAGCTGGCGGCGGGAGCGACGACTTCTCCTTCGCCTGTTACGGGTTGCCGGCGTTTGGCCTCGGCGCGCTCCCGTGGGATTACAGCGCGTACACCTGGCACACGAACCGCGATACTTATGACAAGGTCGTGTTCGACGATCTCAAGTCGAATGCGACGCTGACGGCGATGCTCGCGTACCTCGCATCCGAAGACCCGACGATGATCACGCGCGAGCGGGTCGATCTCGCGGCGCTGGCGCAGGCGGCGCAGCAGCAAGCGCCAGCGAATCCGGCAGCCGCTGGCCGCGGCGGACGCGGTGGCCGCGGCTTCTCGACGACATGGCCGCAGTGCACGAAAGCGCCGAGAAGCACTGATGCGCGATTGAAATAACGTCAACTCTGTTCACTCGCCGCTCAGGACCCGCGTAGCACCGTCATCGGATCGACCTTCGCCGCACGGCGCGCCGGAATGAAGGTCGCCATCAGTGCGACGATGGTCAGCAAGGCCATCACGGCGACGAAGGACAGCGGATCCGTCGCACTCACGCCGTAGAGCAGTCCTGCGATCAGGCGCGTTAGGCCTAGCGCCGCGATGGCGCCGATGAGAATGCCGACGAGAGCCAAAGACGCGCCCTGGCGCAACACCAGTCGCAGCACGTCCTCGCTCCGTGCGCCGAGGGCGACGCGAACGCCGATCTCCTGTCGGCGCTGAGTGACCAGGAACGAGATCACGCTGTAGACGCCTAACGTCGCGAGCAGCAATGCCGCGGCACCGAACGCGCCGAGCAGTAATAGCGTGAAGCGGCGGTCGGCAAGCGAGTCGGCGAGAATCGTGTCGATCGTACGAAAGCGTGGCGGAATATCGGGCCGCAGATCGTGGATGACGCGACGCGCCGACGCGATGATGCCAGCCGGCGCGCCTGCACCCTCGAGCACGAAGAAGAAGGTGCCGGCGCGCCCCGGCCGCTGCCGGTAGTAGGCGTAAAACGTTGGCTCCGGCGCCTCGGCGAGGCTCGCCTCGCGGATATCGCCGACGACGCCAACCACCGTGAATGGACGCAGATCGCCGTCCATATTGCCGAATTGAATAATTTTGCCGAGGGGGCTGTCGTTAGGCCATTGCTTGCGTGCCAGGGCATCGTTGATCACCGCGGCCGGCGGCGCGATCGGTCCGTCGCGGTCGTCGAAGAGGCGCCCGCTCACGAGCGGAATGTGCAACGCGTGGAAAAAGCCGGGACTCGCGAGGCGGAACTCGGCATACCCCGAACGGGACTTGTCCTTGAGCAGCGATGGGAGTTGCGCGAAGTCGATCTTCTCGTCGGGCCGAGACATCACGATGAACGCCCCGTCTCCAATGCTGCCACCAGCAAAGGGGAAGAAGTTCGAGCTGCCGACGTCGGACACGCCGGGAATGGCCGCGAATCGCTGCATCAGCTCGTCGTAGAGCTGTACCATTTGGCGTCGGGGGGTCGAGTCGCTCCCTGACGAGTAGTCGACGTCCATCACGACGGCGTTGTTGGCGTGGAATCCCGGCGAAACGGCAAGGAGTCGCTCGAAGCTGCGCGCCAACAGGCCCGCACCCACGAGCAAGACGAGCGTGAGCGCGACCTGGGCCACGACGAGCGCGCTGCGAATGCGCTGTGTCGCGCCGGCCCCGGCTTGCGTGCGTTGCGATTGCGCGAGCGTCTCGCGGATATCGCCTCGTGTTGCTCGCCATGCTGTGAGCAGCCCGAGCGCCACTGCGCACGTCACCGATACCGCGAGCGCGAAGAGCAGCACCGGCCAGTGCACCCCGACTTCGCCGATCCGCGGCAGACGTCCTGGTTCGAGCGCGAGCAATGCCTTCACGCCCGCGGCGCCAATGAGGACCCCGAGCACTCCACCGCACAACGAAAGAACGAGCGACTCCGCCAGGAACTGCCTGACGAGTCGGCCGCGGCCAGCGCCGAGCGCGAGGCGAAGCGCGAGCTCGCCCTGACGGGACGCCATGCGAGCAACGAGGAGATTCACGACGTTGGCGCAACCGATGAGCAGCAGAACGCCGGAGGCGGCGAGTACGATCATCAACGCGGGCCGCACGTCACCGACCCGTTGCTCACGCAGCGGGATGAGATGCGCATCAGCCATCCACGTCTCGTCGCCGTATTGCTGCTTGAGGCTCTTCGCGATTGCGCTCGTCTCGCGGCGCGCCTGCTCCAGCGACACGCCGTCACGCAGCCGGGCAATCACCTGATAGTTGTGACCAGTGCGATGCGGCGAGGGCCCGCTCAGCTCGCGCGGGATCCATAGGTCGACGCCCGTCGGAACATCCACCGTCCCCGGCATGACGCCGACGACGCGGTACACCTGGCCATCCAACGTCAGCACCGTGCCTAACGCGGACGGCGCGCCATCGAGCGCACGCTGCCAGAAGCCCTGGCTCACCACGACCCCGCCGGCCGCGCCCACATGCTGCTCCTCGGGAAGGAAGGTCCGACCGACGAGCGCGCGCACGCCAAGAATGGAGAAGAATTCACTCGACGCCGTCGCGAGGTGCGCTCGCACCGCGTCGTGCGACGCAGTCACCGAAACGGTTCCGTTGTCGGTGAACTCCGCCATCGCGCCGAAGGAGCGGCTCTCCGCCCGAACGTCATTGAAGTTCGGATCGGAGAACTGGACGTCGCCGCCATTCTTGTTGATTTGCCAGACGCGGACGATGCGCTCCGGCTCCGGATACGGCAGCGGCCGAAGCAGCACACCGTTAACGACACTGAAGATCGCCGTCGTCGCACCGATTCCGAGGCCCAGCGTCGCGATGACGGTGATGAAGAAGCCCGGCGTTCTCGCCATCGATCGGGCGACAAAGCGCAGATCGCGAACGAAGGATTCCATGAGTGTTCTCGATGCGTGAGAGGGACCGGCGGGCTAAGAGATACCATGATTTCCATCCCATTCAACCGAAGAGAGCGGAATGGCCACTTCACCATACTGTTGAGCCGCGTTCGAGTTTCGACACCTCTCAGCCCCGCGGTGGTTGGACCACGTTTTCACGTCGTTTTCGCGTCGCTACTTTCGGCTCATGCTTTTCGGCCCGTACTTTTCGCCTCGCCATCTTCCGCTCGCTCTGTTTTTCTTCTCTGCCGTCCCCACGAGCAATGAGACTCTCCCATCGAGAAATCATCGTCACGCTTTCGACCTGTCTCGCGTTTCCGGTAGCCGCCCAGAGTCGGAGCCCGACCTACACACCCAGTAAGCTCACCGCGAATCAGCAGCTTGCGCACGACATCTACAAAGAGCTGATCGAGATCAACACCGGCATGAAGACCGGGAACGTCACGCCCGCGGCGCAGGCCATGGCGACACGGTTTCGCGGCGCCGGCATCGCCGATTCGGACATCTTCGTCGGTGGTCCCAAGCCCGACAAGTACAACGTCGTCGCGCGCATTCACGGCAACGGGGCGAGCGGCCGTAAGCCGCTGCTCCTCCTCGCGCATATCGACGTCGTCGAAGCACTCAAAGCCGATTGGTCGCCGGACCTCGATCCCTTCGTGTTTACTGAGCGCGACGGCTACTACTACGGTCGCGGCACTGCGGACGACAAGGCGATGGCGTCGATCTTCGTCGCGAATGCCATTCGCATGGTACGCGAGCACGTCGTCCCCGATCGCGATGTGATCATCGCACTCACCGCGGACGAAGAAGGTGGCGGATCCAACGGCGTCGACTGGCTCCTCAAGAATCACCCGCAGCTCGTCGATGCGGCGCTCGTGATCAACGAAGGGGGCGGGGGCACACTGCGAAATGGGAAGCCGCTCTTCAATTCCGTCCAGGCGACGGAGAAGGTGTCGACGAACGTCGTGCTTCGCGCGACGAATCGTGGCGGACACTCCTCGGTGCCGAGGCCGGACAACGCGATCGTCGCGCTCGCGGACGCGCTCTCGAAAGTGGGTCGCCATCAGTTCCCCGTTCGATTCAACGACGTGACGCGTGCCTTCTTCGCCAACACGGCCGACGTCGAGGAGCCCACGTTAGGACGCGCGATGAAGGCGCTCGTGGCGAATCCCAACGACGCGGCGGCACTGGCAACGGTCGCGTCGGATCCGCGCTACAACTCCATGCTCCGGACGACCTGTGTGCCAACGATGCTGAGCGGCGGTCACGCGACGAACGCGCTGCCGCAGCTCGCGGAGGCGACGATCAATTGTCGAGTATTCCCCTCGGATACGCCGGCGGTCATTCGCGCCGACATCGAGAAGTTGGTCAATGACACGACGGTGCAGGTCGTGCTGCAAGGATCCCCGCGCCAGCCGCCGCTGCCCTCTCCATTGCAGCCGGAGCTCTTCAACGCCGTCAGTCGGGTGACGCGAGCGATGTGGGGCGCGGTACCGGTGATTCCGGTAATGTCGACGGGCGCGACCGACTCGCGCTTCTTCCGAGCGTTAGGCGTTGCGTCGTACGGCGTGTCGGGCCTATTCAGCGATCCAACGGTCGACGCGCGCGCTCACGGGCGTGATGAGCGGATGCGTATCCAGTCGTACTATGAAGGGCAGGAATTCCTTTGGCGCCTCACGCGGGCACTGACCACGGCGCCGGGAACTGCAGCGGTACCGTGAGCCTGGTGCATCGCGAGAAGACAATCACACGGTGCAAATCTTGACTGCCTCGCTCAACGAGACGAGCGGCTCCCGCGTCGGCACGAACTCGTGCGCGATGTAGCCGGCAAATCCCGTGTCGGCGATCGCCCGCGCGACGGCGTGCCAGTTGAGCTCTTGTGTGTCATCGAGCTCGTGACGGCCGGGCACGCCCCCCGTGTGGAAGTGCCCGATGTGACTGGCGTGCGTGCGGATCGTGCGGATGATGTCCCCTTCCATGATCTGCATGTGGTAGATGTCGTAGAGCAGCTTCACGCGCGGGGAAGCGACGCCTTCGATCACTGCGGCGCCGAAGGCGGTGTGATCGCCCTGATATCCGGCGTGATCTACCTTGCTATTGAGTAGCTCGACACAGATCGTGACCTTCTGCTCTTCGGCAAGCGCCGTGATCTTGTTCAACCCGGCGACGCACGCGGCGATCGCTTGCGCGTCACTCGCGCCGTAGCGATTGCCGAACATTGCGATCACGTTCGGGACGCCTGCCTTCGACGCAAGCGGGATCGTCGTCTCCAACTCCCGCAGAAGCATGGCATGATTGGCGGGGTTGTTGAAACCCGTCGGAATGAAGTCCTGGCGCTTTGTCGGGTAGCCCATGGAGCAGGCGAGCCCCGCGTCGCGCACGACGCCCCAGTCCTCGGGCTGAAGCAAGTCGATGGCGACGATGCCCATGCCCTTGCACGCGCTCGAGAACTCGCCGAGCGGGATCCGTGAGTAGGGCCAGCGCGAAACAGATTGTTTGAGACGACCGGCGCGTGCCGTGCCGGGCGCCGCGAGATCGACATGCATTGACGGCATCACTGCCGCCACACCCATGATCTGCAACAGCTCGCGACGACGCATCGCTCTAGCCTCCGGTGATCGCAGGAAACGCAGCGCCGAGGAAACTGCCTGCGTCCGCGCGAGACAGCAAGAGCGAACCCGAATGACTCGACCACGCGGGCAAGCCGCCGAGGTCTCGTCGAGAACCCCGGTGGCCACGAGCTTCCCGACAGCCCTATACGATCGCTTGTTGTTCGTTAGGCAGCGACGCCCCGGCTGACGATCCGCCGCCCGTGAGAGCCTCCGGCTCCGTCGTCCCCTCGGCCGGCGCCTGGCGCACCGTGTACCACTCGACGGTGTGGCGCAGTCCATCGTCGATGCTCATGATCGGCGCATAGCCCAGCGACTGCCGCGAGCGGTCCAGCGAAGCCAGCGAATCACGCACGTCACCCGCGCGTGCCGGTACGTAGCGCGGCGGCGTGCTGCACTCGAAGAGGGCTGCGATCCGACGCCACAGCTCGTTGACGGAGATGCGCGTCCCGCATCCGACGTTGAATACCTCTCCGCACGCCGTTGCCGGCGCGCTGCACGCCGCCATGTTGGCATGGACGGCGTTCGCGACATAGGTGAAATCCCTCGTCTGATCACCATCCCCATAAATCACGGGGCCTTCGTTCGCCTGTGCGGCGGCGATGAACTTGGGCACAACGGCAGCATACTGCGACGCGGGATCCTGACGCGGGCCGAAGATGTTGAAGTATCGCAGGGCAACGGTCTCTATTCCGAAGGATGCATGAAGTGCTCGGCAATATTGCTCGCCGGCGAGTTTACTCACCGCATAAGGTGACAGTGGCCGCGGCACCATCGACTCGTGCTTCGGTAACTCCGTGGTATTGCCGTAGGCGGATGACGACGCCGCGTAGACCACGCGCCTAACGCCGGCGTCCCTCGCGGCGAGGAGTACGTTGAGCGTTCCGGTCGCATTCGCGTTATGAGTAGCGGCGGGGTCGCGGAGCGAGCGCGGCACCGAAGCGAGCGCGGCTTGGTGCAGGACGAAGTCCACGCCGCGGCAAGCACGTGCACAGGTCGCGGTATCCGTGACGCTACCTTCGATGATCTCGATCGCGCCCCGCATGCCTTCGAGATTCTCGCGCTTGCCTGTCGAGAAGTCGTCGAGCACGACGATCGTATGTCCTTCGGCAGCCAGATACTCGACGAGATGCGACCCGATGAAACCCGCACCGCCGGTGACTAGATAGCGCACAGTCGCTCCCGATTAATTGTTGGGCTTGCCATGGCGCCGAGTGACTGAGTCGTTAGGCGCAGAGTCCAGCGCGTCGCCTGAGCCGGATGACCGGCGCACCTCGGAGGCGCGACTGCAAAGGGGTTCCAGTTGTTCGGCGGATAGCAGCTCCCAGTGGTCTGGGACGGGAGCGAGTCGACGAAGACAGCCGGTCATCGACTCGAACGTCAGCCACCCGTTCCTCATCTCGCCGCGCAGCGCCGCACCTGCGAGTGGCACGTTATTCCAAACCTTCCAGACAATGCCGAGCGAATCGACGAATTCCCGATAACCCATCGGCGTCCTCCACGCAGGAAATCGGACAGGAGCAAGGCGGGGACCAAGACGTTGAGTATTTCCGAAAAACCGTTACGCGGCAGCGAAAAAGGACGCACCACGGCAGCACGGAGCGTGAGCGTTTATCAACGTTGCCATGTGGAGAATGGCGTGTTGCATAACGCACCAGGCCATCGTGCGCGCCTGATGAAAGACGTCAATACCGAGGTCGGGCCGCGTATCGTGCGCAGCGCACGGCGTAATCGAGTGGGCGAGTCACCCCTGGTACGTCTTCTGCCAACCGTGAGCGCCCGACGGTCATCTGGATGGATGGGATGGGTGGTTGCCGGGCGGTGCAGAAGTGAGGGTCGTTGAATGGTTCGCAGCGTTGGGTGCGGCCGGCATCCTGCTGGTGTGGATTGTCTACCCCGCGATCATCGGCCTCCTGGCCAAGCGGTGCCGTTGCCCCGAAGCAACGCATTCGTCTCGAAACGAAGCTCCGCCGTCGGTCTCCGTGATCATCGCGACACGCGACGACCCCGTCGTCGTGCGCGAGCGCATCATCGATTGTCTGTCGGCCGCGCACGACGCCCATCGGCTCGAGGTGATTGTCGGACTCGACTATGCGGCGCCACCGGTTGCGACGGACGAACTGGCGATCGCGCCCACTGTTCGCGTCGTTCGCGGGGACATGCCGGGCGGAAAAGCGGCGACACTGAACGCTGCCGTCCGCGCCGCGCAGGGCGATCTTCTGCTATTCACAGACTCTCAACAACGATTCGAGGCCGGGGCCGTGAGCTGCCTGGTGGCCGCGTTTGCTGATGAGCACGTCGGCGCCGCATCCGGTCGGCTCGAGCTCTCCGAGAAGGCACAGCGCTCACCCGTTGGGCGTTACTGGTCGTACGAGCGCTGGCTGCGCCGTTGCGAGGCGATGATCAACTCGTGCGTCGGCGCCACCGGCGCGATCTGGGCTCTTCGTCGCTCGCTGTGGACGCCGCTCCCACCGTCATTGATACTCGATGATGTGTATGCGCCGATGCGCGTCGTCCTCTCGGGGCAGCGAGTCGTCTTCGTCGACGAAGCGCGCGCGGTCGACCTCAGACATTCCGCGCCGCGACAAGAGTATCGGCGCAAAGTGCGGACATTGACTGGCGTTCTCCAACTCTGCTGCTGGTTGCCGCAACTCCTCGTTCCCGCGCGCAATCCGATCTGGGCGCAATTCGTCTTCCACAAACTTCTTCGACTTCTGACGCCGTACTGGCTCATCGGTCTTGCCGCGTGGGGCAGCGTGTTCCTCATCCGGTGGATCGAATCGAATCCGATCGCCACGGGTGTACCGCTTTGTATGCTGGCGGCCCTGAGCACGATTCAGAGATCGAAAACCGCACGTGTCATTCGCTCCGGTCTCGTCTGGATCGCAATGTTGCAAGCTGCCGTCGTCGTCGCGGCCGTGAATTCGGCGCGACGGCGGTGGGACGTCTGGAGCGCCTAACGATCCATGTCGAGCGCCGTGATCTCCCAGTCGTGAATCGCGTTGACGACGTCGGTGCCGGCTGGTGTGATGCCCTTACCAAAGACCGGAACCAGATCGTCGCGTGTGCGAAAGCCAGTGCGCCGTAGCTCGTGGGCGAGGTCGGACTCCTGAACCGCTTCCACTTCAAGACGGTGCCCGCCGCGTTCTCGCGCCACCTTCAGCAAGCCCGGAATCAAAGGTCGAAGCGCGACGTTCTCTCGACGACGAATCGCCCAGACATGCACGACCTTTCTTTCATCGGGCCCTTGCAACAGCACGGCGGCGTCCGGGTCCCGCGCCTTGCGATGGCTCGGTAGCCGAAACTCGCACCATACGTAATCCGACCCTGGGTAGCCGTGCAGCCGACGTCTATATAAGGAGTCCGAGTGATGTGGCTGCAGGCGACTCGACGTTCCGATTGACTCGGCGATCCGGCTCACGTCGTACATTCTCGAGTCGATAGCCGCGCAGCGCGCGGCGAATCCAAGACGAAGACGAAGCGCGGCGCTGTACACATGGGCCGCAATCGCACGAGAACGCGCGCTGTCACTCAGCGGAATGACGAATCTGTCCAATGCGCCGATCTGCTCGAGCCCCGCTGCCTTCGACACGACGGCAGCCGATGGCTGGGGATCCGTATATAGGAAGTCCAGCTCCGCTTCCCGCGTGACGTCCTGGACGAGCTGTTTCACGAGCGACACCGTGGGGAAGAACCAGCGATAGTTCTTCGACGCCACGGTGTTCGCGAGCATTCCACCGCGTACTGTTCGTCCACGAAATTGGAAATCGTGAGGGCAGAGCGTGCAGTTCAGCTGCACATGACCCGTGTCGTCGACTCCTATCCAACTCGCCCCACCCCGGCGCGCCACTTCCGGATATGCGGAGTCGACAAGGGTGGCGAGTGCCTGATTCTCGTTGGCGAAGAAGGACCTCAGCGAGTCGGCAACGTCGAGCGGATTGACGCGTTGAATTCTGAGCACTGGGGGTCGTGAGCGTCCACGGACCGAAGGGAAGTTCGTGGCGGACTGGGGTTGCAGATCGCATGCCGCCGTCATCCTTACCGGCGAATCCCAACGCGACGCCGATCATGCTGGCCGCTTGGCGTGCTGGCCCAATTGTCGCGTGAAGGTGCTCGAGCTGGCCGTTCTGCGGCACTATCGATGAGTATGCGCTAAACCCGACCTCGTCATCGGTCGCTCCGATAGCCGATCGTGCTGCTGCTGGTGGTGAGTGGCGTTATCGTAATCGCATGGCGAAGACCCTCACGTGTCATTCGACTGACATTGTCGGTAGCGGCGCCAATCTTGCCATCACCGGCCGCTGTCCTCGTGCGAGTCCCGACGACGACCAGTCGTGCCGCGTGTAGAGGCCATGGACCCTGTTTCCACATCACGAACGGTTCGGAAGCGCGAACCCATCTCGGCGCCCAGCGTCACGTCGCCGATCGCCCCCGTGCGGGAAAAGCCGCATCAGGGATGGGATTGGGATCAACTCCACAAATCGGCGAGTCGTATCTCGTGGACGCGGTATCTCGCCGCACTGCGCCGCTATAAATGGCTGCTCGCGCTGGTGATTGCGGCCGCGATTGGCGGCGGCATCGTTGCTTCGCGCTTCATCAAGCCCACCTACGTCGTTCATTCGACAATCTGGATCACTCCCGATTCCCGCCAGAACGACCGGGCCGCACCCATTCGTGGTGATGAGGTCATGCATGCTGCCGCCTGGCCCGAGCTGCTCACCAGCTTTGCGATCCTGGAAAAGGTTGCGCGGCGGCTGACGCTTTATGTCACGCCGTCGTCGGCACCGGATTCCGCGGTGTTCTGGGATTTTCGAACGCGCGAGAAGTTCACGCCGGGCGAGTATGTGCTGAAGGTGAATCCGACTGGTCGCGTTTACACGTTGTCGTTCGCAAAAGGACCGCGCGTAGAGACCGGCGTTGTTGGTGATTCCGTGGGTCGCCCGGTCGGTTTTCTTTGGGCGCCGTCGGCAGCGGCGCTCAGTCGCGGGCGCACGGTCCGCTTCACACTCGTCACGCCGCGCACGGCGGCGCTGGCGATGCGTACGAACCTAACGAGCTCGTTGCCCGAAGGGAGCAATCTTCTCCGCGTCGCGTTGACGGGTACCAGCCCGCAACACCTCACCGCCATCATGCAGACGCTCGTCGATGAATTCGTCGCTGCCGCCGCTGATTTGAAGAAGCGCAACCTCGTCGAAGTCGCGGGAACGCTGAACAAACAGCTCGACGTTGCCGCGAAGGACTTGCACGACGCCGAAAACGCACTGGAAGCATTTCGAGTTCGCACCATCACGCTCCCATCCGAGACGCGAGCCACGGCGCGACCGATTCAGGGCACCGACGGTCCCGACGCGCACACCGCGGCCGCTGGTGACGACCGCACACGCGATCCCGTGTCCGAGAACTTCTTCACGGACGAGAACACGTACGAAGCTGCGCGTCGCGAACGGTTGACCTTGGAGCGCACGATGTCGGCTGTGCAAGCGGGGACTCTCGATGCCAGCGCGTTGAGCATCGTGCCCGCCGCGAAAAGCGATCCGCAGTTGCAAACCGCGTTACGCAATCTCGCCGACGACGAAGCGAAGCTGACCAACGCCCGCAAGGAATTCACCGACGCGCATCCAACAGTCCGCGGCCTCAGCGCAGACGTGAAGGAGCTTCGTGAGCAAACGATTCCGCGTGCCGTCGACGCGTTGGTTACCCAGCTCAAGATGCAGGAGGGTGATCTTCAGGACCAGGTGCAGAGCACGGAACGCGAGCTGCGCGGCGTGCCGGCCCGCACCATCGAGGAAGCGCGTCTCCGTCGCAATGTCGCGACGAGCGAGAACCTCTACAATCTTCTCAAAAGCCGCTCGGAAGAAGCCAATCTCGCGGAGGCGAGCGCCGTCTCCGACGTGACCGTTCTCGACGCTCCCGTTGTTCCCGAGACGCCGACGAGTAATCGCGCGCCGTTCGTGATCGGCTTGGCCGTCATCATTGGCATCATCGCTGCCGGCGGCCTCGCGTTCCTCCTCGATCGGTACGACCCGCGGTTCCGATATCCGGAGCAAGCAACCGAGGAAATGGGACTCGAGATCGTCGGTGCAATTCCCGCCGTCAAGACGCACGGACTCCGCGCCGAGGCCGACGCCATGCAACTCGTCGAGGCGTTTCG
This sequence comes from Gemmatimonadaceae bacterium, assembly GCA_036496605.1. Classification (NCBI taxonomy): domain Bacteria; kingdom Pseudomonadati; phylum Gemmatimonadota; class Gemmatimonadia; order Gemmatimonadales; family Gemmatimonadaceae; species Gemmatimonadaceae bacterium. Next base: position 46,684 of record DASXKV010000033.1, on the reverse strand, counting down.
CACGGTACGGCTGAGCGTGGCACAAGCTGCGGACCCGTCGGGACGCGTGCTCGTGACGATCTCGAGTCCAAACGCGGGCGACGGCAAGTCCATGATCTCCGCCAATCTCGCGCACTCATTCGCGGACGCTGGCTATCGCACGCTGCTCGTCGACGGCGACATTCGCCGCGGTGAACTGGACAAGCGTTTCGAGCTTCCCCGGTCGCCAGGACTGCTCGACTATGTCACGGGCGCGGCGACCCTGGAGCAGACGCTGCAAACGACGACCAATGAAAAGTTGTGGATCATGACGCGCGGAACGCAACAGGCGCGTGGGCCGGAGCTCCTCATGTCGCCAGTCGTCCCGGACTTGATGACGGAGCTGCAACGGCGCTTCGAGGCGGTGATTGTCGACTGCTCCCCGTTAGGTGCCGGTATCGATCCGTTTGTCCTCGGCACTGCAACGGGCAACATGTTGCTCGTATTGCGGGCTGGTGAGTCGAATCGGAAGCTGGCGGAAGCCAAGCTGAAGCTGATTACGCGCCTGCCAATCCGGCTGCTCGGCGTCGTGCTGAACGACGTCCGGATGGCCGGCGACTTCCAATACTACTCGTATTCGTACTCCGATCAGAAGGAAGAATCGAAGCTTCCCGCTCTGGAAACCCAGCTCGATGAATTCGCTCGCCGCTCCGGGCTCCTTTCACTCGAGCGCTGACCACAACGACGCCTGCCGGAGTCGCCCACTCTCGGTTTTCGACGGTTCAACGTGATGTAGGGCACACAGCTTGTAGTCTAACGCGGTTGCATCCGACGCCGGATAATCACGCAGATGTACAACAACACGCAGGCTTCGCAATTCGCTTGGCGAGAATCAGTGCTTCTCGCGGTCGTTCGCGTCTGCGTCATTCTCTGGTCAGTCGTTGCGCCGACGGGTGCAATTGCACAGCAAGGCGCGCGGGCGGGGACGGCCGATGGCGATGTGCGGCGGCTGCCTCTCCACAATGGCGATTTCCAATCAGGCGACCGCATCATCGTCGTGATGCGGGGTGATTCGATAAGCGTCGACACCGTTACCGTGCAGTCTGACCGGACAGTGGTCTTCCAGAAGCTGCCACCGATTTCTCTCGACGGCGTGCTTCGGTCACAAGTTCAGTCGTATCTGGGTCAGCAGATCGGACGCTACGTGAAGCGCGAGGTCGTGCGCGCGACACCGCTTGTGCCGGTCGGAGTGCTTGGGGAGGTCGTACATCCGGGTTACTACCGTGTTCCGCTGCAAATCACGTTGGGCGATCTGCTCATGGTCGCCGGCGGTCCGTCACCACAAGCGGACTTGACGCGAGTTCGCGTTCGCCGCGGTCAAAGTACTCTCATCGACGAGCACACAATCCGCGACGCGATGGTGCGCGGGTTGCCACTCGGCGCGCTGGGAATCGACGCTGGCGACGAGGTTGTTCTGACGCCAACGCGACAACGAAACTGGATTCTCATCACGCAAATTGCCGGAGTGGCGACGGGCCTACTACTGACTCTTCACTCTTTGAAAGCCTTCTAAAGTACCGGACACTGGAACGCCGGGGGAGTCAACCGTGGATAGTGGGGCGACGCGGCCGCACGCCGAAGCGCAGGAGCAACTCGTGCAACAAGCAGAAACAGCACCTCCCGCTCCGACCGATTCTGCTACTCTATTTTTGATGGATGCCGCGGCGCTGCCGGCCGCGTCGCCGGCTGACAGCGGCGACATCGCCGCACCGCTCACACCGGATCCGCTCGCACCGGATCCGCTCGCGGCGGATCCGTTCACGCTGGCGCCGCCGCCTCCGTTCGCCGTCGAGGCGCTCGCACGGTATCAACGCCTCGAGCGTCTCGTCAACATCGTCGTCGCCGCAGTTGCGCTGATAGTCGCCGCGCCGCTGATGCTGGTCATTGCGCTCGCGATCAAGCTGACGTCGAAAGGACCAGTGCTCTATCGGCAGCCGCGGATCGGTCTCGACCGACGGGGCGTACGTTTGCACTCGCGGCGGCGCACCGATTCGCGTTGGCATTTGTGGGCGCGATTTCTCGCGCTTCACGACGACCTGCGCGCACAGGACCTCGGCGGAGAGGTCTTCATGATTTACAAGTTTCGCACGATGTGTGATGCCGCAGAGTGTAACACCGGCGCCGTGTGGGCGGTGAAGGACGATCCGCGCAGCACGCGCATCGGTTGCTTCCTTCGGAAATATCGGCTGGACGAGCTGCCGCAGTTGTTCAACGTGCTCCGCGGGAACATGAACATCGTCGGTCCGCGACCGGAGCGTCCAAGCATCTTCGCGCGACTCGCCGCGGAGATCGAGGACTATCCGTTGCGACAGCGAACGAAGCCGGGAATCACAGGCTGGGCGCAGATCCACCTGAAGTACGATTCATGCGTCGATGACGTGCGCAAGAAGGTGCGATACGACCTGGAGTATCTGCGCCAGAAGAGTCTCACGCGTGATCTCAAGATCATCGTGAAGACACTGCCGTCCGTCTTGTTCAAGCGGCGCGGTTGGTGAGCGGCGCCGCCGAGACACTCGGTGCGGCGATCGAGGTTGGCGAAGGGTCGCGTCGTTCACCGCACGCGGGCATGCCGAGGCGCGTTCGGGTCGCCTTCTGCATCGACAACATGGGGATTGGCGGTACCGAGCTGAACGCGCTCCGGACGGCGGAACGCCTCGACCGATCGCGCTTCGATGTGTCCGTCGTGTGCTTGCAGGGTCAAGGGCCGTTGCTCGCGCGCTACCGGGAGCAGGGTATTCCCGTCCTCACGCTTCCGCTTGGGCGACTCCATGGGATCACGGCGCTGCGGCAGGGGACGCGCCTGGCGCGTCATCTCGTTAGGCAGCGCATCGACATCGTTCACAGCCACGACGTCTATAATAACATCTTTGCGACGGCCTGGGCGCGTGTCGCGCGCACGCCGGTTGTCATCGCGAGCCGACGGTGGTGGGACGATGTACCGCGGACCGCGCTCCGCGTCGTCAACAAGTACGCGTACCGGTTCGCCGACTGTGTGATTGCCAACAGCCAGACGGTCGCCGACCTCGTCGTTACCGAGGATCGCGTTCACAGCGAGCGCGTCGCGGTCGTTTCGAATTTCGTCGACGAATCGGCATTCGTGCCGCCTGCTCGGGACAGCAGTGCCGGCAGTCTTCTCGCCAACCTCGGCGTGCCTGGCGGATCACTCGTGGTGGGTTGTGTCGCCGGTTTGCGGCCGGTGAAAGACCATGAATCCTTGATCACGGCGATGGCGACTCTGCGGCCGCGCTGGCCGTCGCTCCGTCTCGTGCTCGTCGGGGAGGGTGAGGCGCGGCGCTCATTGGAGCGTCTCATGCGGCAGCTCGGTCTCACCGAGGTCGTGCACTTTGCCGGTTTCATACCTAACGAGCACAATCTGCATCATCTGTTCGACATTTCCGTCCTCTGCTCGGTGACCGAGGCATTTCCGAACACGATCGTCGAAGCCATGGCGGCCGGCACGCCCGTCGTCGCGACCCGCGTCGGAGGCGTTGTCGATGCGGTCGTCGACGGGGAGACGGGCTTTCTTGTGCCGCCGGGGCGGCCGGCCGCGGTCGCCGCGGCTATCGAGCAACTGCTCGTCGACCCAATCCGTCGGCGAGCGTTGGGCGAGGCCGCGGCGCGACGCGCACGCACACAGTTCCACGCGAATCGGGTGCTTCCGTCGCTCGAAGCGCTGTACGATCGACTCCTCGCGGCGCGCACCCGCTGATGCAGCATGGGTCTGACGCGATCGGCGAGCGCACGCCGCGCTCCAGCGTCGATTCACTTGCGACGTCGGCTCCAACGGCGAATCGGTGGGCCTCCCGGGTCCAAGCCGGCCTCGCTTCGCCCGATCCGAGCACGTCCAGTAGTGGTCTCCTTGCCGGCGTCCAATGGACGATCCCATTCGTCGCCTTTCTTGCCTACATCTTCGCAATCACAACGTACCGATTGCCGATCGGCAGCGTGGGAATCATCGCCGGCCTCGTCGGCTTGGCGCTGCAATCTGAGCCGCGTCGCTTTCCCTGGATGCTCGTATGGTTCGGGGCGTTCATTCTCTGGTGCGCTGTTGGCTACGTGCGCAGCCCGTATCCGGAGAGGACGTGGGATGGGCTGATGGATCTCGTGAAGCTCTGGGCGATCGTGCTGGTGGGCGTGAACGCTTTCCGTTCGCGAGCGCAGATCCGGCTTTTCACCGTCTTCTTTCTCACTTGCTTCGCGCTCTTTCCATTGCGAGGAGCATTCGAGAATTATTTGCTGTTCAACTACACGACCTTTGGTCGGGCTATCTGGAATCATGCCTTCGAGAATCCAAACGACCTTGCGGCAATTGCGCTGCTGCAACTCGCGATGGTCGCGGCGCTGCTTCCACTCGAGCGGCGCTGGTGGATACGACGCGCGGCGCAGGTTGGTCTCGTTCTCCTACCACTGCTGATCCTGATGACGCAGTCGCGCGCCGGATTCATTGCGCTGACGCTCTTTTGCCTGTGTTGCATCGGTGTCCAGTGGCGATATCTGCTAAGAATGATCAATCCGGCCCAACGGACCCGTCTCATCGTCATCGCGCTGGCCGTGATCGCCGCCGTGTCCTTCTTTGCGCCGAACGGTGTCTGGCAACGAGTGGCCGGTCTCAAGTACCTAACGAGCACGCAGCAGCTCAATGAGGTCGACAGCGAGGGCTCGGCACGACAGCGCTGGGAGATCTGGCGCGTCGCGAGCAAGATCATCGCCGAGCATCCCCTGTTCGGCGTTGGCGTCACCGCTTACCCGCTCGCGCATGTCGTGTACGCACGGGGCGAGGAATTTAACCCTACCGCGAATGGTGAACGCGACACCCATAGCACGATCCTGCATGTCCAGGCCGAGACCGGTGTGCCCGGGACGATTTTTTTTGTGGGCCTGGTCATCAGCGTCGTCGTCAGAGCCGAGCGCTCACGCCGCGCGGCGAAGCGGCTCGCCCCACGCCTCGCGATGCACCTGTTCTTCCTCGAGATGGGACTGCTCGCCTACTTCACGGCCGGGATCTTTGGCTCCTTTGCCTACGTGGCCTTCCTGTATATCCACCTGGCGCTCATGTGGGTGACGGCCGATCTCACGAGGCGCCAGCTCGCGCACGCCTCGGGCGTTCGCGATGCTCTGCGCTCCCAACACACCTGACGATCTAATCCGTATGCTCAATCCTCGACGGCTGCCTAACGCGATCCAGTCGTTGCTCGCGACCGCGGCGGTCGTGCTGTCGCTCATCGCGGCCTGCTCGCGGGGATCACATGCGGATTCCTCGGGTGACTTCGACGCTGACGGAGAAATGGAAGCGACGGGACAGGGCCGCGCCGCCGCTGACACCGGCCCGCCCGAACTCCCCCGCGTCTTCATCGACAGCCACCTGGCGCCGCCGACTGGACGCCGCGTCACGGTGAATGCCGGCGACGATCTTCAGCGCGCGATCGACGATGCGCTGCCGGGTGACGTTCTCCTGCTCGCCCCCGGGGCCGAGTTCGTGGGCTCGTTCACCCTGCCACGAAAGCGGGGAGACGGATGGATTACGATCCGCAGCGGGGCGCCGGATGCGGAGCTCCCACCCGAGGGTGAGCGGCTAACGCCGAAGTTTGCGTCCCGTTTACCAAAGCTGGTGAGCGGTTCTGAGGACTCACCCGCGCTGAGCACGGCTCCGGGCGCACACCACTATCGCCTGCTCGCGCTCGAGATCACCGTGCGCTCCGACGTGCGATCAAATGGGGCGATCGTCCAACTCGGCGGCTGGCGCGATCAAACGAGCATGGATGAGGTTCCACACCATCTGATCATCGATCGATCCTTCGTGCATGGACATGCGTTGCTCAACACCAAGCGGTGCGTTGCGCTGAACAGCGCCTATACGGCCATCGTCGATTCATATCTCGCCGATTGTCATGGCCGCGGATTCGATAGCCAGGCGATCGCCGGGTGGAACGGCCCGGGCCCTTACAAGATCGTGAACAACTACCTCGAGGGTGCGGGCGAGAATGTCATGTTCGGAGGAGGGGAGCCGGCAATCCGCGAACTCGTGCCCTCGGATATCGAGATCCGCCACAATCACTTTTTCAAGCCGCTAACGTGGAAGGGTGTCTGGACCGTCAAGAACATCTTCGAGCTCAAGAATGCACAGCGTGTTCTCGTCGAAGGCAACGTGTTCGAGAACAACTGGCTCGACGCCCAGGTGGGGTTCGCATTGGTACTCAAGTCAGAGAATCAGAGCGGTGGAGCACCATGGTCCGTCACCCGCAATGTCACGATTCGCTATAACAAACTTCTAAACTCTCCCGGCGGCGTGGACATCATGGCGACGGGAAACAACATCCGCGAGCCAGCAAATCGGATTCTCATCGCCGACAACTTCTTCGATTGCCGCGGGACCACCCAGCTCGGAGGGCTCGGCCGCTTGTGGCAGCTCGTGGAGGATCCATTCGAGATCGACATCGAGCACAACACCGGCTTCGCCGACACGACCGCCTTGATGCTCGACACTCGGCAGAAGAGTCGTGTCGTGGTGCGCGACAACATCGTTACGCGAGGTGTGTACGGTATCTCCGGCACCGGCCAGGGCGAGGGAAATTCGGCAATCAATTTCTATTTGCCTGGTGCGGTGATCACACATAACCTGCTGATTGGAAAGTCGAACGCCGAGTATCCCGCGGGCAATTTGTTCGTCGCTCACGCATCGGAAGTTGGCTTCGTGGATTTTGATCACGGGAACTACCGACTGAGTCGAACGAGTCGTTTCAGAGGCGCCGGCACTGACGGCCGTGACCTGGGCGCTGACTTCGATGCCCTGGAGAACGCAACGTCTGGCGTCGTGCTCCGGGACTCGATGTAGCGCGGCCGCGTGTGCTCCATCACAGCGGAAACGAGCACAAAATCGATTGATTTGTTGCACGCGAAGACGTGGCTTGGCGCTGACGCCGGCCTCGTCGGCCTCGCCAACGCCCGGGGTGATGCGTTAGGGCGTTTCTTCCGACCGTGCTGCGGGCAGTAAACTGGCGGGATCGCATCCCCTCCTCGAGGGTCGCGACAAAGGCAAACCCGGCGAAAGCCGGCGACGCAAAGCTCCGAGGCTACGGTGCGCATCGCGCGCTACGCCGGTCGAGCCGCCGAACGCAAGACCCGCGCGGAGGACATATGCGCGTTCCACGTGTTAGAATACTTGGAACTGTTTCCCTCGTCCTGTTGTCCGCTTGCTCGAAGCTCGCGACACTCACGGGTGGGTCCGCCGTCGTGGTGGCCTCGGTCCTCATCACGCCGCCAACCTCGACGATTGCAGCGGGCGCTGCGGTGCAGCTTAGCGCCGCGACCTACGACGCCAATTCACAACTGCTCACGGGTCGCGTCGTCAGCTGGGCGAGCTCCAATGCCGCGGTCGCGTCGGTGTCGAGCACAGGACTCGTTGCGGGCGCCGCAACGGGGGCAGCCACGATTACGGCGACGAGCGAAGGAATCAGCGGAACGGCGGCCATCATTGTCTCGCCGCCTCCGCCCCCGCCCCCTCCGCCGGCAGGTGCCGTCGCCGATCCAACCCTGCTCCCCGTTGCCGCTCGGCAGCTCCCGCCATTCGAGTCGTACGGTGGAGCGTCGCTCGCCGCCGGACTGTCGTACAACGATCCTGTGACGGGCGTTCGGGTGTGGAAAGCGACGAGTGCGTCGGTGCCAGTCGCAAACACCCAGGCGACCCACGACTACTCGTCAGGCGGCCTACAGGTGACTCGCGACTGGGGCACAAACCAGCACACGATTCTCGTCAACGTCGGATCGCACTATCTCGTTGACTTCACGCGTGGCGCTGGGTTCAGCAATTGGCGGCGCACTCCAACGGTCAATTCGGACCTTTGCTTCACGTTCTCATTCGTGCCGACGACGCCACAGATTGCGTATTACCTCACCGGTACCACGCTGCACCGGTACGACACGCGAACCAATGCTGTCGCCGACTCCGGGAATTTCCCAAAGAGTTTTGCCTCCGTCACGACGTCGTCATTGCTGTGGCTGCAGCAGGATCGGAACGACCAGTGGTTCGTGATGATGCCGAAGGATCAATCCCTCGTCATCGCATGGAATAGCGTCACGAATGCCACTCAGATCATTCACGCGACGTCAATCGATGAACCACACCTGGATCGTGACGGCCGGTACGTCGCGATCCTCCTCGGCGGGGCGGCGCCGGACTGGCAGATATACGACTTGCAAACGCAGTCCATGGGCGCGCCCATCAGCAAGCAAACGCACCTCGAGTCGTTGCGATCGGCGTTCGTCGCAAACAATCCCGACATCTCGTCTGGCCCACAGTACTACTACGATCCGATCGCTGCTCGTCAGGTAACGACGCTGACGGCGGCGCAGCTCTCGCCGGACCTGCAGCACCGGTCCGGTCAGTGGATCCAAGCCGAAGCGCAACTGCCGGGAGCGAGTCTCGTCAAGCAATGGTATCTGTGGAGCGGATACAATGACGGAGTGGTGACTGACGGCGGATGGACGCTGTCGAGCGGCCAGATTTATTGGACGACACCAAATTGGGCCCCGGCATACGCGAAGCCGACGATCGGGGTGCAGTCGGTTCGGCAGCTGGTGGATGGAACACCGACCCGTGTCGCGAGACAGCTCACGCGTGCCGCGAGCATCGCCGCGATGACAGAAGGGAGCTTCTATTACGATGCCACTGCCACGCGGGTCTATGTCTGGGCGGCTGCCGGTGGAAGTCCAACGGGTCGGGTAGAGCTGCGCGCGCCCGGCGCCGTTCACGATGGCATTGCGTTTGTGCGCCAGGACGGCAGCGACGTGAGATTCCTGGCGCACTCGTATAGCCATTCGCCCAACCGCTATTGGGACACTCCACGCGCGACGGTGAGCGCCGACGGGAAGGTGGTTTTGTTCTCCACGAATCAAGGCGATTCGAACGGCCGCATCGATCTCTTCGTCGTCGAAGTACCAATTCACTAAATCGAGGATTGCGTCGCCGGCCGAAAAAACGGGAACGCCTCGATCCCGAGCCGCTTTCGAATTTCCAATTCGAGTACAACGTGGCGCGCGAGATATGCGATGACGGTGGAAAAGGCAGTGCCCACCGCACCGAACATGTGTGTGAGCACGAAGGTCAAGAGTAGATAGAGAAGCGCGCTGCCGCCGATGATCACGGCGGCGCGGTCGTGATGACCGGTCATCGTCATCAGGAATCCAGCGAGAGCGCCAAGCATGGCACCTGTGAACTGGCCGGCGACGAGCACGACGAGCACGGGATAGCCAACGACGAATGTCGGGCCGTACCACGAAAGGATGAGTCGTCCGGCGAAGACGAGCGCCAACACGACGGGAAGCGACACGGCGACGTTCAATCGTCCGGTCAACGTGATCAGCCGCTGCAACTTCGCTTTCTCCCCACTCGCGAACAGCTCCGAGATGAGCGGCGCCGCCATGAAGAGAACGGCATTCACTCCGAATCCGCAGAGTCCAGCGAGTTGAGAGGCCGCGCCGTAGTAGCCCGCCACGGTGGTACCGAGAAGCGAACCGACGACGACGACGTCGAAGCTCTGCGACAGTATGAATTGCGCGGCCGAGACGACGAGCATTCCCCAGGCGACGCGTAACCACTCGCGCGTCGCGTATTGCGGCTCGACGCCAGATATCTCCTTCGCGGTCGCGCGATGGAGGTACGCGCTGCTCACGAGGAGGACGACGGCGGTCGCCGCAAGATTGATGAGGAGTGCGGACGCGGCGGTCAGCCGCAAATCAAAGACGAATGCGGCCAATACGACGCCAGCAGCGAAAAGCGATGGGCGCACGATGTTGAGTGGCGCCTGCGATGCAACGACTCGTCTCAATCCCTGGAGCGATAGTGCCTTGACCTGCAAAAATGCGGTGATGGGGAGTAGCGCGCAGGCAACCAGATAGGCGGCGGCGAGAGAGGGCGACAGATGGTGGCGGAAGATCCAGACGAGGCATGCCGCCAGTGCCGCGGCGAATCCCGACGCAATGCCGACGATGACATCACTGCGCCGCAGAAACCCGCGTAGCAGGGCGCGGTTTTGCTGGGCCGCGTACGCGCTGAGGAAACGAAGCGATACGTGGTCCCAGTCGGCTTTCGCGACGACCAGCACCACGTTGAATACGCCGAGCGTGTAGAGGTAGAGTCCGTAGTCCGCGGGTCCGAGCATCCGCGCGAGCAACACCTGCACGAGGAATGCGATCAGGGTGCCCGCGACATTGATCGAGAACACCCACAGTGCCCCGCGAGCCAGCTTCCCTGCAATGCTGTCCCCGTGAGCCAGCCCGCGGAGGCGCGTCGTTAGGCCGCCGAGGAGGGAATCGCTGTTCGCTGTCAGGCCCTGGTTAGGCGCTGTCGGGGCGTCGTCCGGTTGCGCCGTTCGGACGCGCACCTCGTCGATCGATTTCCCGTTCAGTTTCCGCAAGCGCTCTCGGATTCGAGGCATCACCGGCGTTGGTGACGGACTGTGTGGGAACTCGAGGCCCCGCCGCGGAGCGCGTTGGGCAGGTCTCACGCTTGCGACATTCGGGCCACGGCCGATATGCCGAGCAAGACTCTACCCGCTCGATGACGGCGATCTCGCGTTGCGAATCCGACGTGGCTTGGCATTTGCCCGTTTACCGACGCCGTCGTTCAGCACAGACCCTACGTCCCGATGCCGAGACGCCCGATAGCAGCCTCCCCGCCAAGACGACTTCGCGTCGCCGTCGTCGCCCCATCGCTGCGCATCCTCGGGGGGCAGGCAGTTCAGGCGGATCGCCTGCTGCGCGCATGGCGTGCCGATCCTGAGATCGAGGCCTATCTCGTTCCGATCAATCCACTGCCGCCACCGGTCCTCGCCAGACTGACGCAGCTCAAGTACGTCCGCACAATCGTCACGCAACTGTTCTACTGGCCGTTGCTGTTCCGCGAGCTGCGGCGCGCCGACGTTGTCCACGTTTTTTCGGCGGCCTATTCCTCATTCCTCCTCTCGCCGCTGCCCGCTTTCCTCGTGGCGCGACTCCTCGGCAAACCCGCTTTCATCAATTATCACAGCGGTGAAGCACCGGATCATCTTGCGCGCTCGCGCATCGCGCGCGCCGTCCTCCGGCGAAGCCACACGAACGTCGTTCCGTCGAGCTTTCTGGCTGCGGTCTTTGCGAAATTCGGTCTCCGCGCCGAGCTCATTCCCAACGTCGTGGACCTGACGCGCTTTCGTTTTGCGCGACGGCGACCGATCAGGCCGCGTCTGGTCTCGACGCGCAACCTCGAGTCTCTCTACAACGTCGATTGCACTTTGCGGGCGTTCAGCATCGTACAGAGTCAGTATTCTGACGCGTCGCTGACGCTCGTCGGCGCTGGCTCCGAGGAACAGCGCCTCCGCGAGCGTGTGGCGGAGTTACACCTACGCAATGTGAAGTTCGAGGGAGCCGTGGCGCCGGACGAAATTTGGCGCCGTTATGCAGAGGCGGACATTTATGTTCAGACGCCCAACATCGACAACGTGCCGTGTTCGGTCTTTGAGGCGTTCGCCAGCGGACTCCCGGTCGTGTCGACAGATGCCGGTGGTATCTCGACGATTTTGAGCGACGGAGTGCACGGGCTCCTCGGTCCAGTTGGAGATTACGAAGCTGTCGCGCGCCAGGTGCTGCGTCTTCTCGAAGATCAATCGCTTGCCGATCGATTGACCGACTCCGCGTTCGCCACATGCGGCGCGTACACATGGGATGTCGTCCGTAGCACCTGGCTTTCGCTATACAGGCGGCTGGCGCGATGCAGATCCACTGAGACAGCTGGCGCGGCCGAGACCGATGCGACGTTAGTTCTTCGCAGGCCCGCCGGTGCCGTCATGAAGACCAGTAACGAGATGCTCGATCTCCGATCCGTCGCCAATTCGCGAGACGACCTCGAACTCGTTCGCCGGGTTCAGACGAAAGAGAGTGCCATGATTGATACCGTCGTCGTGCGTTCTGCAGACAACCAACAGTCCCAGTCGTCTCAGGCGAGTGCGCAGGTTCGCGACCATCACGAGGAGCGTCTCATTGCTGAAATAGCTCCTGTTCAAGATGTTCGCGGCGCGGATCACGTGAAACCGATTCTCGAATGACCCCGCGCGAAGAAGGTTATCGTCGAGAATCGTCAGCGACTTTCGGTCGAATAATCGCGGGCTGACCAAAGCAGCTCGACGACAACTGACACCGAGTCGTCTCGCCGAAGCCCCTTCGGGCTCGCCAACCAATTGCTTGGATACAGCGGCGAAGGCCATCGGCAACACCCAGCGAAAGGTGCGAATGCCGACGTACAATGGTGGAAAGCGCGCGGCCAGGCGTGGACCGGGCGGATATGCGATCGCCCGACCAAAAAGGTCGAACTGGAGCGGATACCCCGTGTCATCGACGAGGACGTTCAGGAATCGACCGAAGGAAAGCAGAAATGCGCGGACGCAAAGATCACCGGCCGTCATTCTGAAATCGATGCCTGCACCGGAGAGGCTATCCATCCACTCGAGGGTGGCAACGCCGGACGACGCAGCCACGTCCATGATCTCGAGCGGCCGGTGCGCCGGAAGCCGCGCATTGATGATCTCGTTAAGGTCGTCGAGCCGATGTGGATATGTAGTCTTGTACGTACCGTTCTTCAGTCGGATCGAGGCAAAGAATGCTTTCTCTCGCGCGGCACACGCCTCGGCGTCGAGCGTCGTTGGCGAGAAAAAGAACTCCTTGGCCGTGGGGACCGCCATCGACGAACGCTTCTGAACGTGCGGTCCGTCCCTGAGGCTGCGTTGGGAGATCGTCACGGCGACGATCTCTGCAATGCAAATGCCAGGAGCGGCTCGACTTCACTTTGTTTAGCAGTCGCTCACCGACGGGGCGTGGATCGTGCGGTGACGGAGTGGCATTTCCTCACGAGGAAGCGGTGTCGAACGACGCTGTGCGACGCGACCGTGTTCCGGCACTCGATGGTGTTCGTGGCCTTGCCATACTCGCGGTACTGCTGTTCCACTGCTCTCTTCGCCTGCAAGGCGCGTGGAGAGTGGCTGGCAGTTGGGGCTGGATGGGCGTCGACCTGTTCTTTGTCCTTTCCGGTTTCCTGATCAGCGGCATTCTCCTGGATGCTCGCGCATCGTCGGCTCGCTTTTATTACGGTGGATTTTATGGACGCCGCGCTCTCCGCATTGCGCCCGCGTTCGCCCTCGTCATGGTCACGCTGGTCTTGTTGCCGGCATATACCGGCCAGACTTCCGAGGCGCACCGCCTTCTCACCGGGCATCAGGCGTGGTACTGGGCGTTTCTCGCCAATGTGCTCATCGCGGGCTACGGCTGGGCGGCGGTCATTCCACAGACTGCTCCCCTCTGGTCCCTCGCGGTCGAAGAACAGTTCTATCTCATCTGGCCCTCGGTCGTTAGGCGCCTCTCGACGCGTGGTGTTCTTCGGCTGGGCCTGGTGCTCATCGTGCTGGCCGCGGTTGCACGGGTCGTCCTCGCGCGGCGCGGCGTGAACGCGATCACCCTGTACGTGTTGATGCCCACCCGCGCCGATCTGTTTGGGTGGGGTGCGGTCCTCGCGGCTCTGGTACGGCTGCCAAACGGAATCCCGATCATTCGCCGCGGGCTCTGGCCCGCCCTGCTCGGCGCATCGGTCTTCCTCATCGCGGTAATGCTCCGATTCGAGAGCTCTTACTATTGGTCCGTGGCGATGGTCATGTGGGGCTATCCCGCCATCGCGCTGGCTGCGGCGTGCCTGGTTGCGATTGCAATTGTCTACGATCCCGGTATCCTGCGACTGTCATGGCTGAGAGGTATCGGCAAAGTCAGTTACGGTCTCTATCTCTGGCACGTGACGGTGATCGAGGTCGTCGCTCGCTCATTGCGGGATGTAGGCGCGTGGTTGATCCCGCTGTCGCTCCTGGTCTCGCTCCTACCCACACTCGTCTCGTGGTTCGCGATCGAGAGGCCCGCTCTTTCGCTCAAGCGGTTCGCTCCGATGCGACCGAGCGAAGCGACGAGTGAGCCGGCGCCGATCGGTCCAATGCCCGAACGCGATTTGTCTGCCTCCCTCGCAGAGACGGAGAGCTGAGATCGCCTCGCGAGGTCCTTCGCCTTTACCAGCAGATGCCGCGATAGTGCCCATCGTCGCTTGCACGGGGCTCGAAGGCGCGCACAAGATCGATCACGATCTGGTCGTCCTTTAGCGAAGACTGAACCTCCCGAAATTCGGGGTCGCTGTTGCCGATGATGACCACATCGGAGGATGCCAGGACGTCGTCGACGCTGCCGCGCATGAGCGACCAGATGTGTGGAATCTCGCGCTCGATGTATTCCCGATTTGCACCGATAAGCCCCGCCCGCGAGACAGAGTGGTCATACACGGAGAGCGTGAGCCCCTTTCCGATCAACATCTCGACGAGGGTCACCATCGGTGACTCCCGCAAATCATCGGTTCCGGCCTTGAAGCTCAGGCCGAGAATCCCGACACGCCGTCGACGGGAACTCTGCACCATATCGAAGGCCTTGAGGACCTGTTTCCGATTGCTCTCGAGCGTAGCGGACAGCACGGGTGCGTCGACATCGAGCTCTTTTGCGCGATGAACCAGAGCCCGAAGATCTTTGCCAAGACAGGAGCCGCCGAAGGCGAAGCCCGGTCGCAGGTATGCCGGTGAGATGTTCAACTTCCTGTCTTCGCAGAAGAGACGCATGACCTCGTGGCTGTCCGTTCCGAGCGCCTTGCACAGATTGCCGATCTCGTTTGCGAACGTGACCTTCACGGCGTGGAAGCAATTGCTGGTGTACTTGAGCATTTCCGCAACGCCGACGGGCGTGATGTGCAGCGGTGCGTCGATCCCGGCGTACAGTTCGGCGAGCCTCTTGCCCGCCAACTCGGTTTGCGCGCCAATGATGGTGAAGGGCGGATGGTAGAAGTCATGCAGCGACGTCCCTTCGCGCAAGAACTCCGGATTCATGCAAACGCTGAAGTCGCGTCCCGCGTGCTTCCCCGACGCCTTTTCCAGTGTGGGAATGAGCATCCCCGTCGTCGTACCCGGGAGCACGGTGCTCCGCAACGCGACGATGTGGTGCTCCTTCGTTTGACGGAGCGCTCGTCCGATCTGCATCGCTACGCGCTGGACATGCGACAAGTCGAGGCTGCCATTTGCGTGACTTGGCGTGCCCACGCAGATGAGAGAAATGGAGCTGTGGCGGATCGCTTCTGCCGGATCGACGGTCGTGTTGAGGCGGCCCGCCTGGACCATGCTACAGATCAGCGGCTCGATACCTTCCTCGACGACTGTCGAGTGTCCGCCGGCGACGAGCTTCACTTTCGCCAGATTCACGTCGACGCCGATGATGTCGAAGCCTTCGTTGGCGAGACAGGCGGCCGACACGCAGCCGACGTAGCCCAAACCGAATACACTGACGGTTGTCATGACGAGTGCACCAATGTGCGAACGGTCGTTTCTGTGGGAGCAGCCGTGCGTATGCAGATGTCGGCAAATTGCTCGGCCGCGCGGTTCCAGCCAAACTGGGAGCGAACCAGCTCCGCCGCTCGAGCTCCGAGCGCCGCCGCGCACTCGGGATTCTGAAGCAACGTAACGACAGCTGCGGCGAACGCTGGGGCAGTATCAGCGATGAGTAGATGCTCACCATTCCGCACCGGGAGCCCTTCCGACCCGATCGAGGTGCTGACGATGGCTTTCTCCATCGCCATGGCCTCGAAAATCTTGAGTCGCGTGCCGCCGCCGATTCTGAGCGGTACCACAAACACGCGCGCGCTTTCGAGGTGTGGCCTCACGTCAGGTACCGTCCCGGTCACGCGCACGCGTGGCTGCTGGCCGAGCGCGCGGACAGCTGGTGTCGGGTTGCGGCCGACGATGCTGAACGTCACGTCCTTAACCGTCTCGTGCACGACGGGCAGAATCGCCTCGGCAAAGTACGCGACGGCATCTTCGTTAGGCATCCAGTCCATGGAGCCGGTGAAAATCAATCCGTTACGCTCCGGGCGAACGACGGTCGCGCTCGGCCGAAAGTAGTCGGTGTCGACGCCGGTTGGCACGTGCGACACCGTGCGCAGGTCGTACTCACCGGAGAACCACGCAGCGTCCTCGGAAGACACCGCGACGACATGATCGAAGCGGCGGCATTGCCCTCGCTCGAATGCATACATCCGGCGCTGCTGTCGCCGCAGATAGGCGCGCACCAGCCGGCGCCGGGCGACGGCGGCATGGCGCTGCCAAATCATCGCCTCCACGTTGTGCTGGAAGAGCACCGCGGGAACCGACAACATGTCTGGCACGTTCACCGCGGGAGCGAGGAAATCGCACACGACCAGATCGATGCGTTGCTGCGCGAGCGCACGTGAGATCGCTCGCTCCATCGCTGCTGAGCGGTATTTCGAGACGGCGTAGGGAAGCGACGAGGCGAGATTACGGGCGAGCTCTCCGTAGAAGCGCAGTGATCGTTTTGGTGCGGTGTGGAGTGGAACGCGCACGAGATCGGTGCAATACTCGCTGGCGCGTGCGATGGCATCCGCGGCCGAGCACCCGTCGTCGAGCGTCAGGTACGTGATCCGATGCTCGCGAACGAGCTGACGCAGCATGTGATACGTGCGGATCCGGCCGCCTTTGTCGAGCGGATGGAGCAGCTCCGTTTTCAGCCAGAGAATGTGCACGTCAGGAGATCTCCACGGGGGCGTGGCGCAGTTCGGCGCGCACGCTCCGCGGCGAGCGAGCGCGCTGTCCGCCGCCGGCGTGCTGCGGGTCCTCGCCGTCGAAGAAGATGCGCTGCCACACCTCGAGATTGATCAAGGCCCACAGCCGCTCGCTGTGATCCTCGCCGCCCTGGTGCGCCGCAACGAGGCGCCTAACGACTGCCGGCTCGAAGAGCTGCCGTGCCGTCGCCCGGTCGCCGAGCACGAATTCGTCGATCAACCAGCGATGCGGCCCCCGTAGCCAACGTCCAACGGGCACCGGAAAGCCCATCTTCCGTCGTTCGAGAATCGCCGCGGGCAGCGTGCCGCGCATCGCTTCGCGGAGCACGTACTTCGTCGTCCACCCACGCAGCTTCAATCGATCGGGCAATGACGCCGCGAATTCCGCGAGCGGATGATCGAGAAATGGCACGCGACTCTCGATCGAGGCTGCCATGCTCATTTGGTCCTGCTTCATCAGCAGCTCGTGAAGGTAGGTCCTTACGTCGGCGTACAGCAGCCGAACGAGCAGCGAGTGCCGGTCCATCGCTTCGAAGAAGGCGCCCGAAGTCGCATACGGATCCAGGTGCGCGGTACCGATTCGATCGCGCAGCCCGGGACGCAGGATCTCGTTCTGCCAAGCCCGCGAGAAGACGGCGAAGTTGTCGAAGTAGAGAGACGTCACGTCCGCCGGCAGAAAGAGCGCGGTTCGCGTGAACTTCCGGCCAAGCGCCGAATGACTCGCCACTGCCGCGATCAGCGCGTGCATCGCGGCTCGGAGTGGTCGCGGCGCAACTCGCTCGTACATGCGCCCGAGCGACAGATTGTACATGGTCGTTCGGTACCGGCCGTAGCCGGCGAGCATCTCGTCGCTGCCCTCACCGGTGAGCACGACTTTCACATGCTCCGCCGCGAGCCGGGAAACGAAATAGAGTGCGATGCTCGAGGGGTGAGCGATTGGCTCGTCCTCCTGCCACACCAGCGGACCCAGAGCGGAGAAAAAGTCGGTCGGTGATACCACGACTTCGTGATGCTCGGTACGGAATCGGCTGGCGACCAATCGAGCATAGGCGAGCTCGTTCGCTTCACGCTCGGCAAACGCGACGGAGAACGTCCGTACGGGCGCATCAACGAGCTCACTCATCGTGGCCGTGATTGCCGCGGAGTCGATCCCACCAGAGAGAAAGACGCCCAGCGGAACGTCGGCCATCAGTCGCAGCCGCACGGCTTCGCGGAAACGGCTTCCGAATTCGACGATGAGATCACGCTCATCACGCTCGTCCCCGGCCGAATCGAATGCACCGCCGAGATCCCAGTACCGCTCGATATCCACGGCGCCGTCGCGCCAGCGCAGCGTGCAGCCAGGCGGTAATCGGTGCACGCCAGCGAAGAGCGTTTCGTCTCCGGAAGGTGCGTGGTTCGCGAGATAGTCAGGCAGCGCCGCGACGTTCAGCTGCGGTGACACGGCATCCGCGGCCAGCAGCGCCTTGATCTCGGACGCGAAGTACAGGGTGCCGTCGCGAGTGAGCACGTAGTACAACGGCTTTACGCCGAAGCGGTCGCGAGCGAGAAAAAGCTCTCGGCGCGTCCGATCCCAGATCGCGAACGCGAACATCCCGCGCAGGTATTGCGGTGTCGCGACCCCGTGCGCCGCATACAGATTGAGCACCGTCTCCGTGTCGCACCGCGTGCGATAGCGATAACCGCGCGCCTCGAGCTCGGCACGAAGCAGCGGGTGATTGTAGACCTCGCCATTATAGACGATGCAAAGATTCTCATCTTCGTTGAGCATCGGCTGATGACCGCCCGCGACATCCACGATGCTCAGCCGCCGGTGGCCGAAGCCGACGTTCCCGTCGACAAAGAGCCCATGGTCGTCAGGTCCGCGATGGCGCAGCACGTGGCCCATGCGCTCCAGGAGGTGCCGCTCCACTCGCCGCCCACTCCGGCTGGAGACCGCTATTCCACAGATGCCACACATGGCTCTTCTATCCAATCACCGACCTTGTCGGCATGAAATACGTGTCGCTCACCGATTCGCAGAGTCCGTCCGCGGATGAGCGCAAATGCAATGACCTCGCCGCGATGTGACCGGCGCACCCATGTCCACGCTCCATCCGAGATGATCTCGTCATGCTCGGCGTGCATAGTCGGGCCGGTGAGAATCGTGTCGGAGCCCGATGCCGTGGCGATCGTGAGGACGCCAGCATCGCGACCGGTACCTGGACGCCATGCGCATTTATCGACGCGCACATTCGCATCACACTTGGTGAGCAGCGTGACAATCTCCTCGGTGCCGTCAGCATCGACACGAAACACGGAAACGGTGGCGGGCGCGCGTGTGCCGTACGCCGGCGATACCCAGCCAGGCTCGCACGAGAGTTGGCCGCGGCCGGCGAACACTCTCGCACTCACCGGCGGTGTGTCTCGATCGTGAAAGTTGGCGGTCAGGCCGTTCCGTCCTGCCTCGCACACCGTGATGCCCGGCGCCCAATGCCAATACACCGCGAGGCGATGTTCGCCGTCGCTTCGAACGCGATCGCAGATCACCCAGTACTCGCCCTTCACGAAGAACGCGGCGCGCGAATGCAGCGCCGGCGCTGCTAGACGGAGGTAGCCATCGTGCTCGCCGTCAAAAAAGTCGAATGTACTGTTCGTCACCCATGCCGTGGCGCGGGATCGCGGAGCCGATTTCCACTTGAACACCGAATGACCTGGCTCGGCCGAGTCGACGTCGTCGACGGTCATGGTGTTGTGCGCCGCCGTGCCGCGGAAATACTCACGCTCCTCTCGTGACGCAGTGTAGACGTAGGTACCGGAATCGATGAGCACCGGACTGCCCGCGACGCTCAGCTCCATGGCCAGGGCATCGGCATGTCCGTGCGCGGCAGTCTGTGAGGCATGCGGTCCGCACCGCACGAGAGCCCAATCCGCACTCTGGTCCCAACTTTCACGCAGCACGAAGTATCCGCTCTCCGCAAAGCCGCGTGAAGCGGACGACGGTGGCGTCGCGGTCAATTCGTCGTATGCCTGGAGTCCCTTCGGTCCGAGCAGCCATAGTAGCTCCTGGACCGAGTGACCTGCGACGTGGGCGCAGTCACCACGCCGTTGGATCGCAGCCCCGATCGCCAGCGTGTCTCTGAAATCGTTGGCGGCTCGCTCGCCAAGCATAACGAGTCGCCCACCATCGTCATCCCCGATCAGCGGTGACGTGCCATCGGGCCGGGTGATGTAGAGCAGAAAGTCGAGCATTCGATCGAGCCTCGGTCGAATGCTCGCGTGCAGCGCCGGCTCGGTCGACGGCGTCAGAAGCAGCGCGTGGAGGTAGAAGTCGGTCGTATAGCGGTGATAGTACGTCGATTGCTCGAAATACACGCCGTCGGCAAGTAGCTGCCGGTCGAGCTGCTCAGCGAGGATCTGCCTGCCTAACGCGCGCCAGTGAGCGGCGCGCGTGAATTCGGGAAAGGCGGATCCGATGTACAGCAGCCCGAGTGCCTCGCCGGTGATGTGGGTGTTGGGGCTGAAGTACGTCGAGAGGTTGCACTCGATGTGTCGCGCGTGGAGGTACAAGGACTTCAACACGTGAAGAAAAAGAGAGCCGTCGAGCTGTCGAGAGTCCCGCACCAGATACAGCGCCCAGATCCAGGAAATGGCGCGAAACGCCAATTCGAGACTGCTCGTCCAGTTGATTCCGACCTGCGGGGGATTCTCGTCGATCCACGAAGAGACGTGCTCGGCGATGAGCGATGCGAAACGATCATCGTGCGTCAGCAGGTACGCGCGACCGAGCGTCACGAAGTACTGATGCCGATTCAATTCCCATGTCAGCTTGCAGTCTCCGGCGACGCGCGGGTCGAGGAAGGCGATGCGGCTCCAGTGGACCGCCGGAGCGCGCTTACCGGATAGCGGTTCCAGCGTCCAGTCGGGACGCGGACCTATCGAAACGAGGTGATCGCCGAGGTCGATCTGGCCAATGGCAATCCGCTCCGCGGCTCGGATCGTGGAAAGAGCGGCGTGGGGGTAGCGGCGCTCGAACTCACGCGCCGTGAGCTCCGGATCGATCAGAGCGGGAAGAAAATCTCCAGCGGCTCGAGCCCGTTGGCGAAAACGCTCCAATAGTCCGAACCCGTCGCCAGCGCCATCGCACAACCGTGCGAACCCTTTGTCACTCGGGAGACGACTATCCGGAGAGAGTCCGATTCGCTCGAGACGAGCCCGGGCCGCTTGCGCGCATCGGACCTGTAGCTCGGGTAACGATGCGCTTTTTATCCTGCGTACGCGCTCGAGGAGTCGAGGCATCACCGACGTTGGTGACGGACATGGATTGATCTCGAAGCCCCGCCGCGGAGCGCGTGGGCAGCCCTCTCGGATGCGACAATCGGGCCACACTGCTCTTGCACATGACGCCTTGCGGTCCCGGGCTTGCACCTTGGTCCGGCGAGACGGAGATGGAAAAGCCACTAGTGCGTCAGGTCCTCCGGGCGGCGAAATCGGTCCTTCTTAGTGCGGTGCATCGCACCGGCGTGCTCGATCGCGTCCGCGACAGCCGTTGGCGCCAGCAGCGTCTCCTGATCCTCGCGTACCACGGTGTATCCCTCGATGACGAGCATCAATGGAATCCCGAGCTCTACATGTCGCCATCGAAGTTCGAGTCGCGGCTCGCTGCGCTCGAACGGGGCAGCTACACCGTGCTGCCGCTCGCCGACGCACTCGTTGCGCTCGATCAGTCTCGTCTCCCTCCCCGCAGTGTTGCCTTGACCTTCGACGACGGCTCCTTCGATTTCTCTGCCCGGGTCTTTCCCGCGTTGAAGGCGCACGGCTTCCCGGCAACTGTCTACCTCACCACCTATTACTGCGAGTACAACCGACCGGTGTTCGGGCCAGCCTGCTCGTACATGCTCTGGAAGGCGCGGCATATCGGTTCGCTGAACGTCCGTGCTCTGACTGGTGCGGACCGCTCTTTCCCGCTGGCAAGTGCCGGCAGCCGAGATTCCGTCGTGCAGGCGATGCTCGACGCGGCCGCGCGCGATCATATGACCGCTCGCGAGAAAGACGAGATGGCCGGCCGGTTAGCGCAACTCATCGGAGTCGACTACGATGAGCTCCGCGCGAAGCGGATCCTGCACCTGATGAACACCGAGGAAGTCACCGAGCTTGCGGCTCAGGGCGTTGACTTCCAGTTACACACGCATCGTCACCGGATCGTTGACGACGCGGAGTCGGTCCGCCGCGAGATCCGCGACAACCGCGTGCGAATCGAGCGCCTAACGAATCAGCCGGCGCGTCATTTCTGCTATCCATCCGGGCTCTACGACCGCGCGCTGCTGCCGTCTCTCGAGAGCGAGCAGGTGGAGAGCGCGACCACCTGCGATCCTGGCCTCGTCAGCTCCCGAAGCTCGCGGCTGCTCTTGCCGCGCTTCGTGGATACTCAGCTCGTGTCGGACGCGAAGTTCGACGGATGGCTCAGCGGCGCCGCCGCATTATTGCCGGGCCGGCGCAGTTATGGACGGTTGCATGTTTGACGTGGCCGCCATGTCCGACTGCGTCGACCATTTCGCGACGGTGCAGGACACGTGGTCGAGCGTTCTCGCGTCACCGGAGCTGCGAGCGGTCGCGTGCGCTCTCGAGGCAGCGGCGATCGATGTCGGCGAATGCGTGCGTGAAGCGGCGACGATCAGCGAGCTGCCGCCAACCCGGCGCCGCCTCGAGGCCATTCAGAAAGTCGTGCACGCCGCAACCGATGTCGCGCCGGGCGCCTTCGAGCGATTTGTTCTTGGCCACGCGGTGCTGTCCTACCGGGACAAACTCCGTTCGTCGCTCGTTTCGCCCACCGTGAAGCGCATCACCTGCGAGGGGCTGGTGCGATTCGCCAACAGTCGTACGGTGCTCAACGTAGCAGACAGCCGATTTGTATCGCTCTGCAAAATGGCGACGCTGCGACGGTTTGCCGCGGGCCAGTTCGACTGGGAGCGCTCTGGTTTCCCGCGTTCATGGTTTCACCGAGTTCGTCCGCTACCGGCTTTGGGCCGCCTGCTGTCGGTCGTTGCTTTCCAATGGCGCGGCTTGGGTCCGGCCTTTTTCGTCCACATGCCCGTCACCCATCCAGTGCATGCGCTCTTCGAGGGCGAGGCGCTCAAATCGTATTACCGAATGGCGCGATCGATGGAATTGCAGCCTGAAGTAAAAGGTCTGATTGCCTCTGCGTGGCTGCATTCACCCGCGACATTCGAGGTCTCGCCGCATCTGGCGTGGTTGAACAAAGTATTCGCCGACCATGGTGCCGTGATGGCGACAACGGGTCGGGCGGCGCCTGATTCTGGCGTGTTCACACGGAGTGTTGAACGACAACGTGCCTTCGACGAGGGCCGCTTCAAACCCACAATCGGTCTCGTTGTCTGGAAGCGCCGCGACATGCTGGCGTGGGCCGCTGCCCATCCTGAGTTGGATCGTTGACGTCGCAAGGGCACGTTACCAAGTTTTCAAATGCACTCCCAGAGGCGAAGGAGCCTTTCATGAGAAAAGCGAAGACGATTGCATTCGCGGCGGTTGCTCTCGCCGCGGCCTCGGCCATTCTGATTGGCGGTGAGGCGGCATCGCGGCCTGGCGCGGCAGCGCTACCCGTTGCGCCTTCGACCTGGAATCCGCAGTCGGCTGCCGCACACCTCGACCAGCGCGTGAATTGGTGGCAGACCTGGCCGAAGTCCGCTCGCGATCATGGTACGGTGTGCGTCTCCTGTCACACAGCGCTCCCGTACGCACTGGCAAGGCCGGCGCTCAGCGGCATTCTGCACGACAATGAGCCCACGCCGATGGAGCGAAAGCTTGTTGCCGATGTCACGACGCGCGTCCGCTCGTGGAGTGACATGAAGCCATACTACGGAGACACGACGCCGAACGGTCGCATCAAAGCGATCGAGTCGAGAGGCACCGAATCCGTGCTCAATGCGCTCGTGCTTGCGTCGCGAGACGAGCGCTCGGGCGTGGTGAGCGCGGAGGCACGTGAAGCATTCGCAAACATGTTTGCCCTGCAGCAGACGACGGGTGAAGACGCCGGCGCCTGGCAATGGTTGAATTTCGCGCTACGACCGTGGGAGTCGAAGACCGCCGTGTACTTCGGCGCTGCGCTCGCGGCCCTCGCGATCGGAACGGAGCCGCAGAACTTTGCCCAGAGCAGTGAAATCCAGCCTAACGTGGAGCGGCTGCGGACGTACCTTCGAGAGCACGTTGACCAATCCGTCTGGCGTCGACTCTTGCGAAGGGATGATCCACGGTTGTTCAACCGCGCGATGTTGCTGTGGGCCTCGGCGAAATTGCCATCCCTGCTCTCGAAGGACGAGCAGCATTCGATTATCGCTGCGCTGTGGCAGGCACAGGAGCCCGATGGCGCCTGGCGGTTGACGTCACTCGGGCATTGGCGTGCCGCGCCGAGTGCGCCCTCCGACTCGGCAGGAGACGGAGTGGCGACAGGGCTCGTCGCCTACGCACTGGAGCGCGCGGGAAGTGCGCCGAGCGAGCCACACCTGTCGCGGGCGCTGGCGTGGCTCGCGCAGCACCAGGATCCCGCAACAGGAATGTGGCATGCCTCATCACTGAACAAAGAGCGCAACCCGGCGAGTAACGTCGGCAAGTTCATGAGCGACGCGGCGACAGCGTACGCAGTCCTCGCCTTGGCCGGTGCTGCTCCCCTCGCGACGTCGCGAGCTGAGCGTAGTGGCCTCGATAGTACAGCAGCGGCTGGCCGTCTCGCATTGCACCATCCTCAACTTCGGCAATGAAGATCGTGTGGTCGCCCGCCTCGCAGTGATGCACTAGCCGACACTCGAGGTGCGCCATCGCATCCTCGAGCAGCGCGACCGCGCTTTTGCCGCGCCTAAGAGGAACGCCCTCGAAGCGCTGCGTCTCGTTCTTGTCGGCAAAGCGCCGACAATGCTGCTCGTTCTCGCACGCCACAATGCTGATACCCATTTGAGGATGACGCAGCAGGAGATCATGCATGGACGCGTTGCGGTCGACGCAGACCAGCACGAGTGGCGGCGATAGACTCACTGAGCAAAAAGCGCTCACCGTCATGCCGACGTCGCGTTCACCAGCGCGGGCAGTAATGATGGCGATCCCGGACGCGAAGCGACTCAGAAGCCGACGAAAAGTCTCGGTATCCATCGGACGATGTGCTACGTAGCGACGTTCTCGTTCAGTTTCTCGTACATCTGTACGAAGTCGCCGAACGTGACGGGAAACTCGCCGCTTTGCGAGGCGCCAAAGGGGTCGACTCCGAGTGCGTCCTCGAGCCGAGCGACGAGCACCGCGAAGGCGAGCGAATCGAGACCGGATTCCATGAGCGGTCGATCGTCCGTGAGGTCGGCCAGCTTGTGCCTTTGCTCGGTGGCGATCTGCTCGAAGTGAGAAACGATCGTTGTTCGGATGCTGTCAGCCATCGTGCCCTCGAGAGCTAGGAGTGAGAAAGCGCGGTGCAACAACGTTCACGTCAGTGGCGGTTCCGTCGTTAGGTACCGCCGAACATGCATCGGTCAGCGCGGCGACGAGCTCGTGAATGTCCGCTATCGTTGCCTCGCCATGCGTTAAGCAGATTCTGATCACGTCCCGTCCCTCGTAGGTCGCGACCGCCACCCAGGCGCGTCCGGAGGCCAGCACACGCTTCGCGAGCGTGCGCGCGTCGGGCGCGCCGAGCGGCGGCTCGACGCAGAGCACCGCGAGCGACGAGTCGTTCGCGATACGCCACCGTCGAGCCTTCAATGACTCGCGGAGGCTCGCAATGAGGTCGACGGACCGCTCCACGTGCTGTGCGTAGCCAGGCCAGCCCGCGGCGCCGAGCGACAGGAACAGCCGAAGGCCGAGGAATCGCCGCGACCATTGCGCCGTGGTGACGTACGGGTCGACCATGGCGGTGTTGGACGGCATGAACCCCGTCGATACCTGAAAGGTCGACGCCAAGATCTCGGGATCGCGCGTGATGAACATGCCGCAACCCATCGTCGTCGCGAGCCACTTGTGCGCATCGATAGTGATGGAGGTCGCGCGCTCGATGCCCGAGAGCGCGTCGCGCAACCGTTCGGAGGCGAGTACCGCGCCGCCCCACGCCGCGTCGACGTGCAGCCAGAGCCCGCGATCGCGCGCGAGGTCCGCGCATTTGCCGATCGGATCGATCATTCCGGCGTTGGTCGTGCCGGCGGTGGCGACGATCAGGACAGGTACGCAGCCGCTCGCAGCATCGTCGTTCAACATCCGGGCGAGCGCGTTCGCATCCATGCGACCGCGCCCGTCCGTCGGGACCTGCCTAACACCGCGGCGGCCGATGCCTGCCTGGTGCGCGATCTTGACCCAAGCCAGGTGACTCTCGCGCGAGATGTAGAACACCGGCTGTCCGCTGAAGGAGCGCGCGCCCTCCAGAGCGAACCGATCGTTCGCACGTGTCAACGCGCAGAGGACCGCGGTGTAATTCGCTTCGGATCCGCCCGAGGTGAAGTGACCTCTCGACGCCGGCGGCAGTCCCGCGCGTCGCGCGATCGCACGAATCACATGTGACTCGATCTCCACGGCAGCCGGCGACGTCGTAGCGGTCGCGAGCTGCGGATTGAACGCTCCCGTTAGGCGATCACCACAGAGCGCCGGGAAACTCGGCGACGGGTTGAACAAGCCGAAGTAGCGCGGATTCGTCAGGTGGACGACGCCTTTCTCGAGCTGTGCAATCGTCCACGGTAACAGCTCCTCGAGCTCAACCGGTGTCCGAAAATCGAAATGTGCGAGCTCGGAGCGCAGCCCGTCGATATCCAAGGTTGGCACCACGGAGCCGCGCGCCACGCGCTCGTTTGCCCACAGCAGCTCCCGCGTGAGATAGTCGTCGAGTCGCATGCGCTCGTCGGACGACGGGAAAAGAGCCACAACAGGCGGTATCGGGTCCTTCACGGCGGACGCGCTCATGCCGACTATCGTGAGGTAGCGTGCGCGTGCGCTGCCGCCGCGTGCCGATGCTCGGCGAGAACCGCGAGCCAATTGGCATACAACCGAACGCCGATGTCTCGCCAGACGTGCGGCGTCTTTTCGCTGCCATCGATGCTCGGAAATTCCTCCAAGAGCCTGGGCGTGCGACTTCGTTGCGCGCGCGCCCGAAAGCCGGCGAATTCGCGGGCCCTGTCGGCCGCGAAGTAACCGCGCGGCATCTCTGGATATTTCGTCATCGTTCCGTCGAGAAATCGCCCAACGTCGCGGCGATACTCACGGAGCAGTGTGTCCGCGTGGTACTCTGGATGTCCTTGATAGAACAGGAACAACGCCTGGCGTCGCTGAATGAATGCGTCGACGCCTGCTTCATCCGAGAACGACAGGATCTCGTATCCTGCCGCACGAAGCTGCTCCGGATCGAGCGTGTTGAGCCGCGAGTGTGGAATCCGCCAACTGAACGGCAGACCAGCGACCAACGGATGATCGGCAATTTTGGTGCAGCGAAAGAGCCCGGAGATCTTTTTCGGAAGTCGTTGCCGCTCGATTCCGTCGAGGTACCGCACAGCGGCGTGCGCGGCGAGGCACGACCAAACCGTCGGCGTGTGGCTCTCGTTTGCGATGTCGACGAGACGCGTGAGTGACTGCCAATAGACTTCGTCAGGCAGACTCGCTGTCCGAGGCTCGGCGCCGGTCACAATCAGGCCGTCGAACTCACCACTCCACAGCGCGTCGATCGGTTCGTAGTGTTCAGCGACGTACGCGCGGCCAATTTCACCGCGAATGAGCTCGGGGAACGAGAACAGCCGGAGTCGCACGTCGTCGTCGATACCGGCGACGCGGAGCAAGGCGCTGAACTGCTCCTCCGTCGTCTGCAGCGCCGCGTCGGGCATGTTGTTCACGAGGCCAATCACGATCGGCTCGCGCGCACATCGACGCGTCTGCATCGCTTCACCCGGCGAGTCGAAGGGCGCGTTGCTCATTGTGTGGATGCTTGCGAAACAAAGTCGCGACTGGGCGCGGTGGTCGGCGGCTGCGCACTCGGTCGGATCGGGGCGGCAGCTTCGAGCGCCTGGTCGAGATCCGCAAGAATGTCGTCGATGTGCTCGATTCCGATGCTGAGCCGGATCATCTCCGGCGAGACGCCCGCTTTGACTTGCTCGGCGGGCGTCATCTGCCGATGTGTCGTCGAGGCCGGATGGCAGGCGAGCGACTTCGAGTCGCCGAGATTGACAACGCGCTTGATGAGGCCGAGCGCATTGTAAAAGCGTGTGCCCGCCGTCAGGCCGCCCCGAATGCCGAAGGTCATGATGCTAGAGGCGCGGCCGCCGAGGTACCTCTGCGCGAGCGCATAGTACGGACTCTCCGGGAAGCCGGCGTAATTCAGCCACTCGACGCGCACATCGTCGCGAAGAAACTCCGCCACCCGCCGCGCATTCTCGACGTGCCGCTCCATGCGTAGCGCGACCGATTCGATCCCTTGTAGCAGCAAGAATGCATTGAACGGGGAGAGCACGGAGCCGAGCGTGCGCTGGTACACACTTCGGCAGCGGCCGATATATGCCACCGCACCGAACTGCTCCGTGTACACGAGGTCGTGATAGGACACGTCCGGCTCCGTGAACATCGGAAAGCGGCTCGCATGCTTCACCCATGGGAATTGCCCGCTGTCGACGATGATCCCGCCCATCGTCGTGCCGTGGCCCCCCATGAACTTCGTGAGCGAGTGCACGACGATGTCGGCACCGAACTCGATCGGCCGCAGCAGGATCGGCGTCGGCACGGTGTTGTCGACGATGAGCGGCACGCCATGCGCATGCGCGACCTTCGCGAGTGCGTCGATGTCGCAAACATTCCCCGCCGGATTGCCCACGCTCTCGCAGTAGACGGCGCGGGTGTCGTCGTCGATGAGTTCGTCGATCGCGGCCGACGTGTCGTTGGCCGCGAAACGCACGGTGACACCCATCTTCGGAAGCAGATGCGCGAAGAGCGTGTACGTGGTTCCGTAGAGCTGGGGCACGGACACGATATTGGTGCCGGGCGCCGTCACGTTGAGCGTGGCGAAATGCATCGCCGCCTGGCCGGAGCTCACGCAGAGCGCTTCGAGGCCACCCTCCATCGCGGCGACGCGCCGCTCGAGCACGTTCGTCGTCGGATTGCTGATGCGCGAGTAGCGAAAGCCATCGACCTCGAGATTGAAGAGCGCCGCCGCATGCTCGGCGCTCTCGAATTCGTACGCAGCCGACTGGTAGATCGGGACCGCGGTCGTGGGCGCGGATTCGTCGGCGGTGTAGCCGTAGTGGAGCGCGATGGTCTCGCGATGCATCAGATGCAGAGTACCTCGCGCACGTCCCGGGGCCACGCGTCGACGTCGAGACCATGCGTCGCGAAGAGCGCGATGGTCAAGCGATCGAGGCCAAACGCGGCGCAGGCGGTGTGCGCGACCGCTCCGTCATCGGTGCGAAGGCCCCACGTGGTGCCGAAATGATCCTGGTGGTAGTTGAAGCTCATGCACGCCGTCGGCGCCTCTTCGGAGTTCACCGGGATGAGCAGTTCGAACTTGAGTGCTTGCTCAACCTGGTTCACGGCCATGAGCTTGCCGGCGCGGCCGAAGAATGGGTCGCTTGCCGGCATCAGATTGAACGGAACACCGAGCGCGGTGGCGAGTTGCTCCGCGCGGGCTTTCCAATTTTCGCGGAATGCGAGCGCGGTCTCGGGCGCGCCGATGCAGACGTACTCACGCATCCGGAACGCTTGCATTCGCCCGAGCTCAGACGACTCTTCACGGCGAAAGCAATACGACTCGACGTCGACGATAGCGCCGCTCTGCGGCACGTCGCCGCGCGCCGCAATGATTGGATAGACCTGGTAGCAAGCCGCTGGGGTGAGGACCAGATCCGTCGCCGCCAGCCCGTCCACCCACTCCTGTCCCTGGGCTCGGCCCTCGACCAGTGCCCGAATGCTCGATTCTGTTCCAGTGAGAGAACACACACACCCCAACAGGTGCGGAAAGCTCTTCAGGTAACCGGACTTCTCGAGAAGCGCGCGGCTCATGACCGGTGGAAAGCGCAACACTTCGGCACCGGCAGGGCGGTGGTGTGTGATCAGCCCCGTTAGGCCACCAATGACCTTCTCGAAGACCGCCGTTCGTCCCTGCACGCCATTCGCCGCCGTCGGCTGCAGAATCGTCGACGTGATTGCCTCGAGGCGCTCCGCGGAGACGTGAGATGTCGACATCGCAGCCATCTCAATCCCTCACTCGCGCGGGCACGTCGAAGAGCAACAGCGAGCCGGCCGCGCTGGCGAGAATGCGTTCGTTGTTGATCATGATCGATGACGACAGCACGTCGCGCAGCTGCCGCGCGACGCTGAACTCCCCATCGTTGCGATAGCCGGAAAGCCCGCAAGCTTGCAGCGCGCTGAGGACGGTCCCGATCGACATCTCCGATGAGTTGACCTTCAACAGGTTCATGCCCGTCTGGAAGTCCATCGCCTCGAGGCGCTCGGGCTCCCGCGCAGCGCTCTCGTAGCTCGTCACCGCGGACGCGATCGTCCCCCGCAGTGCACGCAACGACATCATCGCGCGCGTGAGATGCGACGCCCCTGGTGCGGCTTGGCCGTTGCCCCCTTGAGCCGCGCCTTTTCGCACGAACCGTCTTGCATGCGCCACCGCACCCGCGGCGGTACCAGCCCACACCCCACTCCATGTGAGGTGCGCGATGGGCACCATGCTCTGGGGATGGATTCTCTCATAGGATTCCGGCACGATCTGCTCGACGTCGGCGCGACCCCGCAGCGTAAAGCCTGTGCTGCAGGTCCCGCGCATCCCCATCGTGTCCCACTCCTTGATCTTCTCCAGCTCGTAGTCGCCCTTGAGCAAGGCCACGAGCACCTGATCGGAGGACTGCGCGTCCGGTGCGCGCCGAGCGGTGACGAGCACCCCGTCTGCTTCAGCGCCGTAGGACATGACGGTTGCGTTCTTTATTAATGAAAAGCGGGACCCTTGCCGCTCGACGGCGCAGGCGCTCGAGCGCACGGCGCCTCCCATCTGATTCTCCGTCGTCGACGATGCGAAGAGCAACTGCTCATCACAGAGCCGGCGCAGCAGCTGCTGGTGCCAGGCACTCTCGCGGGCGTGACGCAAGAGGATGACGACCTGGATCTGATGCATTGCGAAAATCATCGCCGAGGAGCTACAGGACGCACCGAGCATGTAGCAGATGTCGACGACATCGGCGACCGACGCGCCGTCGCCGCCCAGCTCCACCGGCACCAACATGCTCAAGAGGCGATGCTGGCGCGCCGCGGCGAATGTCTCGAATGGAAATCGCGCATCTCGGTCAACTTCGACTGCGTACTCCGCGGCTGTTGCCGCGACGAGTCGCGCGCGTGCACATGGATGCTCCAGGGCTGCCGCTCCGGTTTCGGATGCGGTTTCGGATGCATCGAGAGTCTTCATGCGCAACGCCTCCACATCGAGGGGTTATTCCGATCGATTTTTGGGTACGCCGTGTGCCAGAAGCGCGCCAAGAGTCGGCGTGAAGCAAGAAAGCAGGATATGCCTAGTCCAACGCCGATGATTACGCCTAACAAGTGCGCTTGGAAGACCAGACGCTAAGGGGAAAAATCCTTCGTTGCTATCGCCTCTCGAACTGCCATCGCCGTACGCCAGTCGTGAAGCGGCCACAACCGGCACTTGCCGCGCTGCAGGACCAGCGGTCCCGGCTTTGCACTCGGTCCGTGGCCATGACTGCGCTCGGTCCGCCGATGTGGCCCACAATGCTTCCAAAAGACGCGCGGCCGCTGCCAGGGATCGGCATCGTACTCACATCGAGCGGCGATCCGATGCACTTGCGTCGTTGCCTCGATCGCTTCTTGTCCTGTTGGGCGGACGCCCAGGCGGAGGTGATTGTCGTGCGCGCGAGTGCGCGCGGCGAGCTCGCGTCACTCGCTCAAGAGTTCGCAAGCGCCACAATCATTACCTGGGTTGGCGTTGACTCGGGCACGCCGGAGAGCGAGCTCCTCCGACGCGTCGGGTTAGAGAGAAGCCGCCGAGAAATCGTTCTGTTTCTCGCGGATCGCGAGGTCGAGCGACACGAATGGGCCGCGAGCCTCTGTCGGAACTGGCGGGCTTGGACGGACGCTGGCGGCCGTGTCATCAACGCGCCGACCTGCGGCGCCGAGCTGTCGTCGCCATATCCGTATCTCTCCGTTGTTATGCCAGTCCATAACGGTGGATCCAGATTTCCGTTGGCGTTGCAGGCACTTGCACTGAGCAATCTGCCGCGTCAATCCTGGGAGCTCGTCGTTGTCGATGACGCGAGTACGGACGAGACTGCCACGGTCGCGGCGCAGTACGCGGATAAACTCCTGAGGCTGCGACCCGAGGCCCGCGGCCCGGGCTACGCGCGAAATCGCGGTTTCGAGTTGACGCTTGGAGAGTGCATCGCCTTCATCAATGCCGACGTCATGGTGGAGACGGATACGCTGCGCAACGGCGCGAAGGTCCTGACGGAGCATCCGGGCGTCGGCGCCGTCTTCGGATCGTGCGATGCCTCGCCGATGGCGACGGGAATCCTTTCGGAGTACCGCAGCCTGGTGCAGCGATACTACCATCGACGAGACGCGGAGAACGCATTCACTTTTTCGTCGGCCTGCGGGATCATACGCAGCTCCGTGTTCGAGCGAGCTGGCGGGTATGACGAGTGGCATTTCTCACGGCGCCAGATCGAGGATCTCGAGCTCGGCCAGCGTATTCGCGCTTTGGGTGAACGCATCGTCGTGCACACCGACATCCGCGCCGCACATCTCAGAGAATGGACCGTACGACGGATGATCGCGACCGAGATCTTTGATCGAACGATTCCATGGATGCGGCTCGTACAGCGTCAGTTGACTCGTGATCGTCGTGGACCACATGGGAAGCGCGCCGCGAAGAACGTGAACATCGTCGTCAGTTGGATCGGCGCCATCTGCGGAATTCTGGCGTGGTCGGGACACAGTCTTTGGTTGTCCCTTGCGGCGCTCTCTTGCCTCGGCCTGGTGCTTGTGAACAACGCCGCGCAGCTCGCGTTCTTTGCCCGAGAGCGCGGCTTTGGATTTGCCGCCGTGAGTGTCCCGCTGGATGTTCTATACTATTTAGTTGCGGGTGTGGGCGTGTTATTCGGCTGGATCGCTCGTCAGGCAGTTGGAGAGCCGACGCCGGGCGCCGCCGCCGAAGCATTTGCGGAAATGGGTAAGAAGCGCTGGCCGCCAGTACCCGTGAAGCGCGTCGCTCGGCCGTCGGCGGTTGATGAGACGCGCGTCGCCGATCGACTCGTTCCGCCGACGTCGGCGTTGCCGGATCTTCCCGTCTTGCCGCAGGGCCTGACGATCAACGATCCGCCCAGCGATAGCTCACAACAGTTACAGTAGCGACCGACACTTGTGGCGAGAGTCACTGCACGAGACCCGCGGACGCTCGCACTGTGCGTCGGCCGGTCGGTTTCTTGGCATTCTCCTGCCCCGAGTTGTCGTTGGAGACATGAACAGACATGGGTTGGTGCGCTTTTGGATTGGTCACCGTTGCCGTGCTCGGCGTTGTGGGCTGGGCGACGGCTTTTCGGCAGCGCCGACGGGCGATTCGCTATCGCGCGGCGTTCGATCGTGCCTTCGCGGTTGCACGGCGCGTGTACCACTTCACCGACGACGAGCGAGATGAGCTGACCCGGATCATCGGCGAACCGATCGAGCATCTGCCGAGCGGCACGGATCGTTAATACGACTCCGACAATTCCGGAGGGGTTGTCAGATCTCTCGTTTCTTCAGCCGCTCGACGGCGTAACTCGCCGCCCGTGCCGTCAACGCCATGTATGTGATCGACGGATTCTGATTCGCAGATGACGCCATGCAGGCGCCGTCAGTGATGAACAAGTTCTTAACGCTGTGGGCCTGATTGTGCGCATTCAGCACCGACGTCTTCGGATCGTGTCCCATGCGCGCCGTGCCCATCTCGTGGATGCATAAGCCAGGCAGGATCGGCGACGTGTAGGTCTGAATATCCTTCGCTCCCGCTGCGGCGAGTAGCTCGGCGGCGGTGATCTGCATGTCGCGGTGCATCGCCAGCTCGTTCTCGCCAAGCGAGCAGACGATGTGCGCGGCGGGAATCCCCCACTTGTCCTTCACCTGGGAATCGAGCGTCACCCGATTCTCCGGATTCGGCAACATCTCACCCCAGGCGTTGATTCCCAATCCCCAGGGACCGAGATCCGAGATGAGCGAGCGCTTGAAATCCGCGCCGAAGCCGGGAGTCCATTCGCCGCGATCCCAGCC
Organism: Gemmatimonadaceae bacterium; assembly: GCA_036496605.1. NCBI lineage: Bacteria > Pseudomonadati > Gemmatimonadota > Gemmatimonadia > Gemmatimonadales > Gemmatimonadaceae > Gemmatimonadaceae bacterium. The sequence goes on along the minus strand of DASXKV010000033.1, from coordinate 12,750 downwards.
CGAACGTCCCGCGCCGCCCTGAAAGCCGTAGCCACGAACAAAGTCTGGATGTTTCGTTTTCACATTGCGAAACCGCGCGACATAAATCCCGTTAGGCCGGTTCCCGAAAGTCGTCTTGTCGAGGAAACCGGGCATCTCTCCGTGCGCGCCGGCGAAGAAGGGATGATCCATGACATTGCGGCCGACCTGATCGCTGTCGTTCGCCATCCCGTTCGGGAACCGATCCGACTTCGAGTTCAGCAGCAGCCGTGCCGATTCGATCGCCGAAGCGCATAAGAACACCACGCGTCCTTCGAACTCGAGCGACTCGTTCGTGTTCGCGTCGATGACCCGAACGCCGCGAGCGCGGTCGCCCTTCGGATCGTATAATACGCTTTCGACGACGCTGAACGGCCGCAGCGTGAGCTTTCCCGTTTTCTGCGCGGCGGGCAGCGTGGCGTTGATGCTGCTGAAGTAAGACAGCGTGATACATCCCCGCTCACAGTGCCCGCAATAATGACACGCGGCGCGGCCATTGTGATTTTGAGTCAAAATCGCGGCGCGCCCGATCGTCATCACGCGCTCGCCACCGAACGCCTTTAGTATGTTCTCACGCGCCCTCTGCTCGACGCAGCTCATCGCCATCGGCGGCAGAAATTGCCCATCGGGGAGCTGCGGCAGTCCCTCGGCCTGGCCGCTGACGCCGATGAACCGCTCGACGTGATCGTACCACGGCGCGATGTCGGCATAACGAATCGGCCACTCGATGCCGATGGCTTCCTTCGCATTCGCCTCGAAATCGAGGTCGCTCCACCGGTACACCTGGCGACCCCACATGATCGAGCGGCCGCCGACCTGTCGGCCGCGGATCCAGCGGAACGGCTTGTCGTCGGGGAACGTGTATGGATTCTCGCGATCGTTCACGAAGAACTTGCCGCTCCATTCGTCGCACGCATAGCAGTCCTTCTGCATCGGCTGATCGCGCTCGAGCGCCTTTCGGTCTCCATAGCCGCGGAAATGGACCTGATACTCCGGTACGTGCTCGACGTAATCCTTGTTCGGATCGATCGGCCGTCCCGCCTCGAGCACGAGCGTGTTGAGTCCATGCTCACACAGCTCTTTCGCGGCCCAGCCACCAGTCATTCCCGAGCCGACGACGATCGCGTCGTATTGCGTCGCTCGTCTCATTGTCGGTCTCCCCGTGGTCCGCTGGTGCCTTGCAGCACGACGCTGGCGCATGCGTCGTAACGGCCGGGCCAGATATCGGTCTTCAACACGTTCTTCTGCACGATTTCCGACGTGAAGTAGCCGTACACCGTTAAGCGCTTGAGGTGGCCGAAGGCGTACCCAGCGCCCTCGTTGCTCTCGCGCGCGCCGTCGAGCGCGGCGAGCGTCAACGTGCGTTCCGGCGGCCCGAGCTCCACGAAACGACGGCGATAGGATGCGCGTGCTTCATGATCGATGGCGTCCAGCCCCGCCAGGAACTTCGCGCGCTCGGCATCGCTCGACCATTCCGCGAGCAAGAGGTCCACGAACTCGTTGACGCGGGCCGTCGTTGCACCCGGCGTGTCGGTCTCCGGGAGAATCATCTCGGCGATCGTCGTCACGAGCTCGTTCTGTTCGGATGAGAGAACTCTTAACGCAGCGTTCGGTGCGGGACGTTCGGGACCGAGGCGTCTGTGCACCGACTCGGCGATTCGAACCGCGGCGCTGGCGGGCGAGGGGATGAACGGCAGCGCGGCGGCCGCGCCGATGACCTTCAATAACTCGCGACGCTGCATTGTGATCGTTGGTTGGTGGTTGGCTGCTGCTGATGTGGTCCATAAGAATGCCGGCGAGCAAGCTCGCCGGCTAGTCCGATTCACCAACGACCAATCACCAACCACCAGCCACTACGTCGCCGGCCTCTGCTCCATCGTCACGGCCGTCGGCAGCGAGAACGTCGCCGGACGAATGTTCTGATTGACTCGGAACAGGTTCGTCGGATCGTATTGCTTCTTGAGCTCGACCAGCCGCTCGTAGTTCGCGCCATATGCTGCGCGAACTCGGTTCTCGTCGTCGCCCGAGAGGAAGTTCACGTACACGCTTCCAGTCGAATACGGGGCCGCGGCGTTGAAGAGCGCTCGTGCCCAACCAATGCCCGTCTCGTCACTCGACCGATCGGCCCAGCGTCCGTGGACGTTCATGAGATACTGCGCGTCGCGCCGCGCGTACGCCGAGTCGGCGTTCGTTAGGCGGTTGATCGCGCCGCCAAGCTGCGCGAAGAGGATCTCGCTATTCGGATCGGGGATGCGCCGCGCGAAATCCGTCAGCACCTCGATCAAGCCGTCGTCGAGATTTAGGAAGTCGTGGGATTTCCAGTAGTTGCGCATCCCTGGTGTAAGAAGTGGATCGAGGATCCGCTGCCACGCCGCGAAGGGCTGCGGACCGATGACATCGGCGATCGGATGCCCGAACTGGCGCAGCGGCTTGAGAATGCGCTCACCATCGGCGAGATCTCCCGAATAGCACGCCGCAAGTACGAGGACGTCTCTCCCATGCCATTCCGCAGGCAGAAAGGGAAGGGGAGGCGCCTTTCGCATGACCAGCCACAGTGCCAATTCATCGGGCGTTTCTGGCGCGAACGACCGATAGAAGCGCATCACGTCCTTCGCGTCCTCGAGCGGATGCACGATCAGGCCGGCAAGAACCGTTGGGCCGACCGAGTGCAACGCGAACTCGAACGACGTCACGATGCCGAAGTTGCCGCCGCCGCCCCGAAGCCCCCAAAAGAGGTCTGCGTTCTCGGTAGCACTCGCGCGAACGGTCTCGCCATCGGCGGTGATGACCTCTGCTCCCCGTAGGTTATCACTCGACAAGCCAAGCCGTCGACTCAGCCAGCCGAAGCCGCCGCCGAGGGTCAGGCCTGCGACGCCCGTGGTCGAGTTGACGCCCAGCGGCGTTGCGAGACCGTGCTCCAGTGTCGCCTTGTCGATCGCGCCTAACGTGGCGCCGCCGCCGACGCGAGCCGTGCGCGTCGTGGGATCGACGATCACCGACCGCATTGGCGAGAGATCGATCATGAAGCCATCGTCGGCCACTGCATTGCCGGCAATGTTGTGCCCGCCCCCGCGGACTGACGTGAGGAGCGAGTGCTCGCGCGCGAAGCGCACCGCCTGGACGACGTCGTTCGCGTCGGCGCACTGCGCGATGAGCGCGGGCCGGCGATCGACCATCGCATTCCAGATCGTCCGCGCATCGTCAAAATCAGGAACGTCGCGCGTGATCAGCCGCCCGTGAAGAGATGTTCGCAGCCGTTCGATGACGTCGTCAGGCAAAACGACCTCGCCGCCGCTGAGTATCTGGATTCCAACACCCATAAGCCTACCTCCAGTGGTGCAAAGAGGACTGCAGTGTCGAAGCGCAAAGGCGCGACGCGTGGAGCGGGGATTCGGCCGGCTGTCGGGGGCACGGATCATAACGCTTTCCCGAGCCAACCGCCCCCCGATCCACGGCGCCGAGTTGTCCCTCGCTCCGCTGTCAGCTAATACGCGGAGGGAGACGAAATCGGGACACGCGGTCAGCGTGGGACAACGGCGAGCGTGCAGCGCGATATGCAGACGGGTTTGTCCTGCTCGTCCACGATCCGGACGTCCCACACCTGTGTGGATCGCCCAACGTGAAACGGCGTCGCCGTCGCTCGCACGAGCCCCTCCCGCTTGGCCCGGATGTGATTCGCGTTGATCTCGAGCCCAACGGCGCTCTGCCGCTCGAGGTCGACGTTCATCGCCGCGCCTAACGACGCAACGGTCTCGGCCAGTGCTACAGAGGCGCCGCCGTGGAGAATTCCGAACGGCTGGCGTGTGCGCTCGTCCACGGGCATCGTCGCGACGACGCGCTGCGGCGTGAGCTCGACGATTTCGATTCCGAGGAGGTCGGCGAGCCCGCGCGTGGGTAGCGCCTGGAGTATCTCGCGATGGTCGGTTGCGGTGCGATCGGTCATGTCCACAATTCTTCTCAACGCACGAATCGGCGGCAATGGGTCACCCCCGGCAATGGGTCAACAACAGGCGGCCATCTGCTCGAATGCGCGCCGGCGATGGTGACATCAGCGAAAGTCCACCCTGGCGCGTACTGCCCACGTGCTCCACTCTCCCGACCACCCCACAACTGTCGGAAAGGACAACTGACATGTCTCGCAGGATGATTCGGATCGGCCTTCTTCTCCCCCTCCTCGCGTTCGCCATTCCCTCCTTCGCCGGCGCCCAGACGGCAACCAAGGCCGCGCCCCAGCGGATGGATTCGGCCTACACCGCGAAAATCCACGAGTATCTCCAGGATCCTCGGATCACGACGGAACTGGTCGACCACCTCCCAGCCTCGAACACCGTCCCGACGCCGCTCAAGTTCCTCGGCAAAATCGTGGGGACGCCAGGCGAGCTGACCCACGCCCGGGACATCCATCGATACATGGAGGCGATCGCCAAGGCATCGCCGCGCGCGAAGTTCTGGACGATCGGCAAGACCGAGGAAGGCCGCGACATGGTGCTCCTCGCCATCGCCGACGAGCAGACCATCAAGCAGCTCGATCGCTACAAGGGCATGCTCAAAGCCCTCACCGACCCTCGCAAGACGACCGAGGCGGAGGCTCAGCGCATTCTGCACACCGCCAAGCCGGTCTACTACATCACGAGCGGCATTCACTCGCCGGAGTTCGGTGGTCCGGAGATGCTGATGGAGCTCGCGTACCGGCTCGTCGTCGAAGAGACGCCGCTGATTCAGAATATTCGTAACAACGTGATCACCCTCATTACTCCGGTTGTCGAAGTCGACGGGCGCGAGAAAGCGGTCGACACGTATTACTGGAACAAGAAATACCGCCAGACCGTCGGCACATTGCCGCTGATGTACTGGGGCAAGTACGTACAGCACGACAACAACCGCGACGGAATGGGTCAGTATCTCGACCTCACCAAGAACATCACAAAGGTCACGCTCGACTGGACGCCGACGATCCTCCACGACCTGCACGAAGCCGTGACCTATCTCTATGCATCGACAGGCACCGGCCCGTACAACGAGCAGATCGATCCGATCACGATCGACGAGTGGTGGATGCTCGCGAAGAACGACATCGACGAGATGACGAAGCGTGGCGTCCCTGGCGTGTGGACGTACGGGTTCTACGACGGGTGGGTGCCTAACTACTTGTTCTTCATCGCCCACACCCACAACGCCGTCGGTCGCTTCTACGAGGTGCAGAGCTATGGGCCGGACAACTACGAGGTCCGCCCGCCCGCAACGACGACGAGCCGAGAATGGTTCCGGCCGAATCCGCCCCTTCCATACATCAAGTGGGGCGCACGCAACAACACGAACATTCAGGAGTCGGCGATTCTCTTCGCGCTCAATTATGTCGCGAAGAACAAGGCGATGTACCTCGACAATTACTGGATCAAGAACAAGCGTGCCGTCGCGAAGGGCAAGGATGGCCCGCTGTTCGGCTGGGTCATCCCCGCGAATCAGCATGCAAAGGAGAACGCGGCGGAGGCTGTAAACGACTTGCGCCGCCAGGGCCTCGAGTTCGACGTTGCGACGAGCGCCTTCACGGCCGGCAAGGTCCATGTTCAGCCGGGTGACTACATTATTCGCGGCGATCAGCCCTATCGCACGATCGCCGACATGTACTTCGCGCTGCAGAACTTCTCGCCGGCGAACCCGGCGCCGTATGACGACACCGGCTGGACGTTCCCGCTGATGCGGAACCTCACGGTCTTCGATGTCACCGATAAGAGTTTGCTCGCCGAACCGATGAAGAAGGTGACGGGCGATGTCACCGCACCCGGCGGAATCACCGGCACGGGCAGCGTCGTCGTCGTCGACAACACGAGCGACAACAACCTCGTCACGTTCCGTTTCAAGCTTGCCAATGTAAAAATGCAGGCGGCCGAGGAGGAGTTCGACGCGAACGGGCATCACTTCGTGCCGGGCGCGTTCGTCATCGCCGACGCGAATCGGGCGCAGCTCGAGCCGGTGCTCGAGCAGCTCGGCCTCTCCGGCTACGCGATGGCGTCCGCCCCTGCGGTGAAGTCGCACGACCTCGACATCCCGCGCATCGGCTACGTCCATAGCTGGACGCGCACGCAGGACGAAGGTTGGGTCCGCGCCGCGCTCGATCACTACGGCGTGCCCTACGCCTATTTTGGCGAGCCGAAGCTCAAGGAAGGAAATCTCCGCGCCAAATACGACGTCATCATCTGGCCGCATGGTGGAACGCCGATCGGCGGGCCGCTGCCTGGCCAGGCATTCGGCGGTGGTCGCGGCGGCGCCGCCGCTGACTCCGGTCGCCCGGCGCCTAACGTGCCGATCCCCTACAAGCGCACGGCGGAATTCCAGGCGTTAGGCTACCCCGACTCGACCGACGACATTCGTGGCGGCGTTGGACCGGAAGGCTACAAGGCGTTGTACGAGTTCGTGCAACAGGGCGGCACGCTGATCACCGAAGGCAGCACGGCAGCGATCCTGCCCGAGATGAAGCTCGTGCCTGGCGTCACGGTCGAAAATCCACCGACGCTCTTCGCGCGTGGGACGATCCTTCGTGGCATCATCAGCGACCGCCACAGCCCGCTCGTGTACGGCTACGATCATGGCGAAGTCCCGGTGTACTTCAACTCGGGTCCCGTCCTGAATGCGGGCGCCGGTGCTCCGCCGCCAGTCGAGGTGGCCGCCGCTTCGGCAGCGCCTAACGCGGCGCCCGGCGGCCGCAGTGCCGCGCGTCCGCAGGGACAGAACACCACACCGATGGCGACGCAGCTCAAACTCTCGGCGTGGGATCCGGATCACTCCGGCCAGGCATACGGCGTGTTGCCCGCGTCGGCGATCGATTCCGGCCCCGCGACTGGCCGCGCTGGCCGCGGCAGTGGAGGAGGCGGAGGCTTCGGCGGTCCGACGACGGCGCGTCCGGTGGCTGGCCTAACGGCTGATCCGTCGAGCAAGACGCGTGTCGTTATCCAGTTCCCGGCCAATGCCGAGGACATGCTCCTGTCCGGCACCCTCGAGGGGGGCTCGACACTCAGCGACCGCGCGCAACTCGTCGATGAGTCGATCGGTCAGGGCCACGTCGTGATGTTCGCGATTCGACCCTTCTGGCGGTGGCAGACACAGGGCACGTTCGCCATGGGCTTCAACGCGATTCTCAACTGGAATGATCTCGACGCGGGCCGGAGCGCAAAGACCGCGACTGACAGGTGAATGAAGAGGGGTTAGGGCTAGAGATTAGGGGCTAGAGATTAGGGGCTAGAGACTAGGGGCTAGGGCATAGTGCGCGGTGCGCGCTTTCCGCTAGCCCCTATGTCCCTAGCCCCCATTCCGATCAGCCCGCGGGGAGGGGTAGTCCGGCGCTCGTGCCCAACCCTTTGTCCGCAGCTTGTGTCCCAGTGGCATGATCGAATCGACCATACTGCGCGACGTGCGCTTTGGCTGGCGTTCGTTGATGCGCGCCCGCGCCTTCACCAGCACCGCCTTGGTCGCGCTCGCCTTGGGAATTGGCGGGACGACCGCGATCTTCAGCGTCGTCGATGCCGTGCTCCTTCGGCCGCTCCCGTTAGGCGATCCGGACCGGCTCGTTGCGATCCTGCACCATCGCAGCAATCCCGTCGCCCCCGCGAACTTTCTCGACTGGCGGAGGCAGAGCACCGCGTTCGAGCGTGTCGGCGCCGCCGAGTACTGGACACCTAACGTGACAGGCGGCGGCAATCCCGAGAAGGTCCAGGCGCTCCGTCTCACGACGGACGCCCTGCAGCTCGCCGGCATACAACCCGCGCTTGGCCGGCTCTTCGTCGCGGGCGAGGACGAGCCGGGACGTGAACACGAGGCCGTCCTGTCCTGGGGCTTCTGGCAACGGCGCTTCGGCGCCGATCGGAGCATCCTCGGCCGGACGATCACACTCGACGCCAACGCCTACACGGTGGTTGGTGTGATGCCGCCCGGCTTCGACTTTCCGATGTTCTGGGCGCACGACGTCCATCTCTGGGCGCCGCTCGCGTTAGGCACGCAATCGGCGAGCCGAGAAGGCAGTTCGCTTCGCGTGCTCGCCAAGCTCCGAACGGGCGTTTCGCTCGCGGTTGCGCGCGCCGAAATCGCGAAGGTCACCGCCGGACTCGAGCGGACATATCCGGGGACCAATCGCGATGTCCACGTCTATCCGTTGCGCGATCTCGTCGTCGGCGACGTCCGGCCCGCGTTGTTGGTGCTTCTCGGCGCAGTCGGATTTGTCCTCCTGCTTTCGTGTGCGAACGTCGCGCACATGCTGCTTGCTCGCGGCGCTGCGCGCGAGCGGGAAATTACGGTGCGCGCGGCGCTGGGCGCGGGTCGTACCCGACTCGTCAGGCAATTGCTTACCGAGAGCTTGCTGCTTGGCGGTATCGGCGGAGTCATCGGCCTCGTGCTCGCTTCCTATGGCGTTCACGCACTCGTTGCGTTAGGTGGCGCCGGCCTGCCGCGCGCCGGCGAAATCGGCCTCAATGCGCGCGTGGTCGTGTTCACCCTCGGCGTGTCGCTCGCCACGGGTCTCCTCTTCGGCATGGCTCCGGCACTGCGCTCGTCGCGCGCGCAACTCACCGATTCGCTGCGCGAAGGTGGGCGAGCTGGGACGGGGAAGCGACAACACCGTCTGCGCGATCTGTTGGTAGCGTCGGAGTTTGCGCTTGCCCTCATTCTCCTCACCGGCGCGGGCCTGGCAATTCGCAGCTTCATTGCGCTCCACAACATTGATCCCGGGTTCGATCCGCGTGGCGTCGTCACGATGGTAGTGTCGTTCACTGGATCCGCCGAGGCATCGCCCGGACGTCGTGTGCCCTTCATCGAACAGTTGCTCGCGCGCGTTCGATCGCTACCGGGCGTCGACAACGCGAGCGCGATCAATCACGTGCCGATCATCGGTGACAATTGGGGGATGCCATACTTCGTCGAGGGGCGAAGCGTTCCGAAGCCGGGCGACGCACCGACTGCCACCTATCGAGTCGTGCTGCCAGGATACTTCGCGACGATGGGCGTTCCAATTCTGCGCGGACGCGACGTGGCCGCGACCGATCGCCTTGGCATGCCAGCCGTCGTAATCATCAACGATTTCATGGCGCGCCGCCTCTGGCCCGGTGACGACCCGATTGGCAAGCGCATCACGCTCGACCGACCCAGCGCGAACTCGACGTGGTTCACGGTGGTCGGGATCGTCAAGAACATGGTGCGCTCCGATTGGGCGGCGCCGCCGGAGGGGGAGATCTTCGTGCCATGGCTGCAAGAGGAGAATTTTCTAACAAACATGGCACCGCACGTCGGGTACATGACGCTAGTCGTGCGCGCGCGGTGCGGAGCGCCACTCGCGTGTGACGCGGCGCCGCTTGTGCCTGAGATTCGAAATACGGTCTGGTCGTTCGACCGCAACCTTCCCGTATCGGAAGTCAGGACGATGGACGCAGTCGTGCAGATGGCGAACGCACGCCCGCGTTTCACGCTCGTGCTTCTCGCCGTCTTTGCAGGTGTCGCGCTGCTGCTCGCAGGCGTGGGCATTTACGGCGTGATGAGCTACGCCGTTGCCAGACGTACACACGAGATCGGCATCCGGCTCGCGTTAGGTGCCGCGCCTGGCGCCGTGGTGAGGATGGTCGTTCGGGAGGGAATGGTCGTTGCGCTCATCGGCGCGGCGGCCGGCGTAGCAAGCGCGTTGCTCCTGACGCGATCGATGGCGAGCTTCCTGTACGGCGTGCAACCGTCGGATCCGCTGACGCTTGGCGCCGTTTCGCTCGTTCTGATAGGCGCGGCTCTGGTTGCCACGTACCTGCCCGCTCGCCAGGCCGCCCGCACGGATCCCCCGACGGCCTTGCGAGGCGATGGGTGAGGCCACCAATCGCCTGTCAACGATTTGTCCGGACGGCGTGTCCAATAGGGGCCGTCGAGCGGTACGAGCACGATCTCTGCAGGCCGGGCTCGGTGTTCATTAGCCAATTCTAATGTTCGGCTGGTTGCGGTGACGACGTCCCAACGCTAGGCTGGAAATGCTGGTCGTGCCCCGAGTCGGGCGCGACGTTCTTCTTTTCTCCGGCGAATCCATATGGAACAGCTTCGCAAACCCTGGGTGCTGTTGCTCGTCCTCGCTCTCTTCGTTGCCGGGCCGATCGCGTGGTACAAGTGGTCTGGCCCTTCGAGCGCCGCAGACGAAGCCGCCGTCATCGCCACTGTAAAGGAAGGCAGCTTCCACGTGACGGTGACCACGACCGGCGAGTTGCGGGCGCGCAAGTTCGTCCAGGTTACGGGGCCTGGGAATGCCCAGGCGATCAACGTCTACCAGACCAAGATCGCGTCGATCGTGCCCGAGGGGCAGGTCGTAAAGGAAAACGACGTGATCGCCGAGCTGGATAAGGGCCCCGTTGCCGCGAAGCTCGCCGATGTTACGCTCAACCTCCAGAAAGCCGAGGCACAGTACACGAGTGCGCAGCTCGACTCGGCGCTCAACCTGGCCACGGCGCGCGAGGACATTCGTACCGCGGAATACACGCTCGAGGAGAAGAAGCTCGCCAAGGAGCAGGCGCAGTACGAGGCACCGACGATCAAGCGCCAAGCGGAGATCGATTTCGAGAAGGCGCAGCGAGCGTTCGATCAGTCGAAGGTGAGCTACCAGACGAAACTCAAGCAGGCCGTGGCGAAGATGGCGGAGGTCGGCGCCGATCGTGATCGTCAAGCGAACCAGCTCAAGATCATTCAGGACGTGATGTCGAGCTTCACGATCAAGGCGCCGTCGTCGGGCATGGTGATCTATGTCCGTGAATGGAATGGCAAGAAGAAGGGCGTCGGCTCGCAGTGGAGTCCGTGGGATCCAACGGTGGCGACGTTGCCTGATCTCTCGCAGATGGAATCCGACACCTACGTGAACGAAGTCGATGTTCGCAAGATCGCCGCCGGTCAGAAGGTTCTCATCTCGCTGGACGCCGATCCAACGAAGAAGCTCCACGGCACGGTGACGTCTGTCGCCAATGTCGGCGAGCAGCGGCCGAATCAGGACTCGAAAGTCTTCGAGGTGAAGATCGACATCGCCGCATCGGATACAACGCTCCGTCCCGGCATGACGACCTCGAACGCGATCGAGACTGCATCGGTCGACCATGTGCTATCGGTGCCGCTCGAGGCGGTGACGAGCGATGGCGGTCTTTCCTTTGTGTACAAGCGCGACGGGAGCCACGTCATCAAGCAGCAGATCGATCCGGGCGTGATGAACGACAACGAGATCGTCGTACGGCGAGGTCTCGAGAAAGGCGACAAGGTGCTCCTCGCGCCGCCGCCAGATCGCGCGAGCCTGAAGGTCGCGCTCATTCCGGGGCTCAAGCCCGTGGCGCCAGCGACGGGCGGTTCCGATACCGCGAAGAGTGTCATGCTCTCGGCGCCTGCTCCGCGAGCGAATGCCAAACCGCGCTGATCGAGCGCGCGAGATCGCGACGCACGTTGCCTTCAGTGCCCGTACCGCCGCCGAGGCGGTCGGGCACAACAAGCTGCGCGCGGGGCTTACGTCGTTAGGCATCCTCTTCGGCGTCGCGTCGGTGATCGCGATGCTCGCCATCGGGAATGGCGCCGAGCAGGAGATCCTCGAGCAGATGCGCTTACTCGGCGCCAACAACATCGTCATCACGCCGCTCGTCGAGCAGAAGGAAGGCAAGGTCGACAAGGACGACAAGAAGGACTCCAAGCGCTTCACGCCTGGCCTCACCTATCGCGACGCCGAGAGCATCGCCGAGGTGATTCCCGACGTCAACGCGACGAGCAGCGAGGTCGTCGTGAACACCGTGCTCACGCGCGAGGGACTGCACCGCTCCGGCAAGGTCGTTGGCGTCGATTCGTCGTACTTTCGGCTCATGAACATGGGCCTCGTGCAGGGGACCCTCTTCTCTCGCCCGCACTACGACGCCGCGTCGGCGGTCGCGATCATCGGGCAAGGTGTGAAGTCGCGCTTCTTCACTACCGAAGAACCGGTTGGCCGCACGATCAAGGTCGGCAACCAGTGGTTGACCGTGGTCGGCGTGCTCGAAGACCGAAAGGTCTCCGCTGACGTATCGCAGCGGTTAGGCATCCGCGACGTCAACATGGACGTCTATGTTCCGCTGCCGACGATGCTGCTTCGATTCCGCAATCGCGGCGAGGTGACGCAGGAGGAGATGGAGCTTGCGGCGCGGGAGTTCAGTCTGCCGGATTCGTCGGAGACGGACGATCAGCGCGCGGAGAAACGCAACTACAACCAGCTCGACAAGGTCGTCGTCCAGGTGAACCGCGCCGCCGCCGTATCGCCCGTCGCGGAGATCGTTCAGCGTCTGCTCAAGCGCCGCCACAATGACGTCGTCGATTTCGAGATCACCGTGCCCGAGCTGCTGCTCAAGCAGGAGCAGCGCACGAAGACGATCTTCAACGTGGTGCTCGGCGCGATCGCGTCGATCTCACTCATCGTCGGCGGCATCGGCATCATGAACATCATGCTCGCGTCGATCCTCGAGCGCATCAAAGAGATCGGCGTACGTCGCGCGGTGGGCGCGACGCAGGGCGACGTTCGCGCGCAGTTCCTGAGCGAAGCCGTGATGATCAGCCTCGCGGGCGGAATCGCCGGCATCATCTGCGGCGGGCTCGCCGCGGTCGGCATCGAGCGACTCGCGAAGATCCACACGATCGTGTCGCCCATGTCGGTGGCCGTCGCATTCGGCGTCTCGGTCGCGGTAGGACTCGTGTTCGGGATTGTGCCGGCGACGAAAGCGGCGA